>CALDUQ010000091.1 GCA_937924845.1 uncultured Flavobacteriaceae bacterium
ACCTCCAACAACACCTGCAAGCATGACAATCCATAAAAAGGTGGTGAATCCAGAATGTTTCTTCTTCTTGTCACTTCCGCCACCACTACTTCCGCAGGAATATATCAATAAACTTGTTATTGCTAGAGTGCTTATATATGTTTTAATTGATTGAATTTTCATAATCTATTATTTTAGTATTTTTAAAATTACAGGTTTACCTTCTAGAGTGAATTCTACAAAATAGATACCTTTTGATAATGTATTAAATGGTAAGGTAATCATACTATTTGTAACGGTAGTATTAGCATTATAAACAATTTTACCAGTGATATTAAATAGTTTGACCTCTAAGTTATTTAAACTTAGTTTTGAAGGAATGGTAATAGTTAATTCATTCAATACAGGATTAGGGAATGCTTTTATATCTAAAATATTAATATCATTATCAATTTGTTTTGAATAGATACCTTGACATAAATCACTAGAAACAATTTCTAATAAACCAGACCCTGTTAGCTCAACATCTACTATTGATGAATTAGTGGTTTTTATAAGGTTGTTGTCAAACCAAATTTCATATGGTGCGGCGCCTTGATTAATTGTAAAGTTGTACGTGCTTGCAAAAGAAGTTGTACTTGGTAATACGCCATTAAAATCGATATCTAAATCTTCTGCAGCTTGTATATTAATTTCAAAGCAGCTTTCAAAATCTCTTCCGTCAACGGCAACACAAACAGTATAAGTTCCTACAGGTAAATCAGAAAATGTAACTGTGTTATTTGTTAATGGTTGAGATTCTAGATCTGTTATGGTAGCTGTATAATTAACGTAAGTTTCGTTAGTTTCAATAACAACAGTACCATTATCTAAGCCAGGGCAACTTTCAGAAGTCACTTCGATAGATATGTTAGAAGGGGCTTCGTAGCTTGTATCACAAGCATCACCAATGCCATTACCATTGGTGTCGGTTTGATCTGGATTTGCTGTACTTGGACAATTGTCATCAGCATCATTAATACCGTCAGCATCTGAATCATCACAAGCATCACCCACGCCGTTACCATCTGTATCTGTTTGGTCTGGATTTGCAGTGTTAGGACAGTTGTCTTCATTATTAAGTATACCATCACCATCTATATCCATATCACATGGATCTCCTTCGCCATCATTATCTATATCTGATTGATTAGTATTTGTGATATTAGGGCAGTTGTCACAAACATCACCTATGTTATCTGTGTCTGTATCCAATTGATCAAAGTTAGAAGTATCAGGGCAATTATCAATTTCATCATATATTGTATCCCCGTCTGTATCTTCACATACATTACCTATACCATTTTCGTCAAAATCAGCCTGATCAAAATTACTTACAGTTGGACAATTGTCACAAACATCTCCAATGTTATCACCATCAGTATCAAGTTGATCAATGTTTGCTGTATCTGGACAATTATCGTTGGCATTTAAAATTGTATCGCCATCTAAATCACCATATGGTTCAATAAATTGACCTACAAACATACCTCTGCCATGGGTCGTTGCTAAAACCTCTGCATTTGAAGTTCTTAAATCTAAATCTCTAACAGGTACATTGCTCATACCGTTAAAGGATGGAACCCAATTAGGTGATTCGTCTAAAAAATTATCAGTTCGCCATACGCCAAAATGTGTTCCAACTATTACTTCGTTCGGTTCAAAAGGACTTTGTAAGATCGCATAAACTGGTATGTCAACTAAATCACCTTCTTTAGAAACCCAAGTAACGCCTGCATCTTCGGTATAGAATATGCTAGTTACACCGTAGTTTGAAAATGTTACCATGATAGTATTTTCATCTGCTCCTAGTTCAATATCAGAAACTGATCCTACAAATTCATCACCAGTAATATCATTAAAAACAGCGTTTGTGTCAGCTTGATCAATTCGAAGAAGAAGGTTGCTATCTGTACCGACAAAAAGAGTCGTTTCTGATGTTGTATGTGGAGAGACTTGTAATGCAGATATATTACTACTTAATAAAGGGTCTGTAATAATTTGTTCTGTAGCACTGCCAGACTCTAAATTAGAGTATCTGCCAATTTGATTGGTACCATTATTAACTGCATTAATATATAAAATATCAAGATTAGCATCAAGTACGGCTTCATTTATGAAATTCCCACCATCTATATTCGTAATGTTGTACCCATTAGCTTCAACTGTTGGTATTGCTGCATCTCCAAATTCATCTGTAGCACCAGCAATAGGAGTGTCAATAAAAAAGTAATTGATAAACTGTGTTGTTATTATGCAATAATCACCGTCAGTGTCAAAATGACCATCAGCACCGTCGCCGCCAATAACTGCATAATAGGGTTCAACCCCGTTGCTACTATCACCTGTAAGGTTAAATGGTGAGCCATTATCTTGAGTTCCTCCAACTGTAGTTCCATCTATTTCATTGATATCACCAGCATAAAATTGTGTTACTGCGTACCCCCTGTTTCTTGGTGTTATTGTTGTCGTGCTAGTTGAAGCTATTGTTAAATCACTTCCAAAATATACCCCGCCATCTGTACCAAAAACGGCTTGATTTGAATCACTAGGATTAAATACAATAGCATGTTGATCGGCATGTACTACGGATGAGTTACTGTTGATTCCATTATTCCATCTGGATATTTGTTGCCATGACACACTATTGTCTTCAAAAACCTCTCCTCTAAATAAATCGATACCACCAACATAAATTATATTTTCATCTGTTGGGTCTGCTTCAATTGGTAAGTCGTAAAAAGCTTGCCCTCTAGTATAATCTGTTGCTGGAATTCCATTATCTGCATCATTAGGTTCATTTAGAGGTGTTATAGTTTGAAAAGCATCTCTAGTAATAAATAAGTCTGCACCTCCAATATTAGCAGCTATGTAAAATACATTAGCATCTTGTTGTGATGGTTCTATTTCTGTTCTAGCTGCACCATTTATATTATTAATAAAATCGAAAGTATCTCCGCCATCACTAGACATAAAAATGCGACCTCCGCTAGGCCCTCCTGTGTTAGTTGAAGTAGATGCTACCCATATATTATTGTTGATATCTAGCTCCAAGTCATTTGGATTAATTTCGTTGTCTTGGTCTTCAATAATTAGTTTTGTCCATGACTCACCATTGTCAATTGATTTATAAACTCCTCTTTGTCCATCACCTAAAACCCCTGTAGGGTCTCCTCCATCAGCAAATAAGCCTTGAACAGCTGCAATATAAATTTCAGTAGTACCAAAAACATTTCTTGTAATGATGTCATTGATGTAGAAAATGCCGTCAACAAAAATTGCAGTTCCAGTACCATTAAAAGCAGAAGTTCCTTCTGGTCCACCAAAAATCATTTCCCATTTTATACCACCATCTAAAGAGCGGTAAACACCATTACCTATAACATCACCTTGAACGTATGACTCACCAGATGAAGCGTAAATAATGTTAGTGTTATTTGGGTCAACCGCAAATTGAGAAACCGCAATATTTTCTGGAACATCTTTTACTAACACCCAACTTGAATCTGCATCAGTTATATCATTGTTTGTCCAAATTCCACCAGACACACCTCCAGCAAATACTCGTGTATTATTTGCGTCATTGGGATCAAATAAAATTGCTCTTGTTCTCCCGCCAAAATTGCTCGGCCCTCTTTCGACCCAAACATTATTAGCGTCTTGACCTGGTGAAGAAAAAGCTATGGCTTCATTTTTTCTTTGCTCAATTAAGTCATGTTGAATTTTTAAAGCATTTTTAAAATTAGGATGGCCTAAGTTTGGGTCCATGGTTCTATCCCAAAGCATTTCATTAAAAGCATTTGGCGGGAGCGACATTGCTTTACGCTCCTTTTTACTTAAACGTTGCGTTTCCTTAAAAGGACTGTTGTCCAAAAAATATTGATGCTTTTGTCTTAATTCAGAAATATTGTTTTCTGTATTAAATGTTAAGTTTTTTTTTAAAAATACAAACCCAAAACATATAAAAAATGCTATGGGTACGATTATAAGTATTTTTCGTTTCATATAAATAATTTGTGTTAGTATGAATTTTTTTTAAAAATATATTAAATATTGTAGTTCAACAAATATTCTTTGGTATTTAACAGTATAAATAATGTTTTTGTTATTTTTATAAAAAAATAATAGACAATTTAATGAAAATATATCAATTACATAAAATTCTAAAACTCCCAATTAGTATTGATGTTGCTTGGGATTTTTTATCAAGCCCTAAAAATTTAAAAACCATTACACCAGATTATATGAGTTTTGATATTTTATCCAAAATTGATAAACCTATGTATGCTGGGCAAATCATACAGTACATTGTAACACCAGTTTTAGGTATAAAAACCAAATGGGTGACCGAAATTACTCATGTTGTTGATAAACATTACTTTGTTGATGAACAACGATTTGGACCTTATACGTTGTGGCATCATAAGCATTTTATAAAAGAAATTAAAGGTGGTGTTGAAATGGAAGATATTATTGATTATAAAGTGCCATTTGGTATACTTGGGCAATTAGTTCATCCTATTTTAGTTAAACCTAAATTGGATGAGATTTTTAATTACCGACAAGAAAAATTAATTGAAATATTTGGTAAGTTTGAATAACGTTAAAATTAATATATTTTGGTTTAGGCGTGATTTACGTTTGAATGATAATGTGGGATTATTTTATGCCTTAAAGCATAGCAATGTATTGCCAATTTTTATTTTTGACCCTACCATAATTAGCGAATTACCAAAAAATGACGCCAGATTAAGTTTTATTTATACTCAGTTGGCACATTTAAATGATATTCTTTTAAGTAAAGGGTGTTCTTTGGCTCTTTTTTATGCAAAGCCTATAGATGTATTTAATAAGCTAATTGCAGAAAACGCAATTGATACCGTTTACACCAATCATGATTATGAACCATATGCTATAAATAGAGATAATGAGATTGAGACGATTTTAAAACGTCATAGTATACATTTTAAAACGTATAAAGATCAGGTTATTTTTGAAAAAAATGAAGTTGTAAAAAATGACAATACACCCTATAAAGTTTATACACCTTATTCAAAAAAATGGTTAGATAAACTGCAATTAGGTACATTTAAGTTTTTTCCTTCGGAAGAGTTATTGCAAAATATAATTTCTCACCATTATCCGTTTTTAACGCTTGAAGCTATTGGTTTTGTTTTTAATAAAAATATAGCTGAAAATTATAATTTAACCCCACAATTAATTTTTGAATATCAAGACAAAAGAGATTTTCCGGCGAAAGCCGCCACATCAAAATTAGGAACACATTTACGATTTGGAACAGTTAGCGTTAGAAAAATTGTTACTGAGGCTAATAAGCAACAAAATAAAACATTTTTGAAAGAACTTATTTGGAGAGAATTTTTTATGCAAATTATTTGGCATTTTCCGCATACGGTAACCAAAAGTTTTAAACCAAAATACGACAAAATTAAATGGATAAATAACGAAGGCGATTTTATAAAATGGTGCAATGGCACTACAGGTTATCCTTTAGTTGATGCTGGTATGCGTGAGTTAAATGCAACTGGTTTTATGCACAATAGAGTTAGGATGCTTGTAGGGAGTTTTTTGTGTAAACATTTATTAATAGATTGGCGATTAGGTGAGGCCTATTTTGCTAAAAAGTTAAATGATTATGAACTGTCAAGTAATATAGGTAATTGGCAGTGGGTTGCGGGTTGTGGTGTAGATGCAGCACCTTACTTTAGGATTTTTAATCCCATCACTCAAATTGAAAAATTTGACAAACAGCTCGAATATATAAAAAAATGGGTGCCAGAGTTTAATGATTTAAATTATATTAATTCGCAAATTATAGATCATAAATTTGCTCGCGAACGTTGCCTAAAAGTTTATAAAGAAGCCGTAAGTTAGTTTGTGTTTTATTTTTCGACCTAAAAGTACTTTTTAACTATAAGCATAAAAATTTATGAAAACATACATCTCAGTCTTTTTAATTTTACTATTATTTAGTTGCGATAATACAGCACAAACTGCAACTAAAAAATATGAAGTAACAAAAACCGATCAAGAATGGAAAAGCCAATTATCAGATTTGCAATATTATGTTTTGCGTCAAGCAGGGACAGAGCGTGCTTTTACAAGTACACTCAATAAAAATTATAAAGATGGAATTTACGTTTGTGCCGCTTGTAATACTCCTTTATTTAAAAGCGAGCATAAATTTGATTCGGGTACAGGTTGGCCAAGTTTTGATAGAACGATAGAAAAAAGTGTTGACTACAGTGTTGATTATAAAATAGGGCATGCACGCAAAGAGGAGCATTGTGCAACCTGTGGCGGGCATTTAGGGCATGTTTTTAATGATGGCCCAACAAATACAACAGGTAAACGGCATTGTATAAACGGTGCAGCGCTTAAGTTTATACCAAAAGATAGTATTCAAAATAAAGTAGAATAATAATTTTTTATTCTCTTCATAAATTTCAATTTACGTTTTGTAAATTCGTAGCGTTAAAATTAACGAAAAAATTATACGATGAGTAAATACGATATTATAGTGCTAGGAAGTGGTCCAGGAGGCTATGTTACAGCTATTAGAGCTTCTCAACTTGGTTTTAAAACAGCCGTTGTTGAAAAAGAAAACTTAGGTGGTGTTTGTCTTAATTGGGGGTGTATTCCTACCAAA
Organism: uncultured Flavobacteriaceae bacterium; assembly: GCA_937924845.1. Taxonomy (GTDB): domain Bacteria; phylum Bacteroidota; class Bacteroidia; order Flavobacteriales; family Flavobacteriaceae; genus CALDUQ01. The sequence continues at coordinate 6,689 of CALDUQ010000091.1, forward strand.
GCATTACTTAAATCTGCTCAAGTTTTTGAATATTTAAAACATGCCGAGACTTACGGACTTTCTGTAAAAGATGCTGATAAAGATTTTGATGCTGTTGTAAATCGTAGTAGAAATGTAGCTGACGGCATGAGTAAAGGCGTTCAGTTTTTAATGAAAAAAAATAAAATCGACATCATTAATGGTTATGGTAAATTAAAGCCAGGCAAAAAAGTAGATGTTGATGGTACCGAGTATAGTGCAGATCATATTATTGTGGCAACAGGAGCACGTTCACGCGAATTGCCAAACCTTCCGCAAGACGGCAAAAAGGTGATTGGTTACCGCGAGGCTATGACACTTAAAACACAACCCAAAAAGATGATTGTTGTTGGATCGGGAGCTATAGGTGTTGAATTTGCTTATTTTTACAACTCAATGGGTACCGATGTGACCATTGTTGAGTATATGCCTAGAATTGTACCGGTAGAAGATGAAGATGTCTCAAAGCAATTAGAGCGTTCGTTTAAAAAAAGCGGTATTGCAGTAAAAACTTCGGCGGAAGTTACAAATGTTGATACTTCTGGTAATGGGGTTAAAGCTATTGTAAAAACTAAAAAAGGCGAAGAAATTCTTGAAGCAGATATCATTCTTTCTGCCGTTGGAATAAAAACAAATATCGAAAATATTGGTCTTGAAGACGTAGGTATTGTAACCGATAGAGATAAAATATTAGTTAATGATTTTTACCAAACAAATATACCAGGCTACTACGCCATTGGTGACGTAACACCAGGACAAGCTTTGGCACATGTCGCTTCCGCGGAAGGCATATTATGTGTCGAAAAAATAGCAGGACAGCATGTCGAAGCTATTGATTATGGCAATATACCAGGATGTACATATTGTACGCCAGAAGTTGCAAGTGTTGGCTTAACCGAGGCACAAGCAAAAGAGCAAGGTTATGATATTAAAGTGGGTAAATTTCCGTTTTCAGCATCAGGTAAAGCAAGTGCCGCAGGTACGAAAGATGGTTTTGTAAAAGTAATTTTTGACGCTAAATATGGCGAGTGGTTAGGTTGCCATATGATTGGTGCTGGAGTTACTGATATGATTGCAGAGGCCGTTTTAGGTCGTAAACTTGAAACTACAGGACATGAAGTTTTAAAAACAATCCATCCGCATCCAACCATGAGTGAGGCGGTTATGGAAGCTGTTGCAGATGCTTACGATGAAGTGATACATATTTAAAAATAAATATAGTTCCATAAAAAATCCCCAATACTAATTTTAGTGTTGGGGATTTTTTTATTTTAAGTTAAAAAAAACTAAAATGGTTCCGATAATAATTTAATAGTATTACTAGGCATCCATCCTGTTTTGCCATCAACAAGTTTAATTTTTTGCCATTCGTTTTTATAGTTTTCAATAACCTGAACTTTTGTGCCTTCATGTAATGTAAATAAAGTTTCACTACTTAATTTTGGGTCACTTAATACATCGGTTTCTTTAGCAAATACAATTGCAGGATTGTTATTAACATCAAAACTATATTTTTGAAACGCAAAAAATAAAGCTAAAATAGCAGTAGTAAATGAAAATATGCTTCCTATAAAAGCTAATCGTTTATGAGATGTATTGTAAATAAAATAGTAAATTATAAATAATAAGGCAGCTATAAACATAAAAGCAATAGCCATTATTGCCCAAGTATCAAAACTGTAGGTATTAATAATGTTTCTTTTAGTTTTGTAAAAGCTTAATTCTGGTAATTTTTCAATAACATCAATAGTCATGTTTTTAGCAAAAATCAAGTTGTTTTTGATATCTGCATCATTAGGATTAAGTTGTTTTGCTTTTTCAAAATAATAATTAGTTTCGGCAGTTTTGTTAAGCTTGTAATAAGCATTTGCCATATTATAATACACCTCTGGTGAATGATTGCCAGATTTTAATATCGCATTATATTTCTGTATGGCAGCATCATAATTACCTTTGTTATATAAATCGTTGCCAATATTAAATAAGGTTTCATTAGTTTGTCCATAGCTAATAGTGCTAAAACATAATAATAGGAATGTATAAATTATAGTTTTCATAAATTCGTTATCGTATTTGTTTGTCAATCTCAGCAATAACTGCAGATGCTTGATTATAGTCATGTTTCATTTCTACATTTGAAAATGGTGAGTATCTTGCCAATTCACAGCTTTTTAATAAGGCATTAAACTTTGATATAGTAGCTGCTGTTACTGCTTTTGTTTTTAATAAATCTTCAATATGTTCCTTGCGCATTTCGCTAGTTTCAATTTTTAGTTTATACTTTAAATAGTTATGTAAAGCACGTTCCATGGCGTTATAAAATTCATCTTTATTGCCTAAGGATTTTTTAGCAGCTCCCAAATATTTTTTAGTAAGTTTATTAGCTTTTCGCTGTTTATTTCCAACAATATCATTGGCTTTTAAGTTCTGTTTTTGTTTTATTAAAATTACAATTGGTATGGTTAATAGGGGTAAGAGTAATAAAATCCAAAATAAATTAGTTTTAAAAAAATGATTGCTTTTTATCGGTCTAAAACTTGTTTTGGTTTTAAACGAAGCAAATTTATTGCCAGTATTACTTATAACATTTTGCTTGTTATTTATGGTATTAGCCGTATTGTTAGAAAATGATTTGTTTCCGTCGGCATCTGTAACATCAATAACAATAGGGCTTGAATTAAGTGTTTTGTAGCGTTTAGTTTTTATGTCAAAATAAGAAAAACGTATTGGCGGAATTGGGTATTTGCCCGGAGCTGAGGGTACAATGGTATAATTGTCTGATATTTTACCGCGCATCCCTCCTAAGTTTGTGGAAACTTTTTCAGAATGTTCTGGTTCGTACTTTTCTAGATTATTAGGTAGTTTTAGTTCGGGTAATTCAAAAAGTTTTAAATTCCCTTTTCCCGATACTTCTATAGTGGCAGACAATGCTTCAGAGGCTTTTAATTTGGTTTTATTGGTTGAAACCTTAAAGTTAAAATCGCCAACTGCACCCGAAAAATCAGCAGGTCTGCCTGCGGTAGGTAAAGGTTTTACATTTATTTTGCGGCTACCGGCAGTAACACTTTTACTTACCGCTCTCCTTTGTAAAGCGCCAAAAAAATCTCTTCTGTTACCAGGCACGTCTATTTGCACATCTAATTTAAGAGGTTCAATCGTTAATTCACCCGTTTTTTGAGGGTATAGTATGGTTTTTTTTAAAATAACATAGCGATAAGGTTGACCTTTGTAGTTTCCTTTTTTAGCTTCAATTTTAGTGTCAATATTTTGACTCCAAAAGTCATTGTATTTTGGCGATTCTATTTCATTCCAGCGATCTACACCAATTTTTTCAGATACATAAAGTTTATAAACAACTGTAATAGCTTCGTTTAAATAAGGGTTAGGGTTTGAAACTTCGGCTACTAAATGTAAATTTTGTGATGCTATATAATTTGGGTCGTTGGGGTTTTTAGGAATATCTACATCTTTAGTAACTTTAATAGTAATGGGTTTTGAGGTGTAGGTTTTGTTTTTATATTCAATAGTAGCTTCACCTATAACAAAGGTGCCTTTTTTTTTAGGAGCTAATACATACGAATACGTTTTAGAAAACGACCGTTTGCCATTTAAGTTATAGTTTCTAATAGATTGGCTTGGCCCACCTACAATAACAAAATTTTCAAAGTTAGGCGGTTTAAAATGGTCACCATTTTGATTCATAGTAAACTCTATGCGTAAACGTTCATTCGCACCCAATTGAGCTTTGCTTACTTTAGCTTCAAAGTTTATTTGTCCAATTGCAAAATTGGAAAACAAAAATATAAATACAATTAGTTTTAGTTTCATTACCAATCTTTATCTGTTTTTACTTTAACGCCTTTTACTTTTTTGGCATTGATTTTATCTTGTACCTTTTTTTCTTGATTATTCATTGCTTCTAAAAGGTTTTTTACCTGCTGAGGTGATAATTTGCCTGGTTGAGGCTGTTGTGGTGTGTTTTTTTGCTGGTTAGGGTCACCGTCTTTTTTGTCATCACCTTGGTCTTTTGGTTTTCCTTGGTCATCGTCATTGTCATCACCATCCTTTTTGTCTTTATTATCGTTGCCTTTACTGTCTTTATCGTCTTTATTTTCTTGATTTTTTTTGTCTTTGTCACCCTCTTTATCACCATCGCTTTTTTCTTTATCATCATCACCCTCTTTATTTTCGTCATCACCTTTTTCATCATCGCTACCTCCACCCTGATTTTTAGCACACTCTTGTGCTAAAGCTAAGTTATAACGGGACTCTTCATCAGTAGGATTGTTTCTTAATGCATTTTTAAAGGCTTCGACAGCTTTTTTGCAATCTTTTTGTTGCATTAGTGTATTGCCTATGTTGTGGTAAATGCGGTGCTTTTCGTCTTTAGTAGCGGCTGTTTTTGCAGCTTCGGTTTGCCTAAACAAGGCTTCGTCATAATGCGCTTTTTCGTAATATGCGTTTGCTAGGTTGTAAGCTCCAACAGTATTGTTGTTAAGTTTTGAAAGTGCTTTTCTGTATTCTATTTCGGCCAATTCAAATTTTGAACTGTATAATTTATTACCTTCATGAATGTGATTATTAGCCTCGTTTTTAGTTTTTGTAATAGCATTGTTTTGAGACGTAATAACTGTTGTAAAACCTAAAAATATAAATAATATGACTTTGTTCATGTATAATAATTTTAAGCGTTATAAATTTTCGTTAAAAAGATTTAATCGTTTTAACCATTTTGTTTTTTGTTCTAGTAAAAAGATGTCAAGTAATAAGAAAAATAAGCCTAAACCTAAAAACCATTGAAATTGATCTTTAAAATCAGAAAATTGTTTAGCTTCAAACTCTTTTTTATCTAATTTGTTTAAAATAGTTTTAATTTGGTTAGCCACTGCTGCATTTGTGTTTTGACCGTTTATATATTGACCATTAGCTTCATTAGCAATCATTTTTAAGGTGTCCTCGTTAAGTTTGGTAATTACCGTTTCGCCTTTACTATCTTTTTTATAGCTTAATATTTTTCCGTTTTTTCTTAAAGGAATTGGACCACCTTTTGCGTTTCCAACACCTATCGTGAATATTTTTATGCCTTCTTCGGCAGCTTTTTGGGCAATATCTGTTGAGGCGTCATTGTGGTCTTCACCATCAGATATAATAATTAATATGCGGTTTGTTTGGTCTTCGTCGTTATAATATGTTCTTGCTAGTTGTATTGCTTCATCTATGGCAGTGCCTTGTGAGGATAGCATGTCTGTATTTATGTTTTGAAGAAATAACTTTGCTGCCGAATAATCTGTTGTAATAGGTAATTGCGGAAAAGCTTTTCCTGCGTAAGCAATAATACCAATACGGTCGCTTGTTAGATTTTGTACAATTTCGGTAACTAATTGCTTTGCTTTTTTTAATCGTGAAGGCGCAATATCCTCGGCAAGCATACTTTTTGAAACATCAATTGCAAAAACTACATCAACCCCTTCACGTTTTATGGTTTCAAGTTTTGTGCCTATTTTAGGATTTACAAGCGCAATTGTAAAGCAAGCAAATGCTAGGCTTAATACGACTAGTTTTAAAACGGGTTTAAAAATAGATTTATTTGGGCTAAGTTTTGCAAGCATTGTTTTACTAGCAAACTTTTGCTGTACTTTGCGTTTCCAAAGTTGTAGTATTAAAAAAAGGGTGATTATTAGTGGAATACTTAATAATGCCCAAAACCATATTTTTTCTTCTAATTGCATATGTAAATTCTTCCTTTTATGCCTTTGCTAATAATTGCTTAGCAAAATTATTAATACGATTGTTTACTTCGTTGTCAATTGTGTTTTTTTGCGTCCAAGTATGCAGATGCCCTTTGTAGGACATCCCTAAATATTCGGCTGTTTTTATAAAGGGTAAATTAAAGCCTTCAATTTCTAAACTATTATTGTTACAGCTAATGCTTGCCATTTGCATGCCTCTTAATTGGCGACCAAAGTCTTTTTCGTGGTATAAAAAATCTGAAATTCGATCAAAAAATACTTTTAAAATACCACTCATAGAGTACCAATAAACAGGTGTTGCAAAAACAATGGTGTCGTAATTTGTGACCATGTGCTTGAAAATGGATTTAAAATCATCATTTTCATTTTTAAAATCATAGCTAAAATGATTGATGTTTTTAGTATTTAAATCTAAAACTTCAAATTGAGTTTGTGCTTTAAGTAAGTTAACAACTTTGTTGGTGTCGCCTTCACTTCGAGCGCTAGCTTGTATGATAAGTCCTTTTTGTGTCATTTAAATAAAGCTTTTAAAAAGTGAAAAACGTAATAAAACTTCGATAAGTAAAAGTATGCCAGCAAGGATTACCCATGGTCTGTATTTTTCTTCGGAGTTGTAAAACTTAAATTCTTCGACATCTGTTTTTTCGAGTTTGTCAATTTCTTCGTAAATATCCTTTAGTTTACGATTATTATTGGCCCTAAAGTATTTGCCTCCTGTAGTTTTGGCAATGTCTTTTAATAAATCTTCATCAATTTTAACTTGTACTTTTTGGTATTGAAAGCTGCCATCTGGGCGTATGCCGATTGGCGATAATGCCAACCCGTTACTGCCTAAACCTATGGTGTAAGTTTTTATGCCATATTCAACAGCTAGCTCGCTAGCTGTGCGTGGATCAATAAAGCCTGCATTATTTTCGCCATCTGTAAGCAAAATAATTATTTTACTTTTTGCTTTACTGTCTTTAAGTCGGTTTACTGATGTGGCTAACCCCATGCCAATAGCTGTACCTTGCGCAATAACTGTATTAAACTTTATGCTTTTTAAAGATGATAATACAATAGATTTGTCACTAGTGATAGGCGTTTTTGTATAACTTTCGCCAGCATATTCAACAAGTCCGATACGGTCGTTTGGTCGATCTAAAATAAATTCTTTCGCAACGTTTTTAAGCGCTTCAAGTCGGTTAGGGCGTAAATCTTTGGCAAGCATACTTGCTGATACATCAATAGCCATAATGATGTCAATACCTCGAGTAGTTTTTGTTTTTGTTGAAACATCAATAGTTTGTGGTCTTGCTAAGGCAATTATAATGGCAGTAATGGCCAATAACCTAAGTGCAAATAGTAAGTGTTTTAATTTTGGTAAAACCGAATTTGTGATCTTAAAGCCTTTAAGAGACGATATTTTTAGTTCGGGCGTTTCTTGTTTGTGCTTAAAAAAATACCACACTATTGCTATTGGTATTACTAGTAATAACCAAAACAACTGCTTGTTTAAAAATTGAATTCCGTCTATCATTTATTTGGTGTCTTCTTCTTTTTCTGCAATTAATTCTATCGAGTCGATAATACGTGCTTTTATTTTATCGGCGTAACTATCGTTTTGTGGGGTTGTTATTATTATTTGTTTTAAAGTTTGCTTGTTTGTGAAAATGAATAAGCTATAATTTGCCTCAATCCTAGTGTTGCTACCTTTTATAGATATGCTAAATGTACCGTGTGTTTTTAGGCCTTCAGCACCTCTTGGTGTTGAAAATTTATCCTGCTTTACAGTAATATTACTTACACCTTTAGCTTCAAAACTTTTTAAAACTTGCTCGGTAATTAGTACAGGGTCAAACGGAGATTCTTCTTCCGTATCATCGTTTTGTTTAGCGCCACCTTGTGGTGGTGTTTTAATAAAAGTTGTATTTAAGGATACACTAAAAGCGTCATTAAATGTTCCGTAGGCAAAGGCTGTTACATTGATTTTATCTTTTGCTTCTTCTGGGATTTGTTTGGAAGTGTCAACCCGTTTTAACACTTTTGGTGTGCTAATATAAATTGGCGGAAATCCGTAGGCACTAGTAACCCATTCGTCTTCAAGTAAAATTTTATAGGGTTGTCGTGTTAAAGTGTCGTTAACTGTTTTAAAGTCATATTTTAAACCAAAACCAATATAAGTTGCAATTAATAAACCTAAGCCCGTTGCAATGCTAAGGTATATTTTTTTCTGTTTTTGTTTGCGTTCTAATTCTTGTTGGTATTTTAGGTCTAAAAGTTTTTCTTCTTCTGTAGGTTCTGGTAATGATTCTTTTACTTGATCAATTTCAACATCAATAGTGTTACGATCCATTTTTGCTAACTCTACATCGGGCTTTGATTTGGCAAATTTCACTAAGTCGGCACGTTGTAAAATGCTTTCTAGGTTGTTTATCGTTTCTTTGTCCAAATCAATTTGATTGCCTTCGCGTAGTAATCTTAATCTCGAAATTAATTCAGCTGAGGTACTTTCTAGCGCACGGTCATATACTTTTTCATCGAGATATGATCGAATGATAAATGTTAGTTCAGAGTAATATTCTTTTACCTCTTGGTGTTCAAGATAAGGCGTATTATCTAGTTTTTGTAAAGCTAATTTAGCACGTTCATAAGGAGGTAGTAAAGCGATTTTTTCTTCCTCGGTTAGTTTTTTTTCTTTCCAAAATAACCAGTACAACAAAAATGCTATTAGGATTAAGGCAATAAGTATAATTAAAGCGTAAATCCACCATTTGGATTGTACTTTGTTTACTGCAATAATTGGTTTTATGTCGTAAAGCCCTTGTTTGATTGTGTCAACTTTTATAGTATTTACTTCAACTCGTAATGAATCGGTTAAAAAGGATTTGCCGTTGATATTTATTTTTTGCTGCGGAATGTAATATGCACCAGAGTCAAATTGGGTTAGGGCATATTTTTTGATAAATTTATAGTGTTTAACATCATCTTTAATAGTGTCTACCTTGTAGGATGTAACCATTTCGAGAGGTAAAAAGGATTGCCCCTCAGGAAATATAATGGTGCTAGTGCTATCACTTTTTACTTCAACTTTATAAGTTATTTGTTCGCCAATTTTAATAGCGGTGGTATCAATTGAGGTTTCAATTTGAGCAAATGATGTAAGGCTTGCTAAACTAACAATTAACCCAAAAGTGTAGGTTTTTAATTTAGTAAACCTGTAGGTGTTTATTGGCATTAATTTTATGATGTTTTTTATTTTAAATTCGTAGTTCATAAGTATTATCCTCTGCGTTTAAAATAACCTAATAATTTTTTAACATAGCTTTCGTCAACTCTTGAGCTTATACAACCAGCTCCCGACTTATTAAAACTTTCCTTAAAATATGAGACCTTGTTTTTGTAAAACTCCCCGTAATTTGTTCGTATTTTTTTTGAAGCGGTATTTACTAGCATTAACTCATTAGTTTCTTGGTCATGCATTTGTACCATTCCTAAGTTAGGAATTTGTTCTTCATGTTTGTCGTAAATACGGATACCTGTTACGTCATGACGTTTTGCTGCTATTTTTAAGGTTTGACTGTAATCATCTGCAATAAAATCTGAAAGCATAAATACAATAGCGCGTTTTTTTATAACACTTGATAAAAACTTAAGAGCCTCGGCAATATTTGTTGTTTTTTGTTTCGGTTTAAATTCAATCAATTCTCTAATAATACGCAAAACGTGTGAACGTCCTTTTTTGGGCGGTATAAATAATTCAACTTCTTGGGTAAATAAAATAAGTCCTATTTTGTCATTATTTTGCGTTGCCGAAAAGGCTAAAGTTGCTGCAATTTCGGTAATGATTTCGTTTTTAAACTGCTGATCTGTGCCAAATAGCTCGGATGCTGAAATGTCAACCATTAGCATCATGGTTAGTTCACGCTCTTCTTCAAAAACTTTTACATGCGGCTCATTAGTTCTGGCGGTAACATTCCAATCAATGTTTCTAATATCATCGCCATATTGGTATTGGCGAACTTCACTAAAGGTCATGCCTCGTCCTTTGAAAGTAGAGTGGTACTCACCTCCAAAAATATGATCAGACAGTTTACGGGTCTTAATCTCTATTTTACGAACTTTTTTGAGTAATTCTTTAGTATCCATTTAAGTAAATAGTAACGCTGTTGTTATTAAAGTTTAATTAAAAATAAAGTTGTTGACTTTGTTTATGGGACTTCAATTTGATTTACTATTTTGTTTATAATATCTACCGATGTTATGTTTTCGGCTTCGGCTTCATATGTAATACCAATTCGATGACGTAAAATATCGTAAACAACCGATCTTACATCTTCTGGAATTACATAACCACGACGTTTGATAAAAGCGTAGCATTTTGCTGCTGTAGCTAAATTAATACTTCCACGTGGTGATGCTCCAAAAGAAATTAGTGGTTTAAGTTCGGCTAGGTTATAACGCTCTGGGTATCGTGTTGCAAAAATTATATCGAGAATGTATTTTTCAATTTTCTCATCCATATAAACTTCACGAACAGCTTCTTGAGCTCTTTTTATTTGATCGGTAGATACTACAGCGTTAATTTTCTCGAAAGCGCCTTTTAAGTTTGCTCTTACTATGCGTTGTTCATCTTCAAGCTTAGGGTAATCAATTACTGTTTTTAGCATAAAACGATCAACCTGAGCTTCTGGCAAAGGGTAGGTTCCTTCTTGCTCAACTGGGTTTTGTGTTGCCATTACTAAAAACGGTTTGTCAAGTGTAAACGTTTCGTCACCAATGGTAACTTGTTTTTCTTGCATGGCTTCAAGTAATGCCGACTGTACTTTTGCGGGTGCCCTGTTAATTTCATCGGCTAATACAAAATTGGCAAAAATAGGCCCTTTTTTGATAGAAAAGTCATTTTCCTTTATATTGTAAATAAGTGTACCTACAACATCTGCAGGTAATAAATCTGGTGTAAATTGAATACGACTAAAACTACCGTCAACAGCTTGAGATAGGGTGTTTATAGCTAGTGTTTTTGCTAGCCCAGGTACACCTTCAAGTAAAATATGTCCGCGACCAAGTAAGCCTATAAGTAAGCGCTCTATCATGTGTTTTTGTCCTACAATAACCTTGTTCATTTCAAAGGTTAAAAGGTCGATAAAAGCACTTTCTTTTTCTATTTTTTCATTTATGGATTTAATATCAATTGTATTTGTTTCTCCAGTCATGTTAAATGGTTTTGGCGTTTTAATTAAACAGTTTTCTTTTGTGATTGCAAATTCATAATTTTTTTTCTTTTATGATGTTAATAATTGGTTAAAAAAATATATTTAATATTCGTTTTATGAATAATTATAAGAGTTTCTAAAGTTTAAAATTATGTAGTAGTTTTGCTTTTGATAATCTAATAGACAAAAATAGATGCGTAAAACATATGACACATATCAAAAACGACGTTTGATATCTTCTTACATTTCGGTAGTTATCAGTATTTCATTGGTGTTGTTTTTATTAGGTTTATTAGGTGTTTTACTACTTAATGCCAATAGTATTTCTAATAATTTTAAAGAACAAGTACAATTAAATGTGTATTTTGATGACTCGGCAAAGGATGTTGAAATTAATCAACTAAAAAATAGCTTAAAATTATCAACATATGCTAAAACTGTGACTTATGTGTCAAAAGAAAAAGCAGCTGATTTTTTAAAAACAGAATACGGTGAAGATTTTTTGGATGTAGTAGGCTATAATCCTTTACAAAACTCATTAGACGTTAATTTTAAAGCTCAATATGTTACAAAACAATATTTAGATAGTGTGTCAAAAACAATTGTACAAAAAGCCTTTGTTAGCGATATAAAATACGATAAAGATCTTGTTGTTATTATGAATAATAATGTAAAACGTATTAGTTTTTGGGTGCTTGTTATAAGCGGTGTATTTGCGCTAATTGCAATTTTGTTAATTAATAGTTCAATACGCTTAGCGGTTTATGCTAAACGATTTACAATTAAAACCATGCAAATGGTAGGAGCAACAAAACGCTTTATACGTCGTCCATTTGTTTGGCGAAGCATTAGATTGGGTATATTAGGTGCTTTTTTAGCCTTAATAGCATTAGCAGTAGTGTTATATTATTTAGATTTAACATTTCCAGAAATACAACTTTTAAGTCAACCCATATTAATAGCAGGCTTGTTTTTAGTGGTCTTTTTATCTGGGGTTTTAATAACATGGTTTAGCACACATATTGCAACCCAAAGGTTTTTAAACCTAAATACCGATAAGTTATATTATTAATATAAACGTTATGAGATTTCATACCAGAAAATGGGTTAAACCCGAAGATTTAAATGCTAACGAAACCCTTTTTGGAGGCAAACTTTTAGCGTGGATTGATGAAGAAGTTGCTTTGTATTGTATTATACAGCTTGAAAATAAAAAAGTGGTAACCAAGTACATGTCCGAAATTAATTTTAAAAGCTCAGCTCGTCAAGGTGATGTTATAGAAATTGGAATTGAAGTTTTAAAATTTGGTAAAAGCTCATTAACGTTAAAATGTGAGGTTAGAAATAAAATGACGCACGAGCCAATTTTAAGCGTAGATAAAATAACAATGGTTAATCTCGATGAAAATGGCGCTCCAAAAGCCCACGGCAAAACTAAAGTAGAGTTTGTTTCGGATAGAATATAGATATCGCTTAAAAGAAAAATAAAAAGTAATATAGTAGCTACTTTTTGTAGTTTTGCTAAAAAATAATTTCAAAGTGACAATAACAGAAATACAAAACGATATTATAGATGAGTTTTCAATGTTTGACGATTGGATGGCACGTTATGAATACATGATAGAGCTTGGTAAATCACTTACAATTATTGATGATGCACATAAAACAGATGATAATATAATAAAAGGTTGTCAAAGTAAAGTTTGGCTTCATGCCGAATTGAAAAATAATACTATTGAGTATAAGGCAGATAGTGATGCTATTATTACAAAAGGTATTATTGCAATTTTATTACGCGTATATTCAAACCAATCACCACAAGATATTATTGATGCTAACACCAGTTTTTTGGATGATATTGGACTAAAAGAGCATTTGTCGCCAACGCGTGCAAATGGCTTAGTAAGTATGGTTAAGCAAATTAAATTATATGCAATCGCATTTCAGTCACAACTAAATTAATAAAATGGATACAATAGATACAGATGCGCTAGGCGAAAAAATAGTAACGGTTATAAAAACTATTTATGATCCCGAAATTCCCGTTGATATATACGAATTAGGGTTAATTTACGATGTACTTGTTAATGAAAATTATGATGTAAAAGTACTCATGACTTTAACAACACCAAATTGCCCTGTTGCCGAAACTTTACCAGTTGAAGTAGAGGAAAAAATACGCTCAATTAAAGAAGTGAAAACCGCAGAGGTCGAAATCACTTTTGATCCGCCTTGGACTCAAGACTTAATGAGCGAAGAAGCAAAGTTAGAACTAGGTATGCTATAATAATGGATAACCTTATTGTAAATCGCGTCGCAAATAGTAAGTTGGTTACTATTGATTTGGAAGATTATTATCCTCCAGAAAAACGTGTTGTTATTGATATTAAAAATTGGCTGTTTGAAGGCTTAATTCTTCGTGAAAAAGAATTTCGTAAGCATATTAAAGCTAATAATTGGGAGCAATACCAATCGCAATATGTAGCCTTGTTTTGCAGTACCGATGCAATAATACCAGGGTGGGCGTATATGTTAATTACTACAGCGTTACAGCCTTATGCTAATCGTATAGTTGTTGGAAATCTTGAGCAATTAGAAACCGCAATATATCAAGATATTATTGATGATCTAGATGTGACGCCGTACCAAGATAAACCAGTGATTATAAAAGGTTGTGCAAATAAGCCAGTACCGCCAAATGCCTATATACAACTTACCGCAAAATTGATGCAAACGGCAAAATCTATTATGTATGGCGAAGCTTGCTCATCAGTACCTTTGTTTAAACGAAAATAATGACAACTTGTCGAAGTTTTCTGTTTATTTATAAGCCTATGTTGCTCAGCAAAAAAAGCTAAATTACTTTTGCCAAAAATTATAAAAAATAAGTAATGAAAAAAATAGTATTATTAGCAATTTTCTCTTTAGCATTAACAACTGGTTATGCACAAACTAAAGAAGAGTTAGTTAAGGAAAAAGCTGAAAAGCAAAAAGTTGCTGATGCAGCTCAAGCTGAAGCTAATGCATTGCAAGCTAAAATTGACGCTTTACCAGGATGGCGTACACGTGTTTTTGGAACCATAGGAGGAAGTATATCTGAATTTAGAAACTCTTATACTCAAAATTTTCCAAACAACTCATCAGGTAATATTGGGTTTACATTAAATGGTTATGCAAATTTAATTCAAGAAAAGTTTTTCTGGAGAAATTCAGCTACACTTAATTTAGCTTGGGTAAAAATAGACAACAGAGATGATGCTACTGATGAAGATGGCTTTATTGAAGCTACAGATATTTTTAATATTTCATCTTTATATGGTAGAAATATAAATTCAAAATGGGCATATTCAGCATTAGGTGAGTACAGAACTACTGTTTTAAATAATTTTAATGATCCTGGATACCTAGATTTAGGTGTTGGTTTTACTTGGACTCCAATTAAAAATTTAGTTGTAGTTATGCATCCAGGAACTTACAGTTTTGTGTTTAGTAAAAACGATGCTGTTTTTCAATCCTCTTTAGGCGGAAAATTGATAGCAGATTATACTAGAAAAATTGGAGCTATCGATTTTAAAACAAACTTCAATACGTTTATTAGTTATGAAGATAGTGACTTGTCTAACTGGAATTGGACTAACTCTTTTGCTTACACTTTATGGAAAAAAATTGGTGTAGGTTTTGATTTTGGTTTAAGAAGCAGTAAACAAGAAGCAGCAAATGCTCAAGGTGTTGCTTTAAAAGATGCCGACAATGATTTACAAACATTTTGGACTTTAGGATTAAGTTATAGTTTTTAATTAAACTAAAAACTAATTATATTTACCCATCATTAATTTTTTTAATGATGGGTTTTTTATTTGTAGATAATATAGGTTTATCTCGACTAAGTATTTAAATAAAATTTTAATTATGGATACATTAAAAAGAGCATATGTTGCAGGTGGTTGTTTTTGGGGAATAGAAGAATTGTTTAGAAAACAACCAGGGATTTTAAATACAGAAGTAGGCTATATAGGAGGCGATAACGACTATCCTACTTACGGCAATCATCCAGGTCATGCCGAAGGTATTGAAATTGAATATGACGCTAGTGTAACATCTTTTAAAAATATATTAGATTACTTTTTTAGAGTACATAACCCAACTACAGTAAATAGGCAAGGAAATGATAAGGGCGCAAGCTATAGGTCGGCTATTTTTTTTCAAAATGAAGACGAACTAAAAATAGCAAAAGAAGTTATTGCCATGGTTGATAACTCCAAGCGTTGGGAAACTAAAGTGGTAACAACACTAGAGCCTTATAGTACATTTTGGCCAGCTGAAGCAGAGCATCAAGATTATTTATTTAAAAATCCTAATGGCTATACATGCCATTTTGAGCGATTTGGAACATATATTAAAGAGTAAGTGTTTGTTTATTTTAAAAAAGGGGTTTTGTATCTTTGAAAACAGCATTTAATTTTTTTAAAAAAAAGTGGTAAGCTATGGTAAAAAAGATAGAAACTGAATTAATACAAATAGCAGAACAAATCTTAAAATTAAAAGGGAATATTGATGTAAATGAAATGCATAAAAATGTTAACAAGTTATACGAAACCCTAACCGTACTTAAATATACAAAAGCAAATACCTTAAGTAATCAGCCTACTTTAGGTAGTGATTCTTCTTTTTTTAATATGTTAGGCACAGCATTTAATAATAATGTGACCGACACGGTAGAGGTTGATAGTAAAACTTATGTCAATTTAGATGATTCTGCCGATGACATTATGGAACCTGTAATGGAAAAAATTAAAGATATGGTGGCGCAAATGCCTCATGAAACACAACAGGTAGATGATTTGTTAAATGATTTATTGCCAAATAAAACAGGATGCAAAAATGATTTTAAAGACGTAACATCTAGCCTGGGGATTGCAACAACTGTTACAAAATATGATTTGAATGATTTTAAATTTCCGAAGGAAAAAGAAATAATTAATCAGCTTTTTAAGGGCAGTCGTTTTGATTATAATAAAGTTTTAGCGAAATTAAAAGAATGTGATTCTTATAAAAATGCTGTAACATTGATAAAAAACAACGTAAAGGTAAAATATAATAATTGGATTGGGTTAGAGCAGTACGAAACCTTATTTTTGAGCTTTATAAAAACTAAATTTAGTTAGTATTAGCTGTTATATTATATGAGTAAACTGTTTATAGTACCAACACCCATAGGTAATTTAAAAGATATTACGTTTAGAGCTATCGAGGTTTTAAAATCTGTAGATTTGATTTTAGCAGAAGACACCCGAACGTCTGGTAAGTTACTAAGTCATTATAATATTGATACGCAAATGCAATCGCATCATATGCATAATGAACATAAAACTGTAGAAAAAATTGTTAGGCAAATACAATCGGGAGTTGAGGTCGCAATAATTAGTGATGCGGGTACACCAGCGATTAGCGATCCAGGGTTTTTATTATCAAGAGCTTGTATTGCCCAAAACATTGCTGTAGAGTGTTTGCCAGGAGCTACAGCCTTTGTGCCAGCACTTGTAAACTCTGGTTTGGCAAATGATAAATTTGTGTTTGAAGGTTTTTTACCAGTTAAAAAAGGGCGACAAACGCGGTTAAAATTTTTGGCAGAAGAAACACGTACTATGATATTTTACGAATCGCCACATAAGTTAGTAAAAACTCTAACGCATTTTTGTGAATATCTAGGCGAAAATCGTAAAGCGTCGGTCTCAAGAGAGCTGACAAAGCTTTATGAAGAAACTAAACGGGGTACTTTGCAGTCTGTTTTAGAGTATTACACCAATACACCTCCTAAAGGTGAACTTGTTATTGTGGTATCAGGTAAAAGTAAAAAGGATTAATTTATAAGACTTGTAAATAACTTCTTATAAGTCTGCTTTATTAACCTCTTAATAATATTTACTTTAGCCAAATTGTAATAAAATAGAAAACAATTGGCTAAAAAAGCAAAAAAAGTAACCCCTTTAATGCAGCAATATAATGCGATAAAGGTAAAATATCCTGATGCGTTATTATTATTTAGAGTTGGAGATTTTTACGAAACCTTTGGTAGTGATGCTGTAAAAGCCTCTAAAATATTAGATATTATTTTAACCAAGCGAGGTGCAGGTTCTGAAAACGAAACCGAACTTGCAGGTTTTCCGCATCATTCATTAAATACATACTTGCCAAAGCTTGTTAAGGCTGGCGAACGTGTAGCTATTTGCGACCAGTTAGAAGATCCTAAGCAAACAAAAACTATAGTAAAACGTGGTGTTACCGAGTTAGTAACACCAGGAGTGGCATTAAATGATGAGGTGTTACACTCTAAATCTAATAACTTTTTGGCTTCTGTATATTTTGCCTCTCAAAAAGGAAATTTGCAGCATGCAATAGGCGTTGCATTTTTAGATATTTCGACAGGCGAGTTTTTAACTTCACAAGGCAATAAAGATTATATTGATAAATTGTTACAAAACTTTAATCCGAGCGAGGTTTTAATTCCTAAGCAAAAAAGAAAAGACTTTTTGGATGATTTTGGAGCCGATTTTCATACATTTTATTTAGATGATTGGGTGTATCAAGATGATTATGCTAATGAAACTTTGTTAAAGCATTTTGAAACCAACTCACTTAAAGGATTCGGAATTTCCGAGCTTAAGCAAGGTATAGTGGCATCGGGCTCAATATTGCATTATCTTGCCGAAACCCAACACCATAAATTAAAACACATTACAGCGGTAAATAGAATTGCTGAAGATGATTATGTGTGGATGGATAGGTTTACCATAAAAAACCTTGAGTTGTATAACTCAAATAACATGAACGCAGTAACGCTTATTAATGTTATTGATAAAACCATTTCGCCTATGGGCGGACGCTTATTAAAACGTTGGTTGGCCTTACCATTAAAGGATGCTCAAAAAATACAATCTAGGCATAATGTGGTTGATTACTTTTTAAATCACCCAGATTTACTATTTGATATTCAAAATCATATAAAAAAAATAGGTGATATTGAGCGATTGATTTCTAAAATTGCCACTGCAAAAGTGTCGCCACGCGAGGTTATTCAATTAAAAAACTCTTTAGAGGCTATTGCGCCTATAAAATTGGTAGCTGTAAATAGTGACAATGAAGCTTTGAAGGTTTTGGGTGATCGCATACACAATTGTAATGTTTTGCGCGAAAAAATTAAGGAAACCTTAAATGAAGATGCGCCAGTTAATATACTTAAAGGTGGCGCAATAGCCTCAAGTTTTTCTGCCGAATTATTAGAACTTCGTAATTTGGCATTTTCGGGTAAGGATTACTTAGATAAAATGTTAGAGCGCGAAAGTGAACGTACTGGTATTACCTCATTAAAAATTGCATCAAATAATGTGTTTGGGTATTATATTGAGGTGCGTAATACACATAAAGATAAGGTGCCTACGGAATGGATTAGGAAGCAAACTTTAGTGAATGCAGAACGTTACATTACTGAAGAGCTAAAGGAATATGAACATAAAATATTGGGCGCCGAAGAGCGTATTGCGGCTATTGAGCAGCAACTGTTTGCCGAGCTTGTAACTTGGATGGGGCAATACATAAAACCTGTGCAACAAAACGCGCACTTAGTAGCTCAATTAGATTGCTTATGTGGTTTTGCACAATTGGCAAAAGATAATGCATATGTTTACCCTAGTATTGATAATTCGTTTGAATTAGAAATAAAAGCGGGCAGACATCCTGTTATTGAAAAGCAATTGCCGCTTGGCGAAACCTATATTACTAATGATGTGTTTTTAGATAGAGATACACAACAAATTATAATGATTACTGGGCCAAATATGTCGGGTAAATCGGCTATTTTAAGGCAAACCGCACTTATAGTATTATTGGCTCAAATAGGTAGTTTTGTACCAGCGCAAAGCGCTAGAATAGGGCTTGTAGATAAAATTTTTACTAGAGTAGGGGCGAGTGATAATATATCAATGGGCGAATCAACCTTTATGGTTGAGATGAATGAAACGGCATCGATATTAAATAATATGTCAGAAAGAAGTTTAGTGCTTTTGGACGAAATAGGGCGCGGTACAAGTACTTATGATGGTATATCAATTGCTTGGGCTATTAGTGAGTATTTACATGAACATCCTGCAAAAGCAAAAACATTATTCGCTACGCATTACCATGAGCTAAATGAAATGACACAAACTTTTGATAGAATTAAAAATTTTAATGTTTCGGTTAAAGAATTAAAAGATAATGTTCTTTTTTTAAGAAAACTAGTAGCAGGAGGTAGTGAGCATAGTTTTGGTATTCATGTAGCAAAATTGGCAGGTATGCCACAACAAGTGATACGACGCGCTAATAAAATTTTAAAACAATTAGAAAAGTCACATGCTAGTGATGAATTGGTTGATAAAGTAAAATCTTTAGATGATGATATGCAGTTAAGTTTTTTTAATTTGGATGATCCGTTGCTTGAAAATATAAAAGACGAGATACTTCATATTGATATTAATACCTTAACACCTGTTGAGGCGTTAATGAAACTTAATGAAATTAAGCGGATGTTGGTAAAAAAATAATTGGTAAATTATTTACTTGTAGTAAGTTAAGTGTTAAGGGTGAAAATAATTTAAAAATAATTTAAAAAAGATTTTGAAATTTTAATAAAAGCACTAAATTTGCACCTCTCTTAACAAAGAGACGTTCTTAAACATAACTGCGAAAGTAGCTCAGGGGTAGAGCATCACCTTGCCAAGGTGGGGGTCGCGGGTTCAAATCCCGTCTTTCGCTCGATCTACCTTAAAATATAATGCTGAAGTGGTGGAATTGGTAGACACGTTGGACTTAAAATCCAATGGCCATTATGGCCGTGCGGGTTCAAGTCCCGCCTTCAGTACTAAAAGCCTTGTTAATCGTTTGATTTTCAAGGCTTTTTTTCGTTTTTAGGGGTGCATATAGGGGGATAGTTAGTGTTGTGTTGCTTTATGTGTTGTTATTAACTAGTAAACTGTTGTATGTTTTTAAATAAAAAAAAGCTCAGGATTAAATTTAATCCTGAGCTTTTTTATTTTTTTTAATTAAAGAGGTTTATACTTATGTAAAAATATGTCTTTTTTTTATGATTAGTTTAGACATCCATTCCATTAATAAAAGTCTCTACAAAGTTTATGACTTTATTTAATATTCTATCGCCTATTGATTTCCGTTTTAAAACGTTTGGTTTAGTTCCTTCTATTAAATCTAATAGTTCATCACGTAGCGGCTCTCTTTCTGCATAGAGGTAATTTTCAATAAGTTTTTGTGTTTTTTCTGATGATAGATTTTCTTCTTTTACAAATACTTCAAACGCTTTATGCTGTTCGGCACTCCAAAATTTTTCAAACTCTTGTGGTATGGCTTCAGAATCATCGATTGCAGGTAAGTTATCTTCAATAAATTTCTCTATTAGTTCTCGCTTACTTCTTAAGTTAGCTTCTCCAGTTAATAAATCAACGACTTCTTTTTTCTTAGCTTCTTGATCTTCTTGTTTTCCGTCTTTTAAAGTTGATAGCAATTTTAAAATATAAGTAACATTGATTTCGTCTCTATGAATTAGCTCTAATTCAAAGTCTACGTCATCAAGAATTGATACTTTTTCTTTTTCAGTATCGTATTTTGTTTTTTGCCATAAATCAAGATATTTACTTCTATAATCGTTAAACAATTGTTCTGTCATATCTAAGTCTGCCCAATTGAAGTTAGCAAAAGTTGTCATTGTATTTTTTAAGCGCATTAAGGCTCTAAACGCTTTAATAAAATTTAACTCATCTTCTTCGCTTACTAGTTCATTAACGCTATCAACAGTAGGAACTAATTCAACAAGTTTATGATGTGCTTCATTAAATTTCTGCACATAATCTTCATAAGGTTCCATTATAATGACATCAATAGCTTCTTTGTTGCTAAAAAGTGTAATAGCTTCGTCTGTTACTTTTTTGAGGTTACGAAAAGCTACAATATTACCTTGTGACTTCTGTTCGTTTATTATTCTATTGGTACGTGAATAGGCTTGTATTAAGCCGTGATACTTTAAATTTTTATCGACATATAACGTGTTTAAGGTTTTACTATCAAAACCAGTTAAAAACATATTTACTACTAATAGAATATCAATTTTACGCTCTTTTACTTTTTGCGAGATATCATTGTAATAATTGTAAAATGATTGACTGTCTTTTGTAGAGAAATTAGCACCAAACATTTCATTATAATGCCCAATATAACTTTCTAGCTTATCTCTTTTGTGGAGATGTAATCCATATAAAGCTGGTGACTCTTCAACTACCGAAACTTCTTCTGGAATATAACCGTTGGCATCTGCATCGTCTTCGTTAGCGACATAGCTAAATATGGTTGCTATTTTGAGATTATGCTCACCTGCTTCTTTTTTACGGTGTAAAATATCATAATATTTAACCAACATATCTGTGCTGCCTACACAAAACATAGCTGTAAATTCTTTATTATGTGTTTTACGGTTGTGATTTGCTAAAATATAATCGGCTATTTTTTCTAGTCGTTTTGGCGATTCCATTAACTCTTTACGGTCAATATCTTCTACTTCAATATCTATTTCTGTCGCATCGACTTCGCTCAGCGACCCATTTGTTTTCTTATATTTTCCAACATATTCTACTGCAAATTTCAACACATTTTCATCCTTAATGGCATCTGTAATTACATACTTATGTAAACACTCGCCAAACAACTCTTTAGTAGTACGTTTCCCTAATTCGTTTTTAACTGCATTATCGGCAAATATTGGCGTGCCAGTAAAACCAAACATTTGAAAGTTATTAAAAAATGCTTTTATACGGTTGTGTGTTTCTCCAAACTGACTTCGATGACATTCATCAAAAATAAAGACGACACGTTCATCTTTCATTTTTTCCATCTTGGCTAAATAGTTTTTTTTGCTGATGGCTGTATTTAATTTTTGAATGGTAGTTACAATAATCTTCGTATCGTCACTAAATTGTTTTACCAATGCTTTTGTGTTATCTGTGCCATCTATACTGCCTTTAGAGAAGCTATTAAACTCTTTGGTGGTTTGGTAATCTAAATCTTTTCTATCTACTACAAATACCACTTTTTTAACTTGTGGCATTTTCATTATGATTTGACTTGCTTTAAAAGAAGTAAGCGTTTTACCCGAACCTGTAGTATGCCAAATATAACCGTTGTGTGTGCTGTTTTTTACCTTATCTATAATATTTTCTACGGCATAATATTGATAGGGTCTTAGCACCATTAATATTTTATGCGTTTCGTTTAACACAATGTACTTACATATCATTTTAGAGATATGGCAAGGCTCTAAAAACTCACTAGTAAAACCGTTTAAAATATTGGTTAAACGTTTGTTTTCGTTATTTGTCCAATAAAATGTTTGTTTAAATGATTGATGCCTGTTATTTGCATAGTATTTGGTGTTTACACCGTTACTGATTACAAATATTTGCACGTATTGAAACAAGGCAGATTTAGCACCAAACGAATGTCGTTGATAACGGTTTATTTGATTAAAGGCTTCTTTCATTTCTAAGCCTCTACGCTTTAATTCTATTTGCACTAGTGGCAAACCGTTGACTAATAAAGTAACATCGTAGCGATTTTTATAACTACCTTCAATAGTGACTTGATTGGTAACTTGATATTGGTTTTGACACCAATGCTCGGTATTTAAAAACTCAAAATATAAGTTGTCGCCATTATCTCTAACAATATGCTGTTTTTCACGTAGTGTTTTGGCTTTTTCGAATACAGAACCTTTGCTTAGTATGTTTAATACACGCTCAAATTCTTTAGCTGTAAACGTAATGCCGTTATGCTTTTCTAACTGCGTTTTTAAATTAGTTAATAATGTAGCTTCATCAGGAATACTAACTTTTGTATAGCCTTGATTTGACAGCTGTTCTATCAACTGATTTTCTAATACTTGTTCTGGTTGTGTACTCATTTGTTTTTAATCAATTAGCTTTCAAATTCTATTTTCCAAAGACATTCGTTTTTCCAATTTTCTTTCATTCCTAATGCGTCTGGGTCTACATTTGGGTATTTCTCGAATAACGTTGCTAATCTTTCTGTAAAATTATTTGGTTTAATGGTGTTTAGCATATATTTCATTAAGCACATATGAACATAAAGTTTGCTAAACTCGTGCTGCTTTGGTACGTCTTCAACCCAATTGTTAGGTGGTTTAGAAAGTAGCCTAACTGTTCCTGGTAAATTTTTATTCCAAAGCCTGGTATGGTGTGCGCAATAATTACGGATTTGCGCTAAAGATTGTAACCAACTAGGTAAATAGGTGTGGTTTACTGCTCCAAATTCTTTGGCAATAATATCTTTTGATTGGGTAGTATGTTTTAAGTTACCATATAATTTAGATAAACCACCAAAACTAGTTTGTTCTAAAGATTTCCAAGCGGGCGGAAAGCGTTTGTCGTCTTTGTACTTTTTTAAATGATTTTTTATGGCTTTATCTTTTGTTCTGCTTATTTCTTCTTCTAGTGAAGATAAGGTTTTAACCAAAGCTCTACTATCAGAAAACAATTCAAAATTTTGAAACCACCAAGGGTCAAACTCTAAGGATAAGTGATAAATTAATTTTGTGCGTAAACTAATTTCTATTTTTTCGATAACATCAAATAAAAGCAAGCGTAATTCTGCATCAAAATTATAGAGAGCAATAACGTTTTCAAACGTACTATTGGGTTTAAAAATGTGGTTTTCTTTGTCGGATTGCATTACATACCAATACTCGCCCAAACGGTAATAACTTATGTTTTGCAAATACTTTTGAGCAATTTTGGGTTTTGAAATTATTAAACCTCTTTCCTGTAGCAATTCTATTTGCTCTTGTATGGTTTTAGCCTCTTTAGTAAACATTATTTCTACTTTTTAAGGTAAGAATTACCCTGTTTATAAAGGCTATAAAAGCAAAAGACACACCCTGGGACGCTGTTCTGATGGGTAGCGTGGTGTGTACTGTTGCCGCAAATGTAAGTATATATTTATTATATGCCATTGTTTTTTTGTTTTTTACACAAACATTTGTTGCAACAAGCCTTTTTTATAGGTTTTTGTGTGTTCTATTTTGGTATTAACCAAGACTATGTTATTATCTATGGCTGATAAGAAATTAGCAATTTTGGTTTGTTCTTTTAATGATGGGATTTTTAATGTGAAATTTTCTAAATCATCAAAATTTAAACTATCTCTAACGCTACCTGAACAACCAACTTTAACTAAATGCTTAAATAAGTGAGTTGTTATTATATTTTCAAAAAACGATAAATCTAGGTTGTCTTTTAAACTAAACACAACATACATTGGACTTACTAT
>CALDUQ010000092.1 GCA_937924845.1 uncultured Flavobacteriaceae bacterium
GATAACAGATTATAAAAATACAATAAAAAAGGCTGATTTTAACAATAAAGTTAAGTATAAAGACTTTACACTGCTTAGTTTTGATAAGCTTAAATATAGGCCGCAAGCTATAGTTGATGCCGTTTTTTTACATTCAGATTCATTGTATAGGGATAAGGACAGGGTGCAATCACTTCGTTTTTTGAGTTTGTTAAATACATTTGAGTATCCTAAAATTAATTTTAAAGAAAATCTAGCAGATACAACATTAAATGCTACAATATTTTTAACGCCATTAAAACGTGTAAAACTAAGTTTTGAACCTACTATTTCTCAAAATGATATACAATCGGTTGGTTTGGCACTTAATACATCAGTGTCAATTCAAAATATATTTAGAGGAGCCGAGGTTTTACGTATTTCAATGTTAGGTTCGGTAGGTTCGTCTAGAGATGCTACCAGCTCTAATGAAAGTTTTTTTGATATTAATGAGCTTGGCTTAAATGCCGAAATAAAAATTCCAAGATTTTTGTTTCCAATAAATTTAAGAAAAATTATACCTAAAAGGTATGCGCCAACCACTCAAATATCTTTAGGTTATACTAATCAAACAAATATAGGACTAGATAGGCAAACTGTAAATGGTGTTTTTAATTATAAATGGAAATCAAAACCTCAGTTAAAAAGTAGTTTAGATGTACTTAGTGTGCAATTTGTCAATAATATTAACCCTGAAAATTATTTTAACATTTTTCAAACTTCATTTTCTAGACTTCAAAATGTGGCTTTAAATGAATATAACACACCTAGCGCATTTATTATTACTGATGATTTAGGAAATAGGAGTTTAGATATAAATCAATCTGTAAACTTTTTAAATACGGTAGTTCAAGACTTAAGTTTTATGCAGTTAAATCCTAGCGCATTTCAAACGGTTAACAGTATAAATGAAAGACGAAATAGGTTGATAGAAAACAACTTAATAGTTAGTTCGGGTTATGAGTTTTCTAAAAATAATCAAGAAGGTTATTCCGACACTAGTTTTTCGTCCTTTAGAGCAAAAATAGAATTGGCGGGTAATGCAGCAGCATTAGTTTCAAGGTTGTTTAATGATAATAATAGCCAGTTGTTTGGAGTTAATTATTCACAATATGCACGTGCCGAATTTAATTATATAAAACATTGGAGTTTAGGTCTAAATAATACATTTGCCGTACGTAGTTACGTTGGGTTGGCCTTGCCTTACGGAAACTCTAAATCTGTGCCATTTGTAAAAAGTTTTTTTGCAGGCGGGGTTAATGATAACAGGGCATGGACAGCCTTTGATTTAGGTCCAGGGAGTTTAAGCTTAAATAGCGAGTTTAACGAAGCCAATTTCAAATTAGCATTTAGTTTAGAACATCGATTTACGTTATCAGGTAATTTTAAAGGTGCTTTTTTTGTAGATGCAGGTAATATTTTTAATGTTTTAGATGATGTTGAGGATGAAAATGCAACTTTTACCAGTTTAAATGACTTTCAAGATCTAGCTATTGGTAGTGGTTTTGGCTTAAGGTATGATTTTTCATATTTTGTATTAAGATTTGATGTAGGTTTTAAAACTTACGAGCCTTCATTTGGTGATAAAACCAGATGGTTTAATAATTACAATTTTAGTAATGCAGTATACAACATAGGTGTGAATTATCCTTTTTAATATTACAATTTATCTCTTTTAAAAAAAAAGAAGTCATGCCTTAATTAAAAATTAATTATTTTTGAATTTAATTGAAATTAACTAAAACTAAAAACCACAAATGAGCTATAATATTAAACCAGGAGTAGCAACGGGACATGAGGTTCAAGAAATATTTAAATTAGCAAAGCAGAAAAAATTTGCTTTACCAGCGGTAAATGTTGTAGGCTCTAACTCGATAAACGCAGTTTTGGAAACCGCAAGAGATTTAAATGCACCCGTTATAATTCAGTTTTCTAATGGAGGTGGTCAATTTAATGCTGGTAAGGGTTTAGATAATGCTAATCAAAAAGCAGCTATTGCAGGTAGTATTGCAGGTGCAAAACATGTGCATTTATTGGCAGAAGCTTATGGAGTTCCAGTAATTTTACATACTGATCATTGTGCAAAAAAATTATTACCTTGGATTGACGGGCTTTTAGATGCTAGCGAAGTACATTTTAAAGAAACAGGAAAGCCCTTATATAGCTCGCATATGATTGATTTGAGTGAAGAGCCACTTGAAGAAAATATCGAAATTTGTAAACAATATTTAGAAAGAATGTCAAAAATGGGCATGACCTTAGAGATAGAGTTGGGTATAACAGGAGGTGAAGAAGATGGTGTTGATAATACAGATGTAGATGACTCAAAGCTATATACACAACCTGAAGAAGTGGCTTATGCATATGAAGAGTTGAGTAAAATAAGTGACCAATTTACAATTGCGGCTGCTTTTGGTAATGTTCATGGTGTTTATAAGCCAGGTAATGTAAAGCTTACGCCTAAAATTTTAAAAAACTCTCAAGAGTACGTTTCAAAAAAATATAATGTAGCGCATAATCATATTGATTTTGTTTTTCATGGTGGTTCAGGGTCAACCGAAGCTGAAATACAAGAAGCTATTGGGTACGGTGTTATAAAAATGAATATTGATACCGATCTTCAATTTGCTTTCAATGAAGGTATTAGGGACTATATGATAAAAAATCAAGATTATTTATTAACGCAAATAGGTAATCCAGAAGGAGGAGATATTCCTAATAAAAAATATTACGACCCACGAAAATGGTTGCGTGAAGGAGAAAAAACATTTATTACACGGTTAAAAAAAGCGTTTAAAGATTTAAATAATGTTGATACATTATAATACTTTTGTAAAAACTAAATACTAAAATTATAAACACTATTTTGTTTATTCAAATAACATAAAATATGTCTTGGTTTAAAAGAAAAGATAAAGGAATTCAAACACCTACAGAAGCAAAAAAAGATACACCAAAAGGGCTTTGGTATAAATCACCTACAGGTAAAATTGTAGATACAGAGGAATTAGAAGCTAATTTTTTTGTAAGTCCCGAAGATGGTTATCACGTAAGAATTGGAAGTAAGGAATATTTTTCGATTCTGTTTGATGATAATAATTTCAAAGAATTAGATCCTAATTTGACATCAAAAGACCCTTTGGAGTTTTCAGACACTAAAAAATATGTAGATCGTTTAGATGCTGCTCAAAAGAAAACAAAACTAAAGGATGCAGTACGTACAGCAGTAGGTAAATCAAACGGTAATGATATAGTGATAGCATGTATGGATTTTAGCTTCATAGGAGGCTCAATGGGTAGTGTAGTTGGTGAAAAAATTGCAAGAGCAGCTGATTATGCTTTAAAACATAAGTTGCCCTTTATGATAATTTCAAAATCGGGAGGAGCACGTATGATGGAAGCTGCTTTATCTTTAATGCAGTTGGCTAAAACTTCGGCTAAGCTAGCACAGTTAGCTGAGGCTAAATTACCATATATCTCGTTATGTACCGATCCAACCACGGGAGGAACAACAGCATCATTTGCAATGTTGGGAGATATTAATATTGCTGAACCAGGAGCATTAATTGGGTTTGCAGGTCCAAGAGTAGTTAGAGATACTACAGGGAAAGAATTACCTGAAGGATTTCAAACAGCAGAGTTTTTGTTAGAACATGGATTTTTAGATTTTATTACTTTGAGAAAAGAATTAAAGCACAGAGTTAATTTGTATATTGATTTAATCATGAATCAACCATTAAGAGCGTAAACTATTTAAAATCATTTTAAAATGGAAACAAAAGAAATTGCAGAAAAACTAGTTGATTGGTGTAATCAGGGTGATTTTGAAACACCTTATCAAGAGCTTTATAGCCCTGAAATTGTTAGTATAGAAAATGATGGTAAAGGTGAAGGTGCTTATGTAAAAGGTTTTGAAGGTATACAGAAAAAAGGCGAATGGTGGAAAGCAAATTTTGAAGTTCACAGTTGTAAAGTGTCAGCGCCTACAATTGCAGATAATTGGTTTTCTACAAAATTTGAAATGGATACCACTCATATCCCATCTGGACAAAGATCAGTATCTTCAGAGATTGCTGTTTATGAGGTTAAGGATGGAAAAATTGTAAAAGAACAATTTTTTTATAATCAAAACGAGATGTAACTATATTGTTTGTCTAATAAAAAAAAAGCCCTTCTTGTATTTGTCAAGAAGGGCTTTTTTTGAATGATAGATGTTTTTTTATTCGTTTTCTGTAAGAGGAATAGGTAAAACATTAAATATTTGATCCCCACTTCTATCTATCGGAAGAGTATTTGATAAACCATAACGTCTTAAATCAAACATTCTGTGATTTTCACCCCATAAAGAGTAACGTCTCTGGTTTAATAATTCTGTAGTTAGTTCAGAACTAGAGGTTGCGTCTCCATCAAAGTCTAGTAAACTTGCTGAATTTCTTATTACATTAATAGCAGTTTCTGCATTCTGTAAGTTGTTTATTAAGATGTTAGCTTCGGCATATACTAGGACTAATTCTTCATTTCTAATGATATCTATTGGAGAAACATTAGATTCATATAGAGCAGTTTGATTCGTTCCATTTAAGTTTGCTTGACTTGTTGGATTGGCTCGTATAGAGGTTTTGGTAGTTATACGAGTATCTCCAGCTTCAGCATCATTTATCCATGAATTATGAACAACTATTTGGTCACCATTATTATCGGTAATTTTAAATAAACCATTTGAACTGTCTCCCGTACCAAGTCCAAAAATGTGTTGAGCTCCAAAAGTTAAATCTCCATTTAAGTCTAAATATGAGTCACTTAAGGCTGTAAGAGAAGAAGCTCCATCTTCATCATATAGGTATGCAATGGCAGCAACGGCTCTATTGAACTGAGAAAAAGTTTGAGGAGTATCTAAATTGGTGAAGCCAGCAAGTGAAAATTCAAAACTATTTCCTGCTTGATTTAAATCATTTAGTGCTTCATTAATTAAAATAATAATTTCATCT
>CALDUQ010000093.1 GCA_937924845.1 uncultured Flavobacteriaceae bacterium
ATTTTTTTTTCAAAGAATTTTTCAAGATCCTTACGGGCTTCAATACCTACACGTTTTAAAGCCGAGCCTTTATGACCAATGATTATACCTTTTTGAGTTTCGCGTTCAACCATAATAACCGACCTGATTTTTATGATGTCATCTTCTTCAAAAAACTCTTCGGTATCAATTTCGACAGCATACGGAATTTCTTTTTTGTAGTGAATTAATATTTTTTCACGTATTTTTTCGTTTACAAAAAAGCGTTCGGGCTTATCCGTTAATTGGTCTTTTGGGTAAAATGGAGGCGACTGTGGTAATAATTCAATAATGCGATTAAAAACGGTTTCAACTTGAAATCCTTTTAATGCAGAAATCGGATAAAATTCGGCGTTAGGTACTTTTTCTTGCCAAAGTTGTGCTTGCTCTTCAAGTTGTTCTTGATTAGAGTTGTCAATTTTGTTTAAAAGTAATAAAACAGGAATTTTAGAAGATTTAATTTTATTAAAAAAGGCTTCGTCCTTTAATTCCTTTTCTCCTATTTCAACCATGTATATCAATACATCGGCATCTTCAAAAGCCGATTTCACAAAGTCCATCATTGACGATTGTAACTCATAAGCAGGCTTAATAATACCAGGTGTGTCTGATAAAATTACTTGAAAGTCGTCACCGTTAACAATGCCTAAAATACGATGTCTTGTAGTTTGAGCTTTTGAGGTGATTATAGATAATTTTTCACCAACAAAGGCATTCATTAAAGTTGATTTCCCTACGTTTGGGTTACCAATAATATTTACAAATCCAGCTTTATGCATTTAAAGTATAATTTAAATTGCAAAGATACTATTTTGAAAGGCTTAAAGGTTTAATTCTTATAGTGATTTTATGACTTCTCTAAACAAAAGTGTCATTTTTGGTACTGCAGAGTTAGCTATAGACATAATTTCAGAAAAAGAAGCCGCTTCTGGTTTATTAGGGTCACACTCGTCTGTAATTATTGACAAAGCAGCTACATTAAGCTTTAGGTGGTTGGCTACAATTACTTCGGGTACAGTACTCATACCAACAACATCGGCGCCTAAAATTTTAAGCATTTTATATTCCGCAGGGGTTTCCATTTGCGGGCCTAAAACGCTTGCGTAAACACCTTGTTTTAAATTAATGTTGTTGTTTTTTGCTATTATATTAAACTGTGTTTGAAGTTTTTTGGAATATGGTGTTCGCATATCTACAAAGCGTATTCCTAATTTTTCAACGCCTTTAAAAGCTAATGGGGATTGTCCTTGTAAGTTAATATGGTCGTTGACAAAGAGTATGTTGCCTTTTTTTAGATCGGGGTTTATTGCGCCCGAAGCATTTGATATTAATAAGGTTTTAATGCCTAGTTTGTACATTATTCTTACAGGAAAAGTAACATCTTGCATGGTGTAGCCTTCATATAGGTGAAACCTGCCTTGCATTATAATTATTTTTTTGCCTTCAAGTATGCCATATATTAACTTGCCTTCATGAAACTGTACAGTTGTTGTAGGGAAGTTTGGTATGTGATTGTAGCTAACTGTTTTTATTACATCAATTTGGTTTGCAAAATCACCTAAACCCGATCCTAAAATAATGCCAACCTCTGGAGTATCAAATCCTTTTTCGGTTAAATAATTTACAGCTTCGTTAATATACTTTATCATTATATATTATAACATTTTTAAATTGGTTAACTCAATATCTGTAAGGTGTTTCCAGTGTCCACGCGGAATGTCTTTTTTGGTTAAGTGTCCTATCATAACACAATCAAGTTTGACTATTTCATATTTAAGATGATCAAAAATTGTGCGAATAAGTGTGTTGCCTGTGTTTTTAATGCGTAACCCAATTTGATTTTTTGGTGCCCCATCAATATAGCTTATTTCTTCTACTGTAATAGTTTTTCCTCTTAGTTTAAAGCCTTCACTTATGGTTTTAAAGTCTTCAAAAACTAAATTTTTATCGAGTTCAATATGAAATAAGCGTGGTACGCCAGTTTTTGAATTTGTAAATTTATTAGTAACATCATCATCATTAGTAAATAATATTAAGCCTGTTGAGTTTCTACCCAGCCTGCCAATAGGTTTTATTCTTGACGACGTTGCATTAGCAACTAAGTCCATTACCGTACGGCCTTTGCCTTCGCTGGTTGTAGTAGCAAAACCTTTTGGTTTGTTAAGTAAAACATAGGCTTTTTTTTCTGGATTTATTTTTTGGCCATCAAATCGTACAACATCATCAAGTTTTACTTTGTAACCCATTTCAACAACAACTTTACCATTTACTGTAACGCTGCCTATAGAGATGTGCATATCTGCATCACGACGTGAGCATATACCTGAATTAGCAATATATTTGTTTAGTCGTATTTCGCCAGTGGTATTTGATTTTGAAGTTTTATTTGTTGTGCTTTTCTTTTGCTGTTTTTGTTTTGGCTTTTGTTTATTAAAACCTTCTTTACGTTTTTGGTTCATGGCTGTTTTTTTAATTGAAAAGAAAATATATAGTATGCAAATGTAATTAATACGCTACTAATGTTAATAAAAAACCTTGTGAATAATACAATTCACAAGGTTTAATGATTTTAATGATGTGGGGTGTATTACAATTGATTAATTTTTTCAATTAATGCACGACCAGTAGTTTCTAACTCGGTGTTAATAGCTTTAAAGTGTGCTTTTTTATTTTCAACACTTTTATCGTTTACTTTAGTAATTAAAGTATCAAAGGTTGAAATCGCTTCATCAATAATCGCTTCACTCTTTTTAGTATCCTTATCAGTATTAGCATACTCCCATACATAAACAGCTTCAATTATATCTCCTAAAACGTAATTGATATCTTTTTTTAAATTTCTAATATTCGACATTTCTAATAGTTTAATTTTTGGCTAAATTACATAATTTTAAACATATACCTCTAAAAGTTTTGCATTCTTTGTGACTAAGTCAAATTGTTTTAAGCTTGCAGGTATTAAAACTGTTGAGCCTTTTGACAATTTTGTTGAGCTGTTAGGGGTTTTTATTTCTGCCGAACCTTCAGTACAGATGTAAATTAAAAAAGAGTCTACAGTTTTTGTTTTAGAGATTTTTTCATCTAGATGAAGGTAATTTGTTGTAAAATATGGGCAGCTCACTAATTTGTTTTGAGCGTTTTTTGTTTTGCTATAATTTATTCTAAAATCATTTTTAGCTTCAAAATCGATAGCATCAATAGCTAAATCGTTATGAAGTTCTCTTTCGTTGCCATCTTGATCTTTTCGGTCCCAGTCATAAATGCGGTAGGTAATGTCGCTAGTTTGTTGAATTTCGGCAAGTACAACACCTGCGCCAATAGCATGAACAAGTCCTGTTTTTATAAAATAGGTATCACCAGGGTTTACTTGGTCAAAATTAAGTGCTTGAGGTAATGTTTTGTTTTTTACATGCTGTAAATAGGTTTCACGATCAATTTGCGACTTGAAACCAACTATTAAATTTGATTCTTTTTTAGCTTCTAAAACATGCCACATTTCGGTTTTTCCGAATGAGTTATGACGTTCTGCAGCTAATTTGTCATTTGGGTGTAATTGGATAGATAAATCTTGTTTAGCATCAATAAATTTAATTAATAAAGGGAATTTATTGCCAAAACGTGTATAGTTTTTTTCTCCCATTAAGTCACCTTTATAGGTGTTTATTAGGGTTTTTAAAGATTGATTTTTATGCTTACCTAAAGCCACTATAGATGTGTCACCTTCAACATCGCTTATTTCCCAACTTTCACCAATGTCTGGGGCGTCACTTTTTTTGTTAAACAACTTGTTAAGTTTTTGTCCGCCCCATATTTTAGATTTAAGTATGGGTTCAAAAACAATAGGTTCGGTAAGTGTGTTCATTATAATCCGTTATAAGTTACAAAATTTCTAGGCGTTTCGTATAGGGTGACCTCTAAATCTAAGTTGTCAGGAAGTTTAGTTTTTATTTTTTGATATGCAATAACTACAATGTTTTCGGCCGTTGGAATTAAATTTTTAAATTCGGGAACATCCAAATTTAAGTTTTTGTGGTCAAAGGCATCTTCAATTTCTGTTTTTAAGATATGTTTTAATAATTTCATGTCAATAACATAACCGGTTTTAGGATTTATTTTTCCAGTTACGCTTGCAATAATTTCATAGTTATGGCCATGAAAGTTTTGATTGCTACATTTTCCATAAACAGCTTGGTTTTGTTTGTCAGTCCAATCGTTTTGATACAATCGGTGAGCGGCATTAAAATGAGCTTTTCTGTTTACGGTTACTTTCATTAGTTAATGTTTATATGGTCATAAAATTTATCAAAAATAATTTTAAACCACTCAGTATAGTGTTTAGGGTTTTGCTTAATATCTATTTTAATGTCGTTTAAATGCATCCATTTCCAAGATGCCACTTCATCTGGGTTAATATTAGGAGCCTTGTCGTAATAACCAAGTAAAATATGATCGTATTCATGTTCGGTTAAGCCGTTATCAAAAGGTGCTTTGTAGATAAATGATATAGATTCTTCTAGTTCAGTTACAAAACCCATTTCTTCAAGTAAGCGTCTTTTTCCTGCTTTTATATTTGATTCACCATCTCTTTGGTGACTACAACAAGTGTTTGTCCATAGGCCTGGTGAGTGGTATTTATTTAAAGCACGTTGTTGTAGCATTAATTCATTTTTAGTATTAAATATAAATACAGAAAAGGCACGATGTAATACTGCTTTTTCATGAGCTTCCATCTTTGGCATTAATCCAATTTGATTGTCATTTATGTCGACTAATATTACTTGTTCTTCGTTCACTGTTTAAAATTATTAATTTAAATGTATGTTACAAAAATATAAGTTTTATTTTTTAGTATAAGTTAGTAGTTTTACCAACCGCCAGATGCGCCACCACCTCCAAAACTGCCGCCTCCAAAGCCGCCACTAAATCCGCCTCCAGACGATGAACCACCCCAGGAACTACCACCACTAAATCCGCCAGAACTTCTACGGTAGCCACTACGGCCGCTATTACTTAAAATAATAGTATCTAAAACATCAGTAAGCGAGCCATTGTTATTGCCGCCGCCTCTTTTATTGCCTTTTATAATAATTATAAAAACAATTGTAAAAAATATGATTACAAATAGTATTGGTGCTACAGGAGAACCGCCTTGACTTCTCTTTTGAGTGTTTTTGTACTCACCCGTCATGACTTTAAAAATGGCAGTAATACCGTTGTTTAGGCCGCCATAATAGTTACCTTGTTTAAAATATGGTGTGATATGTCTTTCAATAATTCTTCTAGACATGGCATCGGTTAATAAATGCTCAACACCTCTACCAGTATTTATGGCAATTCGACGATCATTTTTAGCTAATAAAATTAAAATGCCATTGTCTTTTTGCTTTTGCCCAATTCCCCATTTTTCACCCCAATTGGCACCTAAATAATTTATGTTTTCGCCGTTGGTTGACAAAATAGTAATTAATACAATTTGAGTTGACGTACTGTCGGAGTATTTAATTAGTTTGCTTTCTAATTGTTTTTTTTCGTTAGCATTTAAAATATTGGCACCATCATAAACACTTGTTTCAAAATTTGGTTTTGCTGGTATGTTAAACTGTCCAAATATTTTGCTAAAGCAAAATAATAAACAAATGGTGTAAACTAGGGTTTTATGATTAAGCATTATTAAAAAGTCGAAATTTCATTAGGTAATTCATTGGTGTCATCATTTTGTATAGGGAAGTATGTTTTTAACTGTTCGCCAGCCATAGTGATGCCTTTAACTAACCCGTTTGCAAATTGTTGTTTCTTAAATAGCTTTTCAATTTGATTTTTAGTTTCATTCCAAAAATCATTAGGCACTTTGTTGTTTATGCCTTTATCACCAATAATTGCAAATTGTTTATCTAAAACAGCAATATAAATGAGTACACCATTTTTAGCTTCGGTTTCATCCATGTTAAGGATTTTAAAAACTTCGGTAGCACGCTGTTGTACTGCTTTGTTTTTAACCGATTTTTCTAGATGAACACGAATTTCGCCAGATGTTTTTTGTTCGGCAAATTTAATGGCTTCGATAATTTTTTGTTCTTCTGTGGCAGATAAAAAGTCTTCTACTTTACTTTTCATTGGTTTTAAAATTGAACGGTTGGTGCTTTTTGACTACCTTCTTCGCTTTTAAAGTATTCCATCGCATTAAAATCTAAAAAGCCTGTTATTAATTTATTAGGCATTTTTTTTACAAATTTATTGTAGGGTTCAACAGCGCTATTATAGCGGTCTCTGGCTACATTTATTCGGTTTTCAGTGCCTTCTAATTGTGATTGTAATTCAAGAAAATTTTGATTTGCTTTTAACTCTGGGTAGCGTTCTACCGACACTAATAATTTAGATAAAGCACCACTTAAACCACTTTGAGCATTGTTAAATTGAGCCATTTGATCTGGAGTGATATTTGAAGCATCAATATTTACAGATGTTGCTTTTGCTCTGGCGTTAATAACGGCCTCTAAAGTGCTTTTTTCAAAATCTGCTGCACCTTTTACGGT
This sequence comes from uncultured Flavobacteriaceae bacterium, assembly GCA_937924845.1. Taxonomy (GTDB): domain Bacteria; phylum Bacteroidota; class Bacteroidia; order Flavobacteriales; family Flavobacteriaceae; genus CALDUQ01. The sequence goes on from CALDUQ010000093.1 coordinate 6,552, forward strand.
GTTTACTAGGTTACCAATTAAATCGGCTCTACGTTGGTAGCTACTTTCAACATTTCCCCAAGTTTTGGTAGCACTTTCTTTTAGGTCAACTGCTTTGTTGTTGATATTCATTCCCCAAAAAGCTAAAAGCGCTATGATTACTATTGGTACTATAAATTTTTTCATGTTATAAATTATTTTTAAGAGTTATTAATTGATGTTTGATGTTATTAAGTTTTGAAATGATTTCAAAGTTTTGCAGCGTTTGTTTTTTGCTTTCTTTAAGATGAGTTTTGGCACCTTCTAAAGTGAAACCTCTTTCTTTGACAAGGTGGTAAATTAGCTTTAAAGTTGAGATGTCTTGTGGTGTAAATTTACGATTTCCTTTAGCGTTTTTCTTTGGTTTTAATTGTGTAAATTCTTTTTCCCAAAACCTAATTAAGGAGGTGTTTACATTAAATGCCTTGGCAACTTCACCAATGCTATAATATAGTTTTTCTGGAAGATTAAGATGCATTAGTCTAATGATTGGTTGTCAACAGATGTTTTTTCAAGCAAAATAGCAAATTCTTCGGCAGATAGGTTACCATAATAAAAGTGAATTGGGTTTATTTTTTCACCATCTTTAAATACTTCATAATGTAAATGTGGAGCTTGTGATCGCCCTGTATTGCCAACAAAACCTATAATGTCACCACGTTTAACTTTTTGATTTAAAGATACATTGTAACTGTTTAAATGTGCATATAGGCTAGTGTAGCCGTAACCATGATCAATACGGATGTGATTGCCATACCCTGCAGATGCAGCATCGGCACGCACAATAACGCCGTTACCACTAGCATAAACTGGGGTGCCGCGAGGCGCAGTAAAATCCATGCCGTGATGAAATTTTCGAGTTTTATTAAATGGGTCGGTTCTCCAGCCATATCCAGAAGCTACTCGTGTTAAATCTTGATTACTTACGGGTTGTATGGCAGGTATGGCCTGTAATAATTTTTCTTTATCTTCAGCTAAAACCATAATTTCATCTAAGGATCTAGATTGAATCACAATTTGTTTTTGTATAATGTCAAGGCGTTTGTTAGTATTTGCAATTAGGTTTGAATTGTCATAGCCTTCGTAAGCCTTATAGCGATTTACACCACCAAAACCTGCACGGCGTTGATCTGAGGGTATTGGGTTAGCTTCAAAATACAAACGATAAATTGAGTTGTCCCTTTCTTCCAAATCACTAAGTACAACTTCAGCTTCGTCAAGTTTGCGATTTAGTAATTCAAATTGAATTTGTAAGTTTTGTAATTCCCGCGTAAGCGCTCTTTCATTGGGTGATTCAAAATAGTAACCACCCAAAAACACAAATAAGAAACCAAATAATGCCGATCCTAAAATAAACATAAAGGCATACTTAAATGTTGTGCGTTTTTTTCTAACGATTTGTCGATACGATAACGTTTCTGGATCGTAATAATATTTTACCTTAGCCATAAGTTAAAAAATTCTATTTTTGTCAAACATTTCAGCCGTAAATTTATTGCCGAAATGTAAATGTAAAGCATCACAAATATAAAAATTGTTTAAGTATTTAAATCATTTTTATAGATTGTAACATATAATTAACACATTTTTAAAACGTTAAAGCTGTTAAATAATTACAAGAGCAAGCGTTTTATTGTATTTAACATAACAAATTAGATGACATCGCAACAAATTAGAGCTACTTTTTTAGACTTTTTTAAGAGTAAAAACCATACAATTGTGCCATCTGCACCAATGGTTTTAAAGAATGATCCAACACTTATGTTTGTAAATTCGGGAATGGCACCTTTTAAAGAATATTTTTTAAATAATGCCGTGCCAAAAAGTAGCCGTTTAACCGATACCCAAAAATGTTTGCGAGTTTCTGGTAAGCATAATGACCTTGAAGAAGTAGGCTATGATACTTATCATCATACACTTTTTGAAATGCTTGGTAATTGGAGTTTTGGCGATTATTTTAAAAAAGAAGCAATTACTTGGGCTTGGGAGTTGCTTACAGAAGTTTATAAAATAGACAAAAGTAGTTTGTATGTTACAGTTTTTGAGGGTAGTACTGATAAAGATAACTTGTCGATAGACCAAGAGGCATTTGATTTATGGAAGGCTATTGTGCCCGAAGAGCGTATATTACTGGGTAACAAAAAAGATAATTTTTGGGAAATGGGTGATCAAGGGCCTTGTGGACCTTGTAGTGAAATACATGTTGATATTAGATCGGACGAGGAAAAAGCAAAAATTGATGGAAAAAGTTTAGTTAATGAAGATCATCCTCAAGTTGTAGAAATTTGGAATTTGGTTTTTATGCAATACAACCGAAAGGCAAACGGCACCTTAGAAAACTTACCTAACAAGCATATTGATACAGGGATGGGCTTTGAGCGCTTGTGCATGGTTTTGCAAAACGTACAATCAAATTACGACACCGACGTGTTTAAACCGCTTATTAATAAAATTGAACAAATAACGGGCTTAACATATGGTGACAAAACTGATGTAGATGTTGCTATTCGTGTAATCGTTGACCATGTTAGAGCTGTAGCTTTTTCTATTGCAGATGGGCAATTGCCTAGTAATAATGGCGCTGGCTATGTAATTAGACGAATTTTAAGACGTGCTGTACGTTATGGGTTTACGTTTTTAAATAAAAAAGAAGCATTTATTTATCAATTAGTAGAAGTGCTATCAAAGCAAATGAGTGATGCATTTCCAGAATTGATAGAGCAAAAACAACTTATTGAAAATGTAATTAAAGAGGAAGAAAACTCGTTTTTACGTACATTAGATCAAGGTTTAGTGTTGTTAGATAAAATCATTGCAGAGGCGACTACAAAAGAAATTTTGGGGGTTAAAGCTTTTGAACTTTATGATACCTACGGATTTCCTATTGATTTGACCACCTTAATTTTATCAGAAAAGGGATTTACTTTAGATAAAGCAGGTTTTGATGCCGAATTAAAAAAGCAAAAAGATAGAGCTAGAGCAGCCAATGAAACATCAACAGAAGATTGGACTGTTGTTTTAGAAAACGAAAACGAAACATTTGTAGGCTATGATAACTTAACTGCTGAAGTTAAAATTACTAGATACAGAGCCGTTGAAACTAAAAAAGAAGGAAAGTTATTTCAATTGGTATTTAATAAAACGCCGTTTTATCCCGAAGGCGGAGGTCAAATTGGAGATATAGGTCACATTGAAAGTGAAAACGGTAGTTGTATTTCTATTTTAAATACTAAAAAAGAAAACAATGTAATTTTACATTTTGCAAAAACACTGCCAACAGATGTTCATGGCTTATATAAGGCTTTTGTAGACCAAAATACTAGAAAAAAATCAGAATGTAATCATACAGCAACACACCTGTTACATCAAGCTTTGCGAGAAATATTAGGAACACATGTTGAGCAAAAAGGCTCGGCAGTAAACTCTAAATATTTGCGTTTTGATTTTTCTCATTTTTCAAAAGTTACAGAAGAGCAATTAGCAGCAATTGAAAATTTTGTAAACGCCCGTATCGCTGATCAATTAGTGTTAGATGAACATCGAAGTATACCTGTAGATGAAGCTTTAAAGCAAGGTGCTATAGCACTTTTTGGAGAAAAATACGGTGATACAGTTCGAGCTATTCGCTTTGGTAAATCTATTGAATTGTGTGGTGGTACACACGTAGCTAATACTGCCGATATTTGGCACTTTAAGATTAAAAGCGAAAGTGCGGTAGCATCGGGAATTAGGCGTATAGAGGCGATAACAGGTGAAGCTGTGCGCGATTATTATAGCGAAAACAGTAAAACCTTGCACCAAGTAAAGGCGCTATTAGGTAATAGTAAAAACCCAATAAAAGCTATTACTGATTTGAAAGATGAAACCGCTGTGCTTAAAAAGCAGGTTGAATCACTCTTAAAAGAAAAAGCAAAGCATTTAAAAAGTGATTTATTAGCAAAAATAGAAGTTGTTGATGGTATGCATTATTTATCAACAGCGGTAGATTTGGACGCCACGAGTATAAAAAATTTAGCATTTGAAATTGGCGAGAAATTTGAAAACGCATGTTTGTTATTTGGGTCTAATGCAAACGGAAAGGCATTGTTGTCATGTTATATTTCCAAGACATTGGTAGCTAATAAAAAACTTAATGCAGGGCAAATTGTTAGAGCATTAGGTAAACATATACAAGGCGGCGGCGGCGGGCAGCCATTTTTTGCTACCGCTGGAGGCAAAAACCCTGATGGTATTCAAACAGCTTTAGATGCGTTTAAAGACTATTTGGTGTAATTAATTATGTTGCTGCAAACCAAAATACCAATACCTGTTGAGCATGAAAATCAAATCGACTATTCGTCAAAAATAGTTTTATTTGGATCATGTTTTGTAGAGCATATTGGTAATAAATTAGCGTATTTAAAGTTTGATACGTTTCAAAATCCTTTTGGAATATTATTTCATCCTAAAGCGATAGAGCGCTTGTTTGAAAAAGCTATTTTAGAGCAAACCTATGGCGAAGCAGATGTTTTTTTACATAATGAGCAATGGCATTGTTTTGATGCACATTCGTCGCTAAATGCGGTGTCTAAAAATGATATGATTCAAAAGTTAAACGCAAGCCTAAAACTTACTAAGGTCAAAATTTTGCAAGCTAGTCATATTGTTATAACCCTAGGCACATCATGGGTGTATGAGGAAGTGAAAACACAGCACATTGTAGCTAATTGCCATAAAATACCGCAAACTAATTTTAATAAAAAAATATTACCCATTGATGCGATTAAGCAGGCTTTAATGCGTATACTACATCTTGTAAATACCGTTAATACGGAAGTTAAACTAATATTTACGGTTTCACCTGTGCGACACATAAAGGATGGTTTTATTGAGAACACAAAAAGTAAGTCGCATTTAATTGCAGCAATTCATGAGGTTGTTTTGGATAATAAAAACACAAAATACTTTCCTTCGTTTGAAATTATGATGGATGAGCTTAGAGATTATCGTTTTTACAAAGATGATATGTTGCACCCAAATACTTTGGCCGTCAAGTATATTTGGGGAAAATTCAAATCTACTTGGTTAAACCCAAGTGTAAACCATTTAATAAACGATGTTGATGCTATACAAAAAGGACTTAAACATAGGCCGTTTAATGAAAATTCAGAGGCGCATCAAAAATTTATTAGTGCATTGAAAAAAAAACAAAACCGACTAGAGTCTCAATTAGGAATTACATTTTAAATTTAAATTATGCGAAAATTTTTATTAGGTATCATTGTTGCTTTACTGGTTGTTGTTGCATTTAATACCTTTGATACTAAAGAAAAAACTGTTATTACCGAAAACTCAAAATTAATTAAAGAACAAATTAAAAAAGTAGGAAAATTAGTGGTAACCGAAGGGTATTTTAGCGAGGTGTTTAATTATAAAAATTCTAAAGAAATAATAGCCAATTTTACTTCAGATAAAACAGCGCTAGTTGTTGCAAATGCAAAGGTAACCGCGGCATATAATTTGGAAGAAATTAGTTTTGATATTGATGAAAAAACCAAAACACTTTTAATAACTAATATCCCGGAGGTAGAAATTAACATTTATCCAGAGCTTGAATATTACGATATAAATTCGGGAGTATTTAACCCATTTGAGGCAAAAGATTATAATCAAATACAACAATCAATAAAAGCATCAATATTAAAAAAAGTTGAAGCCTCATCGTTAAAAGCAAATGCAAATGATAGGTTGTTAAGTGAATTATCTAAATTTTATATTTTAACGCAATCAATGGGTTGGTACTTAAAATATAATGGAAAATTAATTGATAATAAAGTTGATGTTTTTGTAAAACCATAATTTTGTAAGTATAACAAACAACAAAACGGCAATGAATATCGTTATTTGTAATGAATTTATACTTTATTAAGTAAAAATAAATAAACTAGCTGCTAAAATGAACAAAACTAAATTACAATATTTAACTTCAATGTTATCCCTGTTTTTACTTGGGTCATGTTTAACTGATAATTTAGATGAGTCTGAAATATTGGATGAAAATGCCTTAATAGGCGAGTGGCGTTTATCAAGCCTAGTTGTGTCAGAAAAAGAAGAGGTGTTTCAAAATGGTATACCAAGTACCACAATAATTTCGGCAGATAGTTTTTTACATGATTATACACTAATTTTTACCGAAGATATGTTTTCAACGCTTGGAGGCTATAGCTATCGTATAGATAATGAATCAAATGGAGAGAATTTATCCTCTCAAGAGTTTAGTATTGCTAATATTTCAAATCAAGGTACATATACTATAGATCTTGATGATGTTAGTTTTGGTGCCGACTTGTATGAATTTAATTTTGATGGTGATGAGGCTATTGAGTTTGATCAAACAATTTCAGCAAAGTTTGCTTTTTCTGAAAATAGTGATCGTTTAACTTTAACGCAAGAGCGTGTAGTATCTACATTTATAAACGCAAATAGTGTAAATGTAACCGATAAATCTGTATCAGTTTGGTTAAGAGTTGAGCGTGATTTAGCTTGCGAGGATGCCATTGCTAGTACTAATACTGCGCAAATAGCTTATGATAATGCAGCCACGTCAACATTACAAGCCCTTTGTAATGCTTTAAAAACCGCTTTAGCAAACCAAATTGTTATATGCGGCGATACCAATAATGAATTGCAAGCCCGTATTGATGCACTTGGTGATTGTATGTAATTTAAAAAACTATGTGTGATTTTATAAATGGATTCATTCTTTGTTCTTGTGATGAGGAAAATAAGAAAGCTGAATTGGAATTCGATAAGAATGAATATGTTTGGGAATTAAAAACACTAAAAAAAAAGATTCCTGCTCGCGGTATAACGGATTTTCCAGATTCAGACATTGGAAAAGGATTGAAATCTGAATGGGTATTGTTAAATCTAATGAGCAGAAATTGTTTTGACTTTGATTATCAACCATCAAATGGAGATAACCTTATAATATATAACCGACAAAGCCGTAAATCACCTTTTGGAAAACCAGTGTATTTGTCATTTATTTACAGAAATAGTGAATGGACAGAAGATTTTTATAACGAAATAAGTGAATTAACTAAACTAAAGAATAAAGGGAAAGTAAAAGCTACACACAGCAATGTATAACTGCAATTACGGTGCATTCGACTACTCCTGAATCTGCTCAGAATTGCTAACGTCACTACCAAACCGAAAATTAACGCACATTAACACGTTACTGACGATTATATGAGCTTGTTGTAAACAATACAAAAAACACTACGAGCAAATTGAAAAAACAACTTTTACTAATACTTGGAATTTTTATTTTACTAGTTTTTGGATTGTTTATATCTAAAAAAATCAATCTGAACCGAAGTTATAAAATCGGACAAAAAATTGATAGCTTGAATGGAGTCGCTGTTTATTATAACGGAGGCGTTGGACATGTAGAAGGACGAGTATTAGCGGAAGATGGATATAATATTGGATTGAAATATCAATGTGTTGAATTTGTAAAACGATATTATTACGAAGAACTTAATCATAAAATGCCTTATACTTATGGGCACGCAAAAGATTTTTTTAATTCTCAAATTAAAGATGGAGCAATAAATAGGCAACGCAATTTAATACAGTTCCAAAATCCGAGTATGAGTAAACCGAAAATAAATGATTTAATAATTTACTCAGGAACACTGTTAAACAGATATGGACACGTTTCTATAATATGTAATGTAAGTAACAACGAAATTGAAATTATTCAGCAAAATCCAGGTCCATTTGGAAGTTCAAGAGAAAATTATGACTTGTTAAATGACAATGGACAATGGAGAATAAACGATGACCGCATTTTAGGTTGGTTAAGAAAATAACTAATTACTGCTATGCTAAATTGATTATTTGTAGCTATCTATACGCTACATTTTATACACAAATACGTTTTGATGTTTTAAATAGAGTAAAACATGTAATTCAACGAATAAGATTAGTGTGCATGGTTGTGTATCGTAATAAAATGATAATTTCGTTAGTATAAAAAATGAAATAAAACTAATTAACAAATTAAAATGATGACAAAAATAAAAAGTTTAATCGCTTGTATGGCTTTGTTGCTTATAACCTCTTGTTCGAACGAGAGTGTTGATGAGACAGAAAATGCAGTTGAAGCTAGCTTGCTAGGCGAGTGGGTATTGTTAAATTTGGAAGTAAATCAAAACGCAGATATTTTTCAAAACGGAGTTGTAACATCTTCGACAGAAACAAGTGTAACAACTACCGAGCAAGATTACAAGCTTATTTTTACCGAAAGTAATTTTACAACAAGTGGTAGTTATACAGTTAATGTGCAGGGTAGTATTAATGACCAAAGCGTAGTGAATCAAAGCAATACGGTATCTAATATCGAAGGCAATGGCACTTATGAGTTAATTAATAGTGAGCAAATTAGGTTTAATGGTGCCTTATATCAATTTGATTTTGAAGGTGTACAACAAGTACAAGCTAATGAAGGTGAGCCAGCTAAATATGAATTTTCTGAAGACGGTAATCAATTAACATTTACAGACGAGTCGCAAGAGTTAACCACGTTAAATGGTAATAATGCTCGTGTTACTAGTAATTCGGTTTCAGTATGGGTAAGAGGAAATGCGGAAGCTAGAGATGCTTGTTTGGATGCCGAAACTATTACCAGCATAGCGCAAGAGGCTTTAAATGAAGCAACTTCAGAGGCTTATGCAGATGCATGTGCAGCCTTAAAAGTTGCTTTAGAAAACCAAATAGAAATATGTGGAGATAGTGATGGTGCGTTACAAACTCGTATTAATGCTTTAGGCGATTGTACAGAGGTATTTCCTTTATTAGTTCAAGCAGTAGCTACTTATGAAGATGGCGAAACCACAATAATTAATTATATTTATGAAGGCAGACGATTAATTAGAGAAGATCATGGAGACGGTTTTTATTTTATTTATAATTATTTAAATGACAGATTAGTAGGTTCTGATTCGTTTTTGGATAATCAAGAAGATATAGTAGAAACTTATGAGTATGATGATAATGGGGTTTTAAATAGAATAACAGTCGATATTGTCGGTGATGCATTGCCATCAGTTGATACGATAAGCTTTTCTGAAAATAATAATATTGTAGACTACCTTTCCGGAAGCGACACTAGTTTTAGACTTACTTTAGAAAATAGTAATGTTATTAAATATGAGGAATTTAATGAGAATTCAGTTGAAAATACAGGACTTTTAACTTATGATGATAAAAATGGACCATTTAAGAATATAGAGTTTAGAGAAGTGTTTTTGACAATTGATACAGAAAATATTTATTCAGTTGCTTATGGATTGAATAATGTTTTGACTGAAGAGTACGAAAACGAAAACTGTACTTACTCTTATACTTATAATGCTTTAGGATACCCAACTCAAATTATTGAAAATGGAACAGATGGGGAGGTTATTATTAATTTAACCTATGACACAGATTAATAAATAAAAGAAGTGTTTAAAATAAAAAAGCTCGTAGATATTTTAATATCTACGAGCTTTTTTTATGTAGTAAAACTAGAGTTTAAAAATTAAACACCTTTTTGTTTGTTTATTAAATCTTGTAATTGACGTCTTACTTTTTGTTCACGTTCCAAAGCATTTCGGCGATGTTGCTCGTATTCTTCTTCAGTTTCTAATAGAGAAATTTTAGCTGCTTTGGTAACTTTGATAGCGTTGTTAAATTTGTAGATAAACACAATTAGTAAAATAAATAGAGCGGCAATAATACCCCACATTAGTGAGTTGTATGAGGCTTTACTTAAAAGCATTCCAAAAAAAGGCATGCTATCTTTTTCGTTATTTAATTGTGCTAAATTGTCATTAGTTGTGCTTAATTGTGATTTTAAACTTTCAATTTCTTTTTTTTGATTTGCAATAATCAAGTTTGAGCTTTCATGTTTTTTGTAAGCAGAAGTTAATGAGTCTAAAGTTTGTACGCGCAATGATTCTAGCATTGTACGTTTAACAACTTCATAAGGACGTCCTTTTTCATCTCTATAGTTAGATGATTTTTTTGCAACAAATTCAAATTTGTCAGCAATAGTACCTTCATTAATTGATGTTGTTTTTAATGTAGAAACAGGTTTGGTTTGCTTAGTTTGGGCTTGTATACTTGACAAGCTTAAAACGCATATAATTGTAAATAATATTCGCATTTAATAAAAATGTTTATTGGTGTTATTGTTTGTATTAATAGTAAGTAAAACGTCTCACTTTAGCAATATGCTTAGCAAGCCTAATTACTTGGTGGCTGTAACCATATTCGTTATCATACCAAACGTATAATATAATATTTTTACCATCTTCTCTTACAATAGTTGCTTTGCTATCGTAGATAGAAGGGGCTGAGCTACCAACAATATCGCTAGATACAAGCTCGTCACTTAATTCGTATTTTATTTGCTCAACCAAATCACCTTCAAGTGCAGCGGTTTTAATAACGGCATTAAGATTTTCTAAAGTAGTCGATTTATTTAACTCTAAGTTTAAAATTGCCAAAGATCCGTTAGGCACGGGTACTCTAATGGCGTTTGATGTTAACTTGCCTTCTAAGCTTGGTAATGCTTTGCTAACAGCTTTGCCTGCGCCAGTTTCAGTAATAACCATGTTTAATGCCGCAGCACGTCCTCGACGGTATTTGCTGTGCATGTTATCAACAAGATTTTGGTCGTTTGTATAGGCGTGTATGGTTTCTAAATGTCCAGTTTTTACACCATAAGCATCTTCAATAACCTTTAAAATAGGAGTAATGGCATTTGTTGTGCATGATGCTGCCGAAAAAATATCGATAATGTCAGGGTCATTTTCAAATTGATTTACACCATGTACTATGTTTGGTACGCCTTTTCCTGGAGCTGTTAATAATACTTTTGCAGCACCTTTTGAAGTTAAATGTCTGCTTAGTGCGGTTTTGTCTCTAAATGCCCCAGTGTTGTCTATAACTAAGGCATCAGTAATGCCGTATTTTGTGTAATCAATATCTTCGGGGTTATTTGCAGAGATAATATTTACAGTAGTACCGTTAATTAGTAATGCTTTATTTTCAAGATCAATACTAACGTTGCCTAAAAAATCGCCATGAACAGAGTCGCTTCTAAGTAAAGATGCTCTTTTTTCTAAAACCTGCTGGTCAACGGTTCCTCTTGTAACAATAGCTCTAAGTCTAAGCTGGCTACCTTTTCCTGTTTTAATCATTAATTCACGAGCAACAAGTCTTCCAATTCGACCAAACCCATAAAGTACAACATCTTTAGGTTTAATAGCTTCTGTATCTTTAGCGGCACTCAATTTGCTTGCAACAAAAGCCGTAAAATCGCTTTGTTCTTGACCTTCAGCTTGAAATTCGTAAGTTAGTTTACCAATGTCTAATTTAGCTGGTGCTAAATTTAATGTTTCAATGGCCTTTGCTATTTCTACTGTATCAAATATTGAGATAGGTTTTTCAACAAACTGACCTGAATACTCATGCAAGTTTAAAATTTCACTCACATTTTTGTCTAGCAATTGATTTCTAAAAATAACCAGTTCGATAGATTTATCGTACCATAAGTCATTTACAATTTTGATAAACTCAACAGTAGCCTTTCGTCTGTCTGCTTGAAAAGCTAATTCCTTTTCGTAGGTGTTATTGCAACTCATTTTTCTTGAGGTATTAATTTTTTATGCAAACATAATGTATTTTTTAACGTTTTTTGGTGTATTAAATTCAAAAAAAAGCATCCTTATGCTTTTCATAAAGATGCTTTTATAGTCATTGAATATTAAGGTGTTATTCAAAAATAATTTCACGTTCAATACCTCTGCTAGGCGCAATATATTTTAAACTGGTAATAGCTTCGTCAAAATATTTGCCATGTTTTCTTTTAAGTTTTAAAACATCCTCTACCGAATTAATTTCAGTATCATTAATACTTGTGATGATGTAGCCTTGTTTGAGGTTATAAAATCGATATAATTGCAAATTTTTAGATTCGGTAATTACAACACCATTTTTAAGTTGATATTTGTCTTTAATTTCATCAGGAATGTTTTTTAATTTTAGGTTTAATATTTCTGCAGTAGCAGAAGACTCATCTTTAGTAAGCGTAACAGGTATTAGTTTTTCTTTGTCATTACGTTTAACAATAATATTTACAATATCACCTGGTCGTTTTGAGCTTAAATAGCCTCTTAGGTCTGCAAATTTTGAAATTTTTACATTATCTAATTTTATAATAATGTCACCATCTTTTACACCAGCTTTTTTAGCGCCAGTATTTTTAAAAACCTTATTAATGTAAACCCCTTCAGTTTCTGTAACATTAAGTTGTTTAGCAGTTTCACTATTTAAAGGAGCAATTTCAACGCCAAGTATACCAGTTTGCACATTCCCAAACTCTAGAATGTCTTCAATTACTTTTTGAGCAATATTGCTAGGTACTGCAAATGAATATCCTACATATGATCCAGTTTCGGATGTTATGGCGGTGTTAATACCTATTAATTCACCTTTAATATTTACCAAAGCACCTCCAGAATTACCTGGGTTTACTGCCGCATCAGTTTGAATAAAGGATTGAGTACTACGCCCATACTTATCTAAATCTCTGGACTTTGCACTTATAATACCTGCGGTAACTGTTGAGGTTAAATTAAATGGGTTGCCAACAGCAAGTACCCATTCGCCAATTTGAGCGTTATCACTATCACCAAACACCGTATAAGGTAAGTCTTCATCACTTTCAATTTTAAGTAAAGCAATATCTGTTTTTTCATCAGCACCAATAAGTTCGGCTTCAAATGTTTTATTGTCATTTGTAGTTATAGAAATAGATTGAGCGCCATCTATAACATGGTTGTTGGTGATAATATAACCATCTGCCGAAATGATAACACCAGACCCTGTGCCAATTTGAGCAGGCATTTGCTTTTGGTTATAAAAAAATGCCTCAAAAGGGGTTAGCTGTGGTGTTGCAGCTGTGTTTTTAACATGAACGACCGAGTGTATTGTTTTTTTTGAGGCTTCAATAAAATTGAAATTTTCGGGCGCAGTATAAATTGGACTTGGGGTATAGGCTACATTTTTAAAATTGCTAATAGGAGCTTGTTTAGTGTTAACATTAGGTTTTTTCTCTATAAATGCTTTATAACCCACTAAAGTTAATAGTCCACTAAAAACTGAAAAACCAATTAAAGTAAAAGCTTTTTTTATCATTTTTTTAAATGTTTAGAAATTTACAACGTTTAAAATTAATAAAATATGTTATGGTAAACTTAACTTTAACTAGCTTTTAACAGCTAAACGCAATTACTCAATTACGGGTTTGTAAGTTGTAAATAGCTCTGTTATATAGCTTGTTTTTAGTTGTTTATAGTTGTATGGTTTGCTTTGTTTTATTTGAGTAATAGGTTAATGATTTGTTAATGTGCTTTAGCAGATTATAAGCAATGCAAATAAATTTTTGACACAAACGTTTTGTATTTACTAAAAATAAATCGTTAACTTGTTTATTAAACTAGAATTGTAGTTATGTTAATCAATCCATTTTTAGAATACCTTGAATTTGAAAAAAAATACTCAAAACATACAGTTAAAGCCTATACTAATGATTTAACTAATTTTAGAGATTATATTAACATACAATATGGTAGTTATTGCGATAATGAAATAAATTATGCAATGATAAGAATGTGGATGGTGACATTGGTTAATTCGGGAGTTTCAAATAAAACTATAAATCGAAAAATAACTTCATTAAATTCATATTTTAAGTTTTTAATAAAAACGGATACACTATTAATAAACCCTTTGCAAAAACACAAAGCATTAAAAGTTGAAAAAAAAGTTCAAATTCCGTTTTCTGAACAAGAAGTAGATGATGTGATAACCAAATTATCAAGTGATGATTCATTTGAAGGATTAAGAGATAAATTAATAGTCGAATTATTTTATGCAACAGGAATACGAAGGGTAGAGTTGATTGAATTAAAAATGCAAGACGTTGACTTAGTGAGCAAAACAATAAAAGTTAAAGGAAAGCGAAATAAAGAACGTTTTTTGCCGTTAATTGAGTCCATAATTAATTCAATTAAAAACTATTTAAATTCGAGAGCGATTTTGAATTCAATTGCTGATGTAAATTATGTGTTTTTAACAAAAAAAGGCGATAAAATATATGAGACACTTGTTTATCGAGTTATAAATTCATATTTTAGTGAAGTGTCAACAAAAACAAAAACAAGTCCGCATGTGTTGCGACATACATTTGCATCACACTTATTAAATAACGGGGCAGATTTAAATGGCATAAAAGAACTTTTAGGACATACAAGCCTTGCGGCAACACAAATATATACGCATAATAGTATAGCAAAACTTAAACAAACGTATTTAAGCGCGCATCCAAGAAATAAAAAAATAAAATAATGTTTAACTATAAAAAAAGAAATATATGAAAGTAAATATCCAGTCAGTAAATTTTAGTGCAGATAAAAAGTTAATCGACTTTGTTGAAAAACGAATTGAAAAACTAACACAGTATTATGATAAGTTAATTCAATCCGATATTTATTTAAAAGTTGAAAATACTAGTAGTCCAGAGAATAAAATTTTTGAAGCAACAGTAAATGTACCTGGTGACAGTTTAAGAGTAAAAAAGCAATGTAAATCCTTCGAAGAAGGTGCAGATGTGGCAGTTAGCTCATTAGAAAGACAACTAAAAAAATACAAAGAAAAACAAAGGTCAAAATAATTTTAAAAAAAATTAAAAAAATGTTTTGATTTTTTAAAAATATATATACATTTGCAGTCCGTTAGAAATAGCGGGCTTTTTTATAACAAAATTTGTGATAAGAAAGTTAAAAGCCGATGTAGCTCAGCTGGCTAGAGCAGCTGATTTGTAATCAGCAGGTCGTGGGTTCGAGTCCCTCCATCGGCTCTTTAATGAAATAAGTTCATTGTAATTATTTAAAAGTACAAGATTAATTTTTAGGG
>CALDUQ010000094.1 GCA_937924845.1 uncultured Flavobacteriaceae bacterium
AACAACGTCGTTACCTATAACTGTGTCGTCATAAATATTGACATTAGAGTGTATTATACAATTATCGCCAATAACCACGTTATGCCCTATAAAACAATTGGGTTGTATAATAGTGTTTTTACCTATTTTGGCTGACGCCGAAATACTTGAACTAGATGATTTAAATGGTTTAAAGTAATTTGTAAGTTTATTAAAATCACTAAAAGGGTCATTAGATATTAATAAGGCTTTTCCCTCTGGGCATTCAACTTCTTTATTAATTAATATAATTGTAGCCGCCGATTGTAAAGCTTTTGAATAATATTTAGGATGATCAACAAACACTATATCGCCCGGGGTTACAACGTGAATTTCATTCATCCCTGTAACAGGAAAATTATCATCACCAACGGTTTTGCAATTTAATAATATTGCAATTTGCTTTAGTGTATGTGGCTGAGGGAACTTCATTACAAAAATATTATTCTTTTATACGTTCTTTGTACGTTCCTTTTTCTGTTTCTACCTTAATTTTATCGCCTTCATTTATAAACAATGGTACATTAACAATCGCGCCAGATTCTACTGTTGCAGGTTTTGTAGCATTTGTTGCTGTATTACCTTTTACACCTGGTTCAGTTGCTGTTACTTCTAATATTACAGTTGCAGGCATATCAACAGATAAAGGCATATCGTCTTCTGTATTAATTAAAACAGTGACTATTTCTCCTTCTTTTAATAACCCAGGGTTGTCAATGGCTGCAGCGTTTAAGGTAATTTGGTTATAATCTTCTGTATTCATAAAATGAAACATGTCCCCTTCAGGGTATAAGTATTGAAATTTATGCGTTTCAACACGAACATCTTCTAATTTATGTCCTGCCGAAAACGTATTATCAATAACCTTACCTGTTGTAACACTTTTTAGTTTTGTGCGAACAAAAGCTGGTCCTTTACCCGGTTTAACATGTAAAAATTCAATTATTTTAAAAATATCATGATTATACTTTATACATAATCCGTTTCTAATATCTGATGTGTTTGCCATTATTATGGTTTTAATTTATTAATTTGAAGTAAAGTAACCTCTCATTATTCCGCGATGAGAGTTTTTAATGAATTGTAAAATTTCATCACGTTCGGGAGTTGCCTCCATTTCAGCTTCTATAATTTCGGAAGCTTGGCTGTTATTATAATTTTTTTGATAGAGTAATCTATAAATGTTTTGAATTTCTCTAATTTTATCTGTAGAATAGCCGCGTCTACGAAGTCCTACTGAATTAATTCCAACGTATGACAAGGGCTCACGCGCCGCTTTTACATATGGTGGCACATCTTTTCGTACCAAAGATCCACCAGTTACAAAGGCATGGTTGCCTATTGAGCAAAACTGATGTACTGCTGTCATACCTGCTAAAACTACATAATCGCCAACATTTATATGCCCTGCTAGTGTACTGTTATTTGAAAATATACAGTTTTTACCCACAATACAATCATGAGCTATGTGGCAATATGCCATAATTAAACAATTATCACCTATAACTGTTTTCATTTTATCGGTTGTTCCTCTATTTATGGTTACACACTCTCGTATTGTAACATTATTACCAATTTCAACCGTAGTGTCTTCATCATTAAATTTTAAATCTTGAGGTACAGCAGAGATTACTGCTCCTGGAAAAATGTTACAATTTTTACCAATTCTAGCGCCTTCCATAATGGTAACGTTAGAGCCTATCCATGTTCCTTCCCCTATTACAACATTATTGTGTATTGTTGTAAATGGCTCTATAACAACGTTTTTTGCGATTTTAGCCCCAGGATGGACATATGCTAATGGTTGATTCATAACTTAAACGTTTTTAACTTTTACGATTTGTGCCATAATTTCGGCTTCAGAAACTAATTTTCCGTTGGCATAAGCTCTTCCCTGCATTTGACATATTCCTCTACGAATAGGCGCTAATAAATCTAATTGAAAAATTAACGTATCGCCTGGTAAAACTTGTTGTTTATACTTTACATTATCTATCTTCATTAAATAGGTAAGGTAATTTTCTGGGTCAGGAACTGTACTTAAAACCAAAATACCTCCACATTGTGCCATAGCCTCAATTTGAAGTACACCAGGCATTACTGGTGCTCCTGGAAAATGTCCGACAAAAAATGGCTCATTCATGGTTACATTTTTGACACCAATCACCTTTTCATCAGTAAGTTCCATTATTTTATCTACCAATAAAAATGGTGGGCGATGCGGTAACATCTCCATGATTTGATTTATATCTTTTACTGGTTTAGCATGTAAATTTACTTTAGGAACGTAGTTTCTTTTTTCGGATTTTATTACGCGTTTAATTTTTTTTGCAAACTGAGTATTTACAAAATGCCCAGGCTTATTAGCTATAACCTTGCCTCTAATGCGTGTACCAACTAATGCTAAATCACCAATTACATCTAATAATTTATGCCTAGCGGCTTCATTAGGATGATGTAGTGTAAGGTTGTCTAAAATTCCGTTTGGTTTTACTGAAATATGTTCTTTATTAAAAGCCTTTCGAAGTTTTTGCATAGTCCCTTCGGATAGCTCTTTATCAACATAAACAATCGCATTATTTAAATCGCCTCCTTTTATTAAACCATGCTCTAAAAGCATTTCGATTTCATGTAAAAAGCTAAAGGTCCTTGCGTTTGAAATTTCTTCTTTAAAGTCCTTTAGGTTTGAAAGTGTAGCATTTTGAGTCCCTAAAATTTTGGTGCCAAAATCTACCATTGTTGTAATTTGATAATCATCCGAAGGTATTATTGTAATTTCACTACCTGTTTCTTCATCAAGGTATGACATTACTTCTTTAACCACATACTCTTCGCGACATGCTTCCTGCTCTATAACACCTACATTTTCAATAGCTTCGACGAAAAATTTTGATGAACCGTCCATTATTGGAGGTTCTGAGGCATTAATTTCGAGCAACACATTATCTACCTGCAATCCTACTAAAGCTGCTAAAACATGCTCGCATGTTTGTATAATCACACCTTTTTTTTCTAAACAGGTACCACGTTGTGTGTTGGTAACCAAATCGGCATCAGCCTCAATAATAGGTTCGCCTTCGAGGTCTATTCGTTTAAATTTATAACCATGATTTTCTGGTGCTGGTTTAAACGTTAATGTAACATTTGAGCCGGTATGCAAACCGACTCCTGTTAATGAAATTTCTTTTGAAATTGTTGTTTGTTTAAATTCGGTTTTAATCATTAATCCCCAATTTTTTTTCTAATTTATGTATTGTTTTTGCTAATTTAGGTAAGTTTTTAAAATGCACATACGATTTATTCCAATCGGAGTAACCAAAAGATGGTGAACCTTGTAAAGCTTCATTATCTTTTATGTTTCTACCAATACCAGACTGCGCTTGTACCTTAACGTTATTACCAATAATTATATGTCCAGCAATACCAACTTGACCACCAATTTGGCAACTTTCGCCAATTTTTGTTGATCCTGCTATTCCTGTTTGTGCTGCAATAACGGTATTTTTTCCGATATCAACATTATGTGCTATTTGTATTTGATTATCTAGTTTTACGCCTTTACGGATAATTGTAGACCCTAAAGTGGCTCTATCAATAGTTGTAGCGGCACCAACATCAACATTATCTTCTAGTATTACATTACCAATTTGAGGTACTTTATGAAATTCGCCTTTTTCATTTGGCGCAAAACCAAATCCATCGGCACCTATAATAACTCCCGAATTGATTACACAATTATTTCCTATAATACAATCTGAGTAAATTTTTGCGCCTGAAAAAATCACCACATCATTACCTATGGTTACATTATCACCTATGTAGCTATTGGGGTATATTTTAACATTATTTCCTACTTTAACATTTTCGCCCATGTAAGAAAAAGCACCTAAATAAAGATTTTCACCGTGAGTAGCTGTATCAGAAATAAAACTAGGTTGCTCTATACCTGTTTTGTTCATTTTTACCTGATTGTAATATTCAAGCAGGGTTGAAAATGATTTGTAAGCATCTTTAACTTTTATTAATGTTGAACTTATAGTACCTTCGGAAACAAAATCATCATTTACAATAACTATTGATGCGTTTGTGGTATAAATATATTTTAGGTATTTAGGATTTGCTAAAAATGTTAACGACTCCTTTTCCCCTTCTTCTATTTTAGATAATTTAGAAACCTCTTCATCGGGATTACCAATAATTGTGCCTTCTAAAATTTCTGCTATTTGACTTGCTTTAAATTTCATTATCTACAAAAGTATAAAAAAAGCATTAATTTTTATGTTTTGGATAGCATATATAATATTTTGTTACTGGTTTTGACAACACCTTTAGGTTTAACAAATCAGATGCTTTTACAATATCAACAATTTTACCAGACTTATATAACACCTTAATAGCTTGTTTATCAATATTGTAAGCTTGATTTGAAATAGCTCCAGTAAACACAAAATATGAAGCTTCTTCGGCTGATAAATCATATATATTTTTTATTTGATCTGTATGCGAATTGATATTTTTTGGTTTAAATGGTTTATTTTTTATTTTAACTTTAAGGAGTTGCCTATTAATTATCATTTCTGACAACTTGCTTAACACAAAATCTTCATGAAATTGCCACTCTTTCATTGCCGAAATAATATCAAAATCGTCTAGCATTGAAAACTGCTTTAAGGCACTTAAATTAAAAGTTTGTTCATTAAAATCACTTGTTAAAAAAACAGAAAGCGCCGAACTAGATTTTAACACCGTACCTTGTTTAACTAGTGCTTTTGCGCGTTTTAAAACACGAATTAGCAACTGCTCGGCAACCAAACTTGTTTTATGCAAATACACCTGCCAATACATTAAACGCCGAGCAGTTAAAAACTTTTCGACCGAGTAAATTCCCTTTTCTTCAACAACCAATTCGTCATTAATTACGTTAAGCATTGTAATTAAATGCTCACTATTTACATTACCTTCGGCAACACCCGTATAAAAACTATCTCGTTTGAGGTAATCGGCTCGATCCATATCAAATTGACCCGAAATAAGTTGATGCATAAATTTACGAGGGTAATTACCTTTAAAAACCTCAATTGCCAAACTTAGCTTACCTTTAAACTCTCGATTAAGCTCTTCCATAAAAAGTAATGAAATATCCTCGTGCGTCACATCATTTACAATACTATGCTCCATAGCATGACTAAAAGGCCCATGACCTATATCATGTAGTAATATTGCTATTAACAAAGCATTTTCTTCATCTTTAGAAATCTCAACATCTTTAAAACGTAATATTCTAATAGCATTTTGCATTAGGTGCATACAACCCAATGCATGATGAAACCGAGTATGATGCGCCCCTGGATAAACCGTATATGACAACCCCATTTGCGTAATGCGACGCAAGCGCTGAAAGTATGGATGCTCTATCAAATCAAAAATTAACGAATTAGGGATTGTAATAAATCCATAAATTGGATCGTTAAATAGTTTAAGCTTATTTTTAGGTTTCATTTAATTAAATTTACAAATAGTGCTTATAATTTTTTTAACTAATTAATAAAAAACAAATATAGTTATATGAATAACATAAATATTCTTTGGGTTGATGATGAAATTGACTTATTAAAACCACATATTTTATTTTTAGAGAAAAAAAATTATAAGGTTACTAAATGTCAAAGCGGAACTGAGGCTATAGAAATTATAGATTCTCAAAATTTTGATATTGTTTTTTTAGATGAAAATATGCCAGGGCTTACAGGCTTAGAAACGCTAGCAGAAATTAAAGAAAAAAAAGCCAATCTTCCTATTGTTATGATTACAAAAAGTGAAGAAGAATATATCATGGAGGAAGCGATAGGCAACAAAATAGCCGATTATTTAATAAAGCCTGTTAATCCTAACCAAATTTTACTTAGTCTTAAAAAAAATCTGGATCATAATCGATTAATATCCGAAAAAACAACCTCAAACTACCAACAAGAATTTAGAAAAATTGCCATGAATTTGTCAATGGTTAATAGCTATGACGAATGGTTTGATTTATATCAAAAATTAATTTATTGGGAAATTGAGCTCGAAAATATTGATGACCCCTCAATGTTTGAAATTTTAGAATCACAAAAAAATGAAGCTAATCGTCAGTTTTCAAAATTTATTGACAAAAATTATGAAGATTGGTTTAAATCACCAGATAATGCGCCAACATTATCAAACACCTTATTTAAAAACAAAGTAGCGCCTCACTTAAACAAACAACAACCTACACTACTTGTAGTAATTGATAATTTACGATATGACCAATGGAAAACCATAGCTCCTATTATTTCTAATTATTACAAAAATACCAAAGAAGAGGCTTTTTTTAGTATTTTACCATCAGCAACCCAATATTCACGTAATGCTATATTTTCGGGACTAACTCCTCTTGAAATGGAAAAACAGCATCCAGAATACTGGAAAAATGACACTGATGATGGCGGTAAAAACTTACATGAAAATGATTTTTTAAATCATCAAATGAAACGTTTAAAACTAGGCCATTTAAAACATGAATATTTTAAAATCACAAACCTAAAATCTGGAAAGCAATTAGCCTCAAACTTTAAGTCTAAAAAAGAAAATGATCTCACAGTAATTGTATACAATTTTGTAGACATGCTGTCACACTCAAAAACCGAAATGGAAGTTATTAAAGAATTAGCATCCAACGATAAAGCCTATCGCTCATTAACAACTAGCTGGTTTAAAAACTCACCATTGCTAGATATCATTATACAGGCACAACAGTATGGCTTTAAGCTTTTAATTACCACCGACCACGGCACTATTAATGTAAAAAACCCTTCAAAAGTAATTGGTAATAAAGACACTAGCTTAAATTTACGCTATAAAACTGGGCGCTCATTAACTTATGAAGATAAAGATGTTTATGCTGCAAAAACTCCAAATACTATTGGCTTACCTAGTATAAATATGAGTAGTTCTTTTATTTTTGCCAAAGATGATTTATTTTTCGCCTATCCAAATAACTACAATCACTATGTGAGTTATTACAGAAACACCTACCAACACGGAGGAATTTCTCTTGAAGAAATGATAATACCTTTTGTGGTTTTAGAACCCAAAAAATAATTAAAAACACTAATGAGTAAATTACATATTGAATTTAGCATAGAACAACTAAAAGATGTTGCCCAACAAGTTTTAAAACATGTAAACTCAAAAACACTATTATTTTATGGTGAAATGGGTGTAGGAAAAACAACTTTAATAAATGAATTAGTTAAAGCTCTTGATGGAAAAGACGAAACAAGCAGCCCAACGTTTTCAATAGTAAACGAATATGAGGTGAAAAATGATTTAGTTTACCACTTTGATTTTTATCGCATTAATGATGAAGTGGAGGCGCTTGATATTGGTGTCGAAGATTATTTTTACTCCAAACACTGGTGTTTTATAGAATGGCCCGAAAAAATTGCATCTATTTTACCAGATAATGTATCAATAATAAAATTAGCACTTGCTAGTGATTTTAATAAGCGAGTGCTAATTTTAAATTAATTTTTTTATACGTTAAACAAAAAGTGCATAACATCGCCATCATTAACGATGTAATTTTTACCCTCTACACGCATTTTTCCTGCTTCTTTTACTTTAGCTTCATTACCATAGCTTTCATAATCTAAATAACTAATAACTTCGGCTCTAATAAAACCTTTTTCAAAATCGGTATGAATAGCACCTGCAGCTTGTGGAGCTGTTGCCCCTACATTTACAGTCCAAGCTCTAACCTCTTTTACTCCTGCTGTAAAATACGTTTGTTGATTTAGCAACTTATAAGCCGAACGTATTAATTTTGAAGCGCCTGGCTCTTCCAAACCAATATCTTGTAAAAACATTTTACGCTCCTCATAATCATCTAATTCATTAATATCGGCCTCAGTACCTACTGCTAAAACCAAAACTTCAGCGTTTTCATTTTTTACAGCATCTTTAACTTTATTAACATAATCATTACCATTAACTGCTGCACCTTCGTCTACGTTACAAACATACATAACAGGCTTATCAGTAATAAATTGAGCAGGTTTTACATAATCGTTATAATCTTCCTCCGAAAACTCTAAAGCACGTACTGAAATACCGGCCTCAAGATTTTCTTTAATTTTTAAAAGTATTGCTTCTTCTTTTTGCGCCTCTTTATTTCCTGTTTTAGCAGCACGCTTAACTTTGTCTAGCTTTTTATCTGTCGTTTCTAAATCTTTAAGCTGAAGCTCAATATCAATAGTTTCCTTATCTCTTATTGGGTCTACATTACCATCAACATGTACTATATTATCATTATCAAAACATCTTAACACATGAAGTATCGCATCAGTTTCACGAATATTTGCTAAAAATTGATTTCCTAGTCCCTCACCTTTACTAGCTCCTTTTACAAGGCCAGCGATGTCTACTATCTCAACTGTTGCTGGTATAACTCGCTCTGGATTAACTAATGTTTCTAATTTTTCTAATCGTGGGTCGGGTACATTTACCACACCTATATTTGGCTCTATAGTACAAAACGGAAAATTTGCACTTTGTGCTTTTGCATTTGATAAACAATTAAATAACGTTGATTTCCCTACGTTTGGTAATCCTACAATTCCTGCTTTCATGTATATTTTTTTTAATATGTTCCGCTTAAGCGGAAATACCATTTTTTTTGCGATTGCAAATTTATGAAATTACATAGTATATAAATTATTATGTTAAAGTATTTTAAATAAAAAACAATACATTGTTGACTATTAATTATTTTGGAATGAATTTTGATTTATTTTTTAATTAAAAAACAAAACTAACATGAAACATATTTTATCAATTATAGCCTTACTATCTAACATCGCTATTTGCAACTCACAAAACGCAAATTTATATACTGAGTTATGGGAACGTGTTTATACTTTAGAAAAAGAGGGCTTACCTAAATCGGCACTTAAATCGGTTTTAACTATTGAAAAAAAGGCTCGAAAAACCAACAACTCGGTACAACTCATTAAAGTTTTACTTTTTAAAAACAAATACATTCTTACACTAGAAGAAGATGCGCAATTAAAAGTTATTGCACAGTTTAAAACTGAAATTAAAAACAGTGAAGCTCCACAAAAAAACATTTTGCAAAATATGTTAGCAAAGCTATACTGGGATTTTTTTAATAGTAATAAATATAAATTTTACAATCGTACAAAAACCTCAAAAAAAGTTAATGCTACCGACTTTAGAACCTGGGACTTACAAACACTTTTTAATGAAGTACACAAACACTATTCGGCTTCATTAAACACTCCTGATAAATTACAAAAAGAATTATTAATACATTATGATGCGTTACTACATACTCAAAAAAACTCTAAGTTATATCGCCCCACTTTATTTGATTTATTAAGTCATAATGCTTTGCAATTTTATAAAACACCCGAAACAAAAATCACAAAACCAACCTATGCTTTTATTCTAAATAACCCATTATTTTTGGCGCCAGCTAAATCGTTTTCAAAATTAAAAATAGCAGCTAAAGACAGTACTTCATTACAATTAAATGCTCTTAAAATTTACCAAAAATTAATTCAATTTCATTTAAAAAACGGCAACACCGACGCTTTGGTTGAAATAAATTTAGAGCGATTAAATTATGTAAAAAAACATGCCGCATTTAAAGCAGTTGCATCAACATACATAAACACTTTAACATCAGAAATTAAAAACACTAACCCAAAAAATAATAGTACTGGGCTTTACTTGTTTGAACTTGCTAATATCAAATCAAATCAAGATAACACATCAGATAAATGGCACTTAAAAACCATTACTGAAAATTGTGATTCTATTATTTTAAAATACCCAAAAAGTAGAGCTGCAAACAAAGCTAAACTATTAAAAAATAAAATTTTGCTATCCAATGTAGCACTTAAAAACGAAAAACATATTCCTGTAAACAAACCCTCACTACTGCATGTCACATATAAAAATATTAGTGAAATAACCTTTAGAGTATATAAACTACCGCACCAAAAAATAAAAACACTTAACAAGCTATATGACCTTAATGAAAAACAAAAATTTATTTCTAAATTAAGTTTACAAACCGAGTGGTTATCACCCCTTAAAAACGAAGGTGATTTAAAAACACATACCACCGAAATTATTGTACCAAAGCTACCTAATGGCAATTACATTATTGTAGCTTTTCCTGCCAAAACTAGTGATTTTAAATTAGCCTATACAATTACGCAAGTAAGCAATTTTGCACTTATTGAAACCAATGATCATCTAACAAAATCTTACCAAATTATTGACAGAAATAATGGCAACCCTATAAGCAATGCTGATGTTAAATTAACTTATAAAAAAACATATAGGTCACCTAAAAAAATTGTAATTTATCAAACCAATAAATTAGGACAAGTAACCATACCGCTGCCAAAAGCAAACGCTTATTACAATGCTTCTATTAAAATAAACCACGACAATCAATCAGCATTTTTTGACAACATATACATCAATACAAATCAATATCAACATACTAAAAATAAAACACATACTGCCTATACGTTTACAGACAGAAGCATTTATAGACCTTCACAAACTGTATTTTTTAAAAGTATTTTAGTAAAAAAGCAAACAGGAATATCTGAGGTTATTGCTAATCAACCAGTAAATATTATTTTATATGATACAAATCGACAAAAAGTTAGCGAATTAAACTTAATTACCAATGAATATGGTTCGGTTTCGGGCGAATTTGTATTACCAAATAATGGCTTAAACGGCCAGTATCATATTTTGGTTAACAATAATTTAATTTATCAAAAAACACATTATTTTTCTGTCGAAGACTATAAACGTCCCAAATTCAAAACAAATTTTACACCTATATCTACAACCTACAAAATAAATGATTCGGTTACTATAACAGGATCTGCCTTAGCTTTTTCTGGCATAAAAATTAGTAATGCAAAGGTTGTTTATCATGTAAAACGCAACGTACAATACCCACGATGGTACTATTGGTACAACCAATACAACACAAATACAACAGCGCAAGAAATAACATTTGGCGAAACTCAAACTGATAATACAGGAAAATACACCATTACATTTAAAGCACTACCCGACCCGTCTGTAAATAAAAATAATTTACCAATATTTAATTATGAGGTAACTGCAAATGTTACCGATATTAATGGCGAAACTCATAGCGCAACTACAGTAGTAAATGTTGGCTATCACACCTTACATACTGACATTAGCGTTGATAAATCAATAAACAAAAACCAAAATTTTACAACGATAAAACTCACTACAAACAATTTAAACAATGAGTTTACACCCACTAAAGGCTCACTAAAAATTTACAAACTAAAAGCGCCAAAAACAGTAAACAGGCCCCGACCTTGGAAAGCTCCTGATTACAAACTACAATCTAAAATTGATTTTAAAACGTTATTTCCTAACGATGCCTATGATAATGAAGATAACCCAAATTACTGGGAAAAAGGTGATTTAGTTTATGAAACTAACATTAACACAAAACTGCAATCTCAGGTTAAAATAGAGCAGATAAAAAAATGGAAATCTGGAAAATACCTTTTAGTTTTTTCTTGTACCGATCGCTACGGACAAGTTATAAATACAAAGGCAAAAACAAACCTATACAGCATTAACGAAAAAACAATAGCCGACAACCAATTGCTAGCTGTAACCACCAATAAAGATAGTTATACTGTAAACGATTTGGCTGTAATTACATTTGCATCGGCAGCAAAAAACATAAGCTTAACTATTGCGATTGAAAAAGAAAACAAAATTATTAGTACCCAAAAAATAAAACTAAATAACAACAAAAAAGCAATAACCATACCTGTTACAAAAAATGATATTGGTGGGTTTGTGGTACATTATTCTTTAGCTGCTTTTAACACCTTTATAGGCAAATCATTACCTATAAAGGTACCATACCCTAATACCGATTTAACTATTGAAACAAATACTTTTAGAGACAAATTACTACCTGGCAGCAATGAAACATGGAGTTTTAACATCAAAGGCCCTAAGGGCGAAAAAGTAAGCAGTGAGGTTTTAGCTAGCATGTATGATGCAGCTCTCAACCAGTTTAAAACACATAATTGGACTTTTGACCCAATATACAAACCCATTTATTATAGTCAAAATAACTTTAAATCTAGGCGTTCATTTGGAGTGAATTTTTTTACGACTTATAATAATTCTAGCTATACATATTTTCCATCATTAAATTTTGATCAATTAAACTGGTACGGCTTACACTTTGGAAACACTAATATTTATGAAGACTATGAATTAGAAGAAATTGTAATGAGCAAATCACCTAGAGGAAGATCGATAAAAAAAAGAAGTATTGCTTATGATGATGCTGCTTTAGCAAAGGATGAAGACGTTACAATTGAAGCAAACCTAAACCCAAATTCCGAAGGCATTACCAACGAACAAAAAATTGATAATGAACCTATTGATTTTGAAGATATTTCAATTCGAAAAAACCTAAATGAAACTGCTTTTTTCTTCCCCAAATTATATACTGATAAAAATAGCAATATTAGTTTTAACTTTACAACACCAGAAGCTTTAACACGGTGGAAATTACAGCTGCTTGCACATACAAAAACCTTAAACAGTAGTATAAAAACTTTAGATATTGTTACCCAAAAAAAATTATCAGTAACACCAAATGTCCCTCGATTTTTGAGAGCAGGTGATCAAATACATATTAGCACTAAAATTTCAAACCTCACAAACAACACATTAAAAGGAATTGCAAAACTAACCCTTACAAATGCCATTACTGGGGAAGACATTAGCACGCTATTAATTAAAAAAAACACACAAAATGCTAATTTTACAGTTAATGCCGATGGTAATACCATTGTAACCTGGCTATTAAATATACCTAATCAAATTGATGCAGTGCAATATAAAATTGTTGCTAAAGCAGATAATTATAGTGATGGCGAACAAAACACCTTACCTGTTTTATCAAATAAAATGCTGGTTACAGAAACACTACCCATGTGGATTAGTGGCAACCAAACCAAAACATTTACGCTAACTAAATTAAAAAACAACAACTCTAAAACATTACAAAATCACAAATTAACGTTTGAGTTAACCTCAAACCCTGCCTGGTATGCCATTCAGGCACTACCCTATTTGATGGAATATCCTTATGAGTGCAATGAGCAAAGTTTTTCTAGATATTACTCTAATGCAATAGCATCACATATTGTAAATCATAACCCAAAAATTAAAAATGTTTTTGACCAATGGAAAAACACTAACGCACTTACAAGTACGCTAGAGAAAAATGAAGATTTAAAATCCATTTTAATACAGGAAACGCCATGGCTTAGAGACGCACAAAGTGAAACCGAACAAAAAAAACGTATCGCTTTGTTATTTGATTTTAATAAAATGACCAACGAATTAGATCGGGTATTACAGAAATTAAAACAAAATCAATTTAACAATGGTGCGTGGTCATGGTTTGATGGTGGTCGCGAAAACAGATGGGTAACTCAGCATATTGTTTCGGGTTTTGGGCATCTCAAACATTTGGGTATTGGAAATCATTTAAAACATAAAAAAATGATAACCAAAGCCATACAATATTTAGATCAACAATTTGTAAATGAGTATAACCGATTGAAAAAAAGTAAATCGATAGACTTAAATAAAAATCATTTATCACATACTCAACTTCAATACCTATACATGCGCAGTTTTTATCCTGAAATAAAAATTTCAGATAAAGTTAAAACCATAACTAACTACTATTTATCGCAAATTGAACGTTACTGGTTATCACGAAGCCTATACAACAAAGGTTTAATGGCACTAATAGCTCACAGAAATAATAAAGTTATTTTGAGCTCAAAAATACTAGCATCACTTAAAGAAAACAGTATCACGTCGGAGGAGCTGGGCATGTATTGGAAATCTAATACTTCATCGTGGTATTGGTATCAATCACCCATTGAAACTCAAGCATTATTAATTGAAGTTTTTACGGAAATAGAAAACAACCCTGAAACTATAGATAACCTTAAAATTTGGCTCCTTAAAAACAAACAAACAAACCGCTGGGCAACTACTAAAGCAACTACCGAAGCCGTTTATGCACTTTTATTAAAAGGCAGCGACTGGTTAAGTATTAATGAAGCTGTAACGGTAAAAATTGGCGAAAATCCGCTAAATTTAAAAGATAACCTTAAAACCAAAATAGAAGCAGGTACGGGGTATCTAAAAACTTCTTGGAAATCTAAGGCTATTTCGCCAGAAATGGCAACCATAACACTATCTAAAAAAGAAAAAGGCATTGCATGGGGCGCACTTTACTGGCAATATTTCGAAGACTTAAATAACATAACATCTGCAAAAACACCCTTAAAACTAAACAAAAAATTATTTTTAAAAACCCAAACGGCAACTGGCGAAGAAATGCTTGAAATACAAACTAACACCAAGCTTAATGTAGGTGATTTAGTTCGTGTTCGTATTGAATTGCGAAGTGATAGAAATATGGAGTTTTTACACTTAAAAGATATGCGCGCTTCAGGATTAGAACCTATAAATGTTATTTCGCGCTACAAATGGCAAGATGGCTTAGGATATTATGAAAGTACAAAAGATGCAGCTACTAACTTTTTTATAGATTATTTACCAAAGGGTGTTTATATATTTGAGTATGACTTACGAGTTAATAATGCTGGAATTATGAGCAACGGCATTAGTACAATACAAAGCATGTATGCACCAGAGTTTAGTAGTCATAGCAATGGGTCAACCATCAATGTTAAGTAATTAAAAAGCCATGCATGGCTTTAAAACAATGCATGGCTTTTTAATAAAGAAACAACTTATAATTTTAAAATACTAAATTAGCAACAATATCAAACTCATCACTAATCGCCTTATTTTTTAAATCGTCAAAAAAACTTGCCGAGCCATATCGAATATCAAACTTAGTGCGGTCTATTTTTAATGCTACATTAGCTTTATTATCACTTATTTTTAAATCAAAAGTAGTGCTATGCGTTTTACCTTTAATTGTTAAATCTGCTGTTACATTATACAAATCACCTTCAGATTTAGTAACATTTGTAAAATTAATAGTTGCTACAGGAAATTTTTCAATACCAAAAAAATCATCCGATTTTAGATGTCCTTCAAGATTCATTTTTCCTTTTCCACTTAAATCTGTACAGGCTATTGAATTCATATCGATAGTAACATTTCCGCCTGTTAATGTTTCGTTTTCAAAATCTAACTGACCTTCTTTAACAGCTATCGTACCTTCATGTGATGAGCCAGTTATTTTATAACCTTTCCATGTTAAAGAACTCTGTTCGGTATTTATAGATTTTGAACTTTGTAATATTGCCGAAAATGACAATGTTAATAATGCTAAAGTAGCAGCTGCAATTGTGGTTTTAAATATTGATTTCATAAAATTTATTTTGCCTACTAAATTAAGGTTTTACTTTTATTAAAATTTATAAATTAACATACAATTATATTTTTATTCTGTGCATCTACAATCTTTTTTTTATTTGAATTTGTGTAGTAAATTATTTTTAACTTACTTTGTATTTCAAAGTTCTCTACAAATGAATTCAGAAAATTATTTAAAAAATATATCAGAGATAAAAAATTTAATGAGTAAATCCTCAAAATTTATCTCATTAAGTGGCTTATCAGGTATTTTAGCTGGAATTTATGCCTTAATCGGTGCAGGTTTTGCCTATTGGCTAGTAAAAAACAGTGATAGAGATTATCTTATTTTAGATGGTAGAGTATTTAGATATATCGTTTTGGATATGCTTTTGGTACTAATTTTTAGTATTAGTACAGCTATATTTTTAACAACAAAAAAAGCTAAAAAAAATAATGAAAAAATATGGGATGCATTAACTAAAAGGCTACTACTAAGTTTTATCATTCCTCTTTTAGCTGGTGGTACCTACATTATAATTATTTTGGTTAATCAGCATTATGGACAAACAGGCGCATTAATGTTAATTTTTTACGGATTAGCACTTTTAAATGCCTCAAAATACACCTTAGGTGATGTTAAATATTTAGGCTATACTCAAATTATATTAGGATTAATTAGTGCACTTTTCCCAGGATACGGATTTTGGTTTTGGGTTGCTGGTTTTGGGTTTATGCATATCATATATGGCACTATTATGTATATCAAATATGACCGAAAATAACTTACGTGACATAAAAAACTAATGTAATTGAAAAATATTATTTTACATATCAATAAGGCTTTTGATCATAGAATACGACTGGGAATTATGTCGGTTTTAATGGTTAATGATTATGCCGATTTTAAAACACTTAAGGAATTATTAGGTGCCACTGATGGAAATTTGGCTAGTCACGCTAAATCATTAGAAAAAGCTGGGTTTTTAAAAGTTGAAAAACAATTTATTAGTCGAAAACCTAATACTAAATATTATGCCACCCAACTTGGCAAAAATGAATTTAAAAAACATATTAACGCCTTAGAAAAATTAATTAAAAAAAATTGATTTTTTTTTAATTTTTTGCTTTGAAATTCAAAGTTCTTTATAATTATATATTAAAATTTAACAAAACAAATTATGCAAACACACAATCAACCACAACAAGGAAAATTTAGCAAATGGTTAAAAAGCTCTATTACCGCAAGAATGATAATGGTAGGATTTTTAATTTTAATACTTACAATACCACTAACATTTATAAAATTTTTAATTCAAGAACGTATGGTTAGACAACAAGACGTTGTACGAGAAATAAATGAAAAATGGGGAGAAGAAGTGCTTTTATATGGACCAATGTTAAAAGTACCTTATAAGGAATATTCTGAAAAAATAATTAAAAATGAAAAAACAAAAATATCGCATAAAGAAACAGTAACGCATATTAAATATGCCTATTTTTTTCCTAAAAATCTCGATATAATCTCAACAATAAATCCTGAAGAAAAGAAGAGAGGAATTTATAAAACTGCTGTTTATAAAAGTAAAATAGATGTTAGCGGTACATTTTCAAAACCTAATTTTGCTGAAATAGATATCCCTAACAAAAACATAATTTGGGATAAAGCTAGATTGGTTATTAAAACATCAAACTTAAAAGGTGTAAATAATTTAGTTGAAATTAAACTTAAAAATAACAACTACGCGTTTACAGCAAAGCAACACAAAAACTATAATAACAGATATTCAAACGATGTAAAACTACACATGCTAGAAAGTAGCTTTATAAAAAACGAAGATTTACCAAATGAAAAAGAAATATCGTTTTCTATGAATTTACATACAAATGGAAGCAAGCAAATTAGATTTATACCTATAGGAAAAGAAACGAATGTAAATATTGCATCAAATTGGAAAACAGCTAATTTTATTGGTGAATATATACCTTATAACTCCGATAAAATCACAAAATCAGGTTTTGATGCAAAATGGAAAATACTAGATATAAACAGGCCTTTTGCACAACAATCTTTTGATGGGATACCTGATTTAAAGCAGTATTCATTTGGCGTAAATTTTATGATTCCTGTTGATGAATATCAAAAAAGCGAACGTTCAACCAAATATGGCTTTTTAGTAATTACCTTAACATTTTTAGTCTTTTTTCTCATTCAAACCATGAGTAAAATACAAATTCACCCGTTTCAGTATTTAATGATTGGTATCGCTTTAATAATGTTTTACACCCTACTTATTTCAATATCTGAGCATAGTAGTTTTCTAAAAGCATATTTAATATCAGGAGTTTCGGTAATAACACTAATAACCCTTTATTCTAAATCAATATTAAAATCCTTAAAATTTCCACTTTTTATTTGCGCATCTCTAATCGCATTATACACATTCATATTTATAATTATTCAATTAGAAAATTATGCGTTAATAGTAGGAAGTATTGGTTTATTTCTAATTCTTGCCACAATCATGTACGTTTCACGAAAAATTGATTGGCAAAACAATAACTAATTTAGTTTTAAAATTTAAGTATGCTCCAAAAAAAAAGTGGTTTTCAGTTAACTGAAAACCACTTTTTTAAGTTTGTAGCGAGAGGGGGGCACGATCCCCCGACCTCCGGGTTATGAATCCGACGCTCTAACCAACTGAGCTACCTCGCCATTATTTTGAGGGTGCAAATATATAAACAAATTCAATTACTGCAAACTTATGTTAGCAATTATTTAAATAAAAAATTTTAAATTTTTAAATTAATGCATATCTTGCCGAACTATAACAAAAACAAAAAATGAGCGACAAAATAAAGATTGATTTAGAGTTTCCTATTCAAGCTTCTCCACAACTTTTATACCAATATATTTCAACACCTTCTGGATTATCAGAGTGGTATGCCGATAATGTAAACTCAAGAGGTGAGTTTTTTACCTTTATTTGGGATGGTAGTGAAGAGGAAGCTAAACTTTTAACTAAAAAAACTGGCGAACGCATTAAATTTAGATGGGTCGAAGATGAAAAAGACACTAGTGTATATTTTGAAATTCGAATTCAAGTTGACGCTATAACAAAAGACGTTTCGCTAATGGTTACCGATTTTGCTGATGATGATGATGATGCCGAGGAAATGAAAATGCTTTGGAGTAACCAAATATCAAGCTTAAAGCAAGTATTAGGCTCTGCATAATTTATCTCAACAAAAATAAATATATTTGTCCCGATTTTTATCGGGACTTTTTTTTTATGATCAATTACAACGGCAATTTAGTTAGCAAAACAGATAGTTTTATATCTTCATCAAATAGAGGCTACGCTTATGGCGATGCATTATTTGAAACCATTAGAGTGGTTAATAATAAAATATTATTTCTTGAAGCACATTATTTTAGATTAATGGGGTCTATGCGCATTATGCGAATGGAAATTCCGATGAATTTTACGATGGAGTTTATGCAAGCCGAAATTTTCAAAAGCATAAGTGCCAATCAATTAGAATCAAGCACTGTGCGTGTAAAATTCATGATTAACCGATCTGAAGGCGGCTTATACACCCCTACGGGTAAAGCTATTGATTATATAGTTTTTACATCAAAATTAGACACCGATTTTTACATATTAAGCAGCGCGCCTTACCTAGTTGATTTGTTCAAAGATTTTTACGTTTCCCCTAGCCTACTTTCAACTTTAAAAACCAACAACAAAGCTCTTAATATTATTGGAAGTGTTTTTGCCAAAGAAAACGACTATGACAACTGCTTACTATTAAACACAAACAAAAGTATAGTCGAAGCCTTAAACGGTAATATTTTCCTTGTAAAAGGCAATACCATAAAAACACCTCCATTAAGCGATGGTTGCCTAAAAGGTGTTTTAAGAGGTGAACTAATTGAAGTTATTAAACAAATACCAGAATATACATTTATTGAGGCTTCAATATCGCCTTTTGAATTACAAAAAGCTGACGAGTTATTTATTACAAATACTATAGTAGGCATTCAGCCCATTACAAAATATCGTAAAAAAAGTTTCACTACTAATGTTGCAAAAAATCTATTAGCTAAATTAAATATGAAAATTAGACTTAGCTAAAGCTATTGCGGTATATTTAATATCTTTACTGTAATGAGTATTAATTTACAAACCCCGATAGATTATCTTAAAGGCGTAGGCCCTAGCCGTGCCGATTTACTTCGTAAAGAATTAGGCGTATTTACCTGCCAAGATTTGATCAATTTATTTCCTAACAGATATATAGATCGAACACAGTTTTACACCATTAATCAACTACAGCGCAATAGCTCTGATGTGCAAATTATCGGAAAAATTACTGCCATAAAAGAAGTTGGACAACAACGAGGAAAACGCTTAGTTGCAACCTTTACCGATGCTACTGGCACTATGGAGTTAGTATGGTTTAAAGGCCAAAAGTGGATTAAAGACAGTATAAAACTAAATATACCCTACGTTGTTTTTGGAAAATGCAATTGGTTTGCTGGCAAATTTAACATGGCACATCCCGATATGGAGCTACAGTCTGACCATGAGCGTAATTTTACCCAAGGCATGCAACCCATTTATCCTTCGACCGAAAAACTAAGCAGCAGAGGGCTTTCAAATCGGGCTATAATTAAAATGATTCAACAACTGTTTCTAGAGGTTAAAAAAGAAGAGTTATACGAAACATTATCGCCTACTATTATCAAACAACTCAAATTAGTATCTAAACAAGAAGCTGTTATAAATATCCATTTCCCTAAAACCCAAGTTGATTTAGCCAAAGCGCAATTTAGGCTCAAGTTTGAAGAGTTATTTTTCATTCAATTACAATTAATACTTAAAAACTTAATTCATAAATCAAAAATTAAAGGGTTTCCGTTTGCTAAGGTCGACAACTACTTTAACACATTTTTCAAACAGCATTTACCGTTTGAGCTTACCAATGCACAAAAACGTGTAGTTAAAGAAATTAGACACGATTTAGGAAGTAATGCACAAATGAACAGGCTTTTACAAGGTGATGTAGGATCTGGCAAAACAATTGTAGCCTTGTTATCAATATTAATAGCGCTAGACAATGGCTTTCAAGCATGCTTAATGGCACCTACTGAAATATTAGCAACCCAACACTACAGCGGTCTAGTTGAATTATGCAAACCTTTAAATATCAATATAAAACTACTAACAGGTTCAACAAAAACTTCGGGCAGAAAATTAATTCATCAAGAATTAGAAAATGGTGAGTTACAAATATTAATAGGTACTCATGCCTTACTGGAAGATAAAGTTAAATTTAAAAACTTGGGACTAGCTATAATTGATGAGCAACATCGTTTTGGAGTAGCACAACG
Source organism: uncultured Flavobacteriaceae bacterium (assembly GCA_937924845.1). Classification (GTDB taxonomy): domain Bacteria; phylum Bacteroidota; class Bacteroidia; order Flavobacteriales; family Flavobacteriaceae; genus CALDUQ01. The sequence goes on from CALDUQ010000094.1 coordinate 20,918, forward strand.
TAGTAAATTATGGAAAAAAAACACTTCGCCACCACATATTTTAGTCATGACTGCCACACCAATACCTCGTACCTTAGCGATGTCAGTTTATGGCGATTTAGATATTTCGGTAATTGATGAATTGCCTCCTGGCAGAAAATCAATAAAAACCGTTCATCGCTACGACAAAAACCGACTACAAGTTTTTAAATTCATCAAAGATGAAGTTTCAAAAGGGCGCCAAATTTATGTTGTTTACCCACTTATTCAAGAAAGTGAAACATTAGATTACAAAGATTTAATGGACGGGTATGAAAGCATTACTAGAGATTTTCCGCAGCCTAAATATCAAATTTCAATTGTGCATGGGCAAATGAAACCCGCTGACAAAGAGTTTGAAATGCAACGCTTTGTTAAAGGTGAAACCCAAATAATGGTTGCCACAACAGTTATTGAAGTTGGCGTTAACGTGCCTAATGCTTCAGTAATGATTATTGAAAGCGCCGAACGTTTTGGGCTTTCACAACTTCATCAATTACGCGGGCGTGTTGGTCGTGGTGCCGAGCAAAGTTACTGCATACTAATGACTGGCCATAAACTTAGTGATGATAGCAAAACCCGACTTAATACAATGGTACAAACCAATGATGGCTTTAAAATTGCCGAGGTCGATTTAAAGCTTAGAGGTCCTGGAGATATTATGGGTACTCAGCAAAGTGGCGTTTTAAATTTAAAAATTGCTGATATCATAAAAGATAAAGACATTTTAGAACATGCCAGATACCATGCTAAACACGTGTTAAAAAACGACCCTTCACTAACTAACGCTAGTAACAATAATATACTTAACACCTACAGAGCTTTAGCTAAATTCAAAAACATATGGAATTATATTAGTTAGATTTACAAAAAATACGCATTAAAAAAAACTAAATCGAGTAGCTTAACAAACAAGTATTATTATATTTGTGGGCTTAAATATTGACTATCAAATGAAGATTTCTTACAACTGGTTAAAGCAATTCATAAACTTAGATTATAGTGTTGAAAAAATAAGCGAACTCTTAACCGACTTAGGGCTTGAAGTAGAAGGCGTTGATGAGTTTGAATCTGTTAAAGGCGGCTTAAAAGGCATTGTTGTTGGCAAAGTTATAACATGTGAGCAACACCCCAATGCTGATCGATTAAAAATAACTACCGTCGATATTGGTACAGATGAGCACTTGCAAATAGTATGTGGTGCACCCAATGTAGCAAAAGATCAAAAAGTACCAGTTGCAACCGTAGGCACAACTTTATATGATGATAAAGGTGACGCTTGGACTATCAAAAAAGGTAAAATAAGAGGCGAGCAAAGTTTAGGCATGATTTGTGCCGAAGATGAACTTGGCTTAGGCAAAGGCCATGACGGTATTATGGTTTTAGACCCTGATTTGACTATTGGTACAAATGTTTCTGAAGTTTTTAATATTGAAACTGATTATGTTTACGAAATAGGCTTAACACCCAACAGAGCTGATGCCATGAGCCATTTTGGTGTTGCTAGAGATTTAAAAGCAGGATTACTACAACAATTAGATGCTAATAAAGAGCTCATAACACCATCGGTTAGTGCTTTTCATGTAGATAGTCGTACATTAAAAACCGAAGTTGAAGTAACCAACCCCAAACTAGCTCCACGATATTGTGGGGTAACTATATCTGATTTAAAGGTTCAGGCTTCGCCTGAATGGCTACAAAATCGATTAAAATCTATTGGACTAAATCCCATAAACAATGTTGTTGATGCGACTAATTATGTATTACATGAGCTAGGTCAACCCCTACATGCATTTGATGCTGGTCAAATTAAAGATCATAAAATTGAAGTAAAAACACTCCCGTCGGGCACAAAATTCACCACTTTAGATGGTGTTGAACGCGAGCTACATGAAGAAGATTTAATGATTTGCGACGCCGAAAAACCAATGTGTATTGCCGGTGTATTTGGCGGTCTGCATTCCGGGGTAACCGAAAACACAACAGCTATATTTTTAGAAAGTGCTTATTTTAACCCAGTAAGCATTAGAAAAACCGCAAAAAGACACGCATTAAATACCGATGCATCGTTTAGATTTGAACGCGGTATCGATCCTAACATAACCGATTATGCACTTAAACGTGCCGCGTTATTAATTATAGAAATCGCAGGCGGAAAAATTACAAGTGAAATCACAGATTTATATCCTAAAAAAATTGAAGATTTCCAAGTGCTTTTAACCTTTGAAAACACTAAAACCTTAATTGGTAAAGAAATTCCTAATGAAACGATAAAGCAAATACTTACATCATTAGATATTAAAATTAATAATGTAACCGAAACTGGTTTAGGCTTAACTATACCTGCTTACCGTAATGACGTGCAACGTGAGGTTGATGTTATTGAGGAAATTTTACGAGTTTATGGCTATAATAATGTAGAAAGTACTAATAAACTTAACGCTTCAATCTCTAACTCTTCACCTTTTGAGGACACTAAAATCCAAAATATCATAGCCAATCAGTTGGTTGGGCAGGGTTTTAATGAAATTCTTTCAAATTCATTAACAGCTCCAAAATATATAGCGCTAAGCGATCAATTAAATGAAAACAATAATATTGCCATGCTAAATCCTTTAAGCAATGACTTATCGGTACTTAGGCAAACACTACTTTTTTCTGGCCTCGAAGCTATCTCTCACAATATTAACAGACAACATCCTAATTTAAAGTTTTTTGAAATAGGAAAAACATACCACCAATATGGCGAAAAACGAGAAGAATTTAAACATTTTTCAATTTTTGCTACCGGAAAAAAATCAACAGAGTATTGGGATAACCAACAAAAACCAGCCGATTTCTTCTATTTCAAAGGTATATTAACTAGTATAATTAATCGATTAGGTTTACCTAAAATTAAGGAAACACCTACAAAAAACAACTTTTTTAGTGAAGGTATTGCTTTGTATTCTGGAAAAACATTTATCGCAGATTTAGGTATTGTAAAAACTTCCATTTTAAATGGATTTGATATTAATCAAGAAGTGCTTTACGCTGACCTTAATTGGGATAATGTACTAGAGCTTGTAAAACAATCAACAATAAAATTTAAGCCTATCCCTAAATATCCTGAAGTACGTCGTGATTTTGCTTTATTAATTGATGATGAAATTACCTTTAATGAAATTTACACCATTGCGACTCAAACAGGCAAGCAACTTTTAAAACATGTAGGGCTTTTTGATGTATATCGAGGCGAAAATTTACCTAAAGGCAAAAAAAGTTATGCGGTTAGTTTCAGATTTTTAGATGAACAAAAAACACTTACTGATAAGCAAATAGATAAAATAATGACCAAACTAAAAGTTAATTTTGAAAAACAGCTAGGAGCTGAATTAAGATAAATAAAAAAGAGGCTGACTGTAAATAGTTAGCCTCTTTTTTATTCTATAACTTTTTTTGTATATTATTAAAAAATACTAGAATGAGCTCAAACTTTAAACATTTATTTACAGGAAATTCAATTATTGTACAACGCATATCTAATGCACTTTTAAAAATTGGTATATCACCAATTATTAAAGATGAAACAGAATCTGGGCGTTTAGCTGGTTTTGGAGCTGCCATACCAGGTAACCAAGACCTAATTGTAAGAGACGATGAATATGAAAAAGCGATTGCTGTGGTTAATGAAATTAAAAGTGAAACGTTATAGACGCTTAAACCTCATCATAATTAGCTATTAAAATTCAAAAAAAACTTTTAACTCCAAATCAATAAAATATTAGATTATATTGAAGATTATGAAATTTGTAGAAAATCTATACATTTCGCTTCCTACTTTTAAAGCCTTAAATTTTAATCCATAGAAATTTTTAGGCATTAAACAATAGTGTTTTTATTTACAATTATTTAAGTAGATTCTCTAATTATTAAATCAGTAGAAATGATTAATTTTTGATTTTCTGATTTTACTTTATTATACTTATTATCTATTTCATCTATTAAAATTTCTACAGCTTTAAATCCCATCTCATATGCAGGTTGATTAACAGTGGATAAAGATGGTGTTACAATCGAAGACATAAACCAATTACTAAATCCTAAAACTGCAATATCGCTAGGCACACTTAATCCATTAGTCTGAAAACATTTTATTGCACCAATCGCAACAAGATCAGTTACTGCAAAAACTGCATCAATTGAAGTTGAATGCTCTTTAAGTAATTTTTCCGCGGAAGCATAACCATCTTCAAAATCGGCGTTACTATTACATATATAAACTAGTGATTTATCAAACTTTATTTTATGATCTTCTAATGCTTTTTTGTACCCTAAAAAACGATCTATTGAATTTTGAGGGTTTAATCCTCCTCTAAAATTTGCTATTCGTTTAAACCCTTTTTTAATAAGATACGAAACAGCATCGTATGCTGCTTTTTTATCATCTATAACAACTTTTGAACATTTTATAGACTTTGCTACTTTATCAAAAAGCACTATGGGTACTCCTGAAGCCTTTACTTTTTCAATATGTACTAATGACTTTGTTTCGTTAGACAATGATATTAAAATGCCATCAACACCTTTATTCAAAAGTAAATCAATTTGCTTTTTTTCTAAATCTTCTTTTTCGTTAGATTGAAGTAAAATAACCAAATAACCCTTGGATTCTGCAACTTTAACAATACCATCAATAATTTTTGAAAAAAAATGATGTACGGCTGTTGGAATTATAACTCCAATAATTTTAGATCGGTGTGTGCGTAAAGTAACTGCAAATGTGTTGGGTACATAATTAAGTTCGGTAGCTAATTGTTTTACCTTATCTTTTGTTTTCTCACTTACATCCTCGTAATCCTTAAGTGCTTTTGAGACTGTCGATACCGAAATATTCAACATCTCGGCAATTTGTTTTAAACTACCCGACATGATTTTATTGTTAATTTGTTTTAAAAATAGTAAAATTATCTCATTCTACTATTTTTAAATGGCTTAATATATTAGTAACGAAAACGATTTCGTAATTTCGAAATCGTTTTCGAAATGTATTTAATTTTTATGAGCGTCTCAAAACTATATATTTACGTAAATGAACGTTAATTTTTTTCTTATGTGTAAAAACTTAAAATTATTGAGATTTATATTCTTGATTACATTGTTTACCTCATTTGCTTCCTTTGCTCAAACAGGTAGCATAAAAGGTAATGTAACAGATAGTACTGGAGAATCTCTACCAGGAGTGACTATTGTTGTAAAAGACACTAGTATGGGTACTACAACAGATTTTGATGGTAATTATGTACTTAAAGAGCTTAGTAATGGAGACTATGTTTTAGTCATTTCATATGTGGGTTTTAATACCGAAACAATTAAAGTAACAGTTAATGGTGAACAAACTTTAAATGTGTCTTTAAAAGAGGATTTAATGTCTTTAAATGAAGTTGTGGTAACTGGGTTTTCGAATCCTAAAAAGAAAATCGAATCAAGTGTAGCTATCACTACAATGAATGCTAAACAAATTGAATCGCAAGCTCCACAAAGCACTGCCGATTTATTGACTTCAATCCCTGGGTTTTTAGTCGAAAATTCTGGAGGTGAAACAGGAAACAACTTATTTGCAAGAGGAATCCCAAGTGCAGGAGCTTATG
>CALDUQ010000095.1 GCA_937924845.1 uncultured Flavobacteriaceae bacterium
GTTATACCAACCCAGATAATGTTGCTTTAGCTTCGGTTTTAGGAATTAATGAAGCTGGCCGTGTTAAGTTATTTGGAGCCGATTGGTGTCCAGATTGCCGTCGTGCAAAGCGTTTTTTGAGAGATAACGGTGTAAATTTTGAGTTTATTGATGTTGATGCTCACGATTGGGCAACAGCAAAGGTTGAAGAAATTAATAATGGCAAACGTATAATACCTACCATTTTAATTGATGACAAGCCTTATACAAACCCCGATAATGCCGAGTTAACAAAATTGTTGTCTATCAATATTAAAAAAGAAAAAAAAATATTTGATACGATTATTATTGGCGGTGGCGCCGCAGGTTTAACCACTTCAATTTATGCCCAACGTGACCGATTTGACTCACTGATATTAGAAAAATCTACCATAGGGGGGAATGCTTTTTTAACAGATAAAATCGAAAATTATCCTGGTTTTCAGTCTATTTCTGGTCCAAAATTAATGGATAAAATGGAAGAGCAAGCTAAAACTTACGGCGCAGTAATTAAAACAGGCGAGGAGGTTTTAGATATCAAAAAGGAAAACGACTTGTTTACAATTACCACAAAAAGTACGACTTACGTCGGAAAAACCGTAGTGCTTTCAACAGGCTCAACATACAGACTTTTAGGTATTCCTAATGAAAATGAATTAATAGGCTCGGGTATTCATTTTTGTGCAACCTGCGATGGTGCATTTTATAGAGATAAGGATATTATTGTTGTAGGTGGAGGTAACTCTGCTCTCGAAGAAGGTATATTTTTAGCAGGATTTTGTAAAAGTGTAAAATTTGTACATCGTTCTAACGAGTTTTCGGCTACGCCAACCTATGTCGAAAAGTTAGCAACCTTAGATAATGTTAAAACGTACATGAATAAAACTTCGGTAGCGTTTAATGCTGACGAAAAAGGCTTTTTTGAAGGCTTAAAAATTAAAGACAATGCCACAGGCGAAGAAGAAGTTTTAACAGCAGATGGTGTGTTTATTTTTATAGGTTTAATACCAAATACCAAGCCTTTTAAAAGTGTTGTTGATCTTGATGAACGTGGTTTTATAAAAACATCGGGCTTAGCGCAAACCTCGGTTAAAGGTATATTTGCAGCAGGCGATTGTCGTCAAGGGGCTATTGCCCAAGTAGCAGCTGCAACGGGCGAAGGTGTGCTAGCAAGCTATGGTGTAAAGCACTATTTACAATAACCAATTAATTTTTTAAAACAACTCATTATGATAGATGCATTAATTTCATTTTTTTCAAAAAGTAAAGCGGATACAAAAAATCAAGTGCCCGAAGGGTATTGTCCTAATTGTTGGGGCTCGCAAGAGTATGATAACGTAGTACGCGAAATGTATAAAGACAAACAAATTGATGTTAATAATAAGCAGGCCAACTATGCTTTTATACAAGATTTTGTAGTGAATAAACTAGATGGGATTCGTCTTAAAAAAGGCAAAAACAGTTTAGATTGTCCTACTTGCAAGGTAAAATATTAGTATCAAAAAAAAGTCGCAAACGTAATTAGCTTTTGCGACTTTTTTTTAAGGCTCTAAAATCATTTCCGCGTAAGCGAAAATGGTTTGATAACCTTTTGATTTAAAATAGGCGCTTGGGTTGTTTTTTGCGGCTACCAACACAAAGTCGCCACCCCAGCCTCCAAGGCTTTTAATTTCGCCATCAAAATCGGCAAACAATAGCTGTTTTACGGTTTTTGTTCTAATAAGATTAGCAATTATAGCTTCATGCTCACGCATTAAACCTTGAAATTCACTTAGGGTATTGCAAGCAATAAATTGGCTGGTAATGGCATTAATTTTAGAAATTGCAGCGTTAAGGTTGCTTTTGTTACTTAGGTAATTGTTGATGCTATCTCTGCTGTTTTGTTTGTTGTTTAAAAACACAAAATATAAATTGTTTTTAAAGCTAGGATTAAAATTAACAGCGTTTATAATTGGTGTCTCCTCGTTTTTTTGATAGCAAATAGGCGTATTGTGCATAGCGCAAGCAATATCGTAGCCACTGCCTCCAAAGGTATTTTGTAATAATGCAAACGGGTTTACATTTGCCCAACTCGCAATGTTATGAATTAAAGTTGATGAGGTGCCCAAACCCCAATTGTTAGGAAAATCTAACGTTGTGGTAATGGTATAACCTTGACTTGAGCTTAAAAAGTGAGGGTTTAATGCTTTTGCAGCATTTAATATTTGGGTTAACCTGCTTGCAACACTGGTTTCTAATTGGTTTAAAGTGTTTTTATGCTTAAAGCCACTAGCGTTAAGTTTAAATTGGTGGTTAAACCAAATGTTGTTTTGATGGTCGTAGCTCGTCCAAATAATACAGTTTTTTGTGTTGGTTGCCACCCTAAGGCTTTGCCCAAATTTTGTAGGTATGGCTAAGGCATTTGCGCCATCAAGTACAAGGTATTCGCCAGTAAGTAATAATTTGCCGTTGCTGTATAATGTAGTCATTTTTTTAAAGACCTCTTAAATTATGTAATGCCTCAATAACTGCACTATGGCTAACGGTATTGGTTTTAAAATGCGCCGTAATTTGTTCTTTTTCGGTAGGTGTAGCGTCATGCTGATTTAAAATGTTCATTAAGTGCATTTTCATATGGCCTTCTTGTATGCCTGTAGTGGTTAATGAACGTAGGGCTGCAAAGTTTTGAGCTAAACCAGATACGGCAACAATTTGCATTAATTCTTTTGCCGATGGATGATCTAAAAGCTCTAGGCAAAGTTTAACAAGCGGATGTAAATTGGTAAGTCCGCCAACGGTACCAAGTGCTAGCGGAATTTCAATCCAAAATTTAAAAATACCGTTTTCGACGCTAGCATGTGTTAAACTAGAGTAGCTGCCATTTTTGCAAGCATAAGCATGTATGCCAGCTTCAATAGCTCTAAAATCATTACCAGTAGCTAGCACTACGGCGTCGATACCATTCATGATACCTTTATTATGCGTTACCGCTCGGTATGGTTCAATTTCGGCAATTTTTACAGCTTGTAAAAAAGTATCGGCAAATACTTGCGGACTCACATTTTTATCGTCATTAAGTTGCTCGATAGGGCAACTTACTTGGGCTTTTACAAGGCAATTTGGCACGTAGTTAGATAAAATGCTCATCACAATTTTTATGTTTCCGTTTAAGGTATTAAAATTGGCGGCATTGTTTTTAAAGGTTTTTGCAAACTGTTCGAGGCAGGTGTTTATAAAGTTTGCACCCATGGCGTCGAGTGTTTCAAACGAGACATGTAGCTGATAGTAATTATCGAGTTTATTAGTTTTATTAACTAACTCTATATTAGTGACGCCACCACCACGCTTACGCATGTTTTGGGTAATAGCGTTAGTGTCATTAAATAATTGAGGTTTAATTGTGTTAAAATAATGTTGTAGTTGACTAAAATCACCATCGTACATAAAATGTACTTGCCCAATTTTGGTGGTGCTAATAACTTCGGCTTTAAAGCCGCCTCTAGATTGCCAAAACTTTGCAGCTTTACTTGCTGCAGCTACTACCGAGCTTTCTTCGATAGCCATGGGTATGGTGTAAAGTTTGTTGTTAATTAAAAAATTTGGCGCTACACCTAGTGGTAAGTAATAGTTACTTACCGTATTTTCAATAAACTCATCGTGAAGTTGTTGTAGTTTTTTGTCGGAATTTTGGTATTGTTCTAAAACAAGTTTAGCATGCTCTGGAGTTTTAAAGTAAGACTTTGAAATCCAATCTATTTTTTCGGTTTTTGAGAGTTTTGAAAACCCTACAATTGGCTTTGACATGTACTTTTAATTTATTTGACAAAGATAGTATTATCTGCTTCAACAATACATTTTAACAATGCCCTAACGCATATTTGTGGTTAAAAACTGATGTTTTTTGGTTATTTTTTAGTAAACTTGAGGTCTTAAACCTCATGATAAATAACAATTATGCGAAAATTTAATTTTTCTGCTACAGCAATACGCTTTTTTACAGCAGTATTTGCTTTGTTGTGCTTAAAAGCGACAGCTCAAGAAGTTAAACCAATTGCTTTAGAAGCTATTTTTAACGGAACGTTTAGAACCGAGCGCATGTCGTCATTACACTCCATGCATAATGGCAAGCAATATTCGGTTTTAAATTACGACCGTGCTAGTAAAACAACGTCTATTGATATTTATGATTACAAAACGTTAAGTAAAGTTAGCACGCTTTTAGACTCTAAAACCATTGAGGATATTCAAAATTTTTCGGATTATACATTTAGTCAAGATGAAACCAAAGTGCTTTTAGCAACCAATTTAAAGCCTGTTTTTCGTCATTCCCGCTTAGGACATTATTACGTGTATGATACCACTACAAAAATGGCAACTAAAATATCAGACGAATTTATACAAGAACCTACTTTTTCGCCAAACGGAAACAGCGTTGCCTTTGGTTTAAATAATAACTTGTTTGTAAAAAACTTAAAAACAGGTGTAACGACTCAAATTACAAACGACGGCAAAAAAAATAAAATCATAAACGGTATTACCGATTGGGTTTATGAAGAAGAGTTTGCCTTTGTACGTGCTTTTGAGTGGAATGCAGCGAGTAACAAAATAGCATTTATTAAATTTGACGAAACTGATGTGCCAGAGTTTTCGATGGATGTTTACGGCACAGCACTTTACCAAACCCAACAGGTATTTAAATATCCTAAGGCAGGTGAGAAAAACGCAAAAGTAAGCTTGCATATTTACGATTTAGCAACCGCTAATACGCAAAACGTAAAAGTTGATAAAGCGTATGATGACTTTTATATACCTAGAATAAAATGGACAAACAAGCCCGATGTATTAAGTGCGCAATACATGAACAGACACCAAAATGAGTTAGATTTATGGATGATTGATGCCAAAACAAATACCTCGCATTTGGCTATAGCCGAAACAGATAATGCGTATATTGATGTCACATCAAACTTAACGTTTTTAAAAGACCATAGCTTTATTTGGACTAGCGAAAAAGATGGTTACAATCACATTTATCATTATGATGCTAAAGGGCAATTACTAAAACAAATAACTTCTGGCGAGTGGGAAGTCACCAATTATTACGGTTATAATGCCGCTAAACAAACAATTTACTACCAATCGGTTGAAAACGGATCGATACTACGTGATGTGTATTCCATAGGCATTAATGGTAAACATAAAAAACGATTATCAACCAGTATAGGTACAAATAATGCCGATTTTAGTGCTGACTTTTCCTACTTTATAAACTCATTTTCGAGCGCAACAATACCTACGCAGTACACCTTAAACAGCACAAAAACTGGTAAAGTTGTAAAACATATTATTGATAATAAAGCTATTTTAAACACACTTGCGGGTTATGATATGTTGCCAAAGGAATTTGGAACAATAACAGTAAACGGTAATGATTTAAATATGTATACCATAAAACCTAGCAATTTTGATGAGAGTAAAAGTTATCCTTTGCTAATGTTTCAATACTCTGGGCCAGGTTCTCAAATGGTAGCTAACAGATGGCATGGTGGTCGTGATTATTGGCATCAGCATTTAGCACAAAAAGGCTATATTATTGTTTGTGTTGACGGTAGGGGTACAGGATTAAAAGGTGCAGCTTTTAAAAAAGTAACGCAAAAAGAATTGGGTAAATACGAGGTTGAAGACCAAATTGCAGCAGCTAAACAATTAGCAAAACGACCATATATTGATGCCGAGCGTATTGGCATTTGGGGCTGGAGCTATGGTGGCTTTATGTCTAGTAATGCCATTTTAAAAGGTAATGATGTGTTTAAAGTGGCTATTGCTGTTGCACCAGTAACAAGCTGGCGTTTTTATGACACAATTTATACTGAGCGCTACATGACAACACCACAAGAAAACCCTAGTGGCTATGATGACAACTCACCAATTAATCATGTCGAAAAACTAAAAGGCGATTATTTATTAATTCATGGTACTGCCGATGATAATGTGCACGTGCAAAACACCATGCGTATGGTTGAAGCTTTAGTGCAAGCTAACAAGCAATTTGACTGGGCAATTTATCCAGATAAAAACCATGGCATTTACGGCGGTAATACAAGCTTACATTTATATACAAAAATGACTAAGTTTCTTGATGAGAAACTTGGCGATAAATTAAAATAACTAAATTAAAATAAATATTTATGGAATTTAAATTTGGCGGATCAGAGACCAATCAAAAAACTGTTTTAGGGCATCCTTCGGGGTTATTTGTGCTTTTCTTTACAGAAATGTGGGAGCGTTTTTCATACTACGGTATGCGTGCTTTATTAGTGTTGTTTTTGGTGTCATCACTTATAGATGGTGGCTGGGGATGGGAGCGCTCTGAAGCGTTATCTCTTTATGCATTTTATACAGGCTTTGTATATTTAACACCAATTTTAGGAGGTATCATTGCCGATAAAATAATGGGGTACAGAAAAGCTGTAATTTTAGGTGCCTTATTGATGACACTTGGGCATGCATCTATGGCTTTAGAGGGGATTACCGACATGTTTTTTTATGCTGGTTTGTTGTTTATGATATTAGGTAATGGCTTGTTTAAACCTAATATTTCTTCAATAGTAGGGCAATTATATAAATCCGAAGGCAAAGAAAAGGATGCAGGTTATACTATATTTTATATGGGTATTAATGCAGGGGCGTTTTTAGGTATTTTATTATGTGGGTATATTGGCGAAAAAGTTGGATGGCATTATGGTTTTGGACTTGCTGGTATATTTATGTTTTTTGGGATGTTACAATTTTATTTTATCCAAAGCATATTTGGTAAAATTGGTTTGCCTCCTAATAAGTCGGAAGATTTAGATGATGTTGTTGAAGACGTCATTGAAGATACTATTGATGATATTGAGCTAGTTGTAGACGAAGTAGCGAGCTCTAAAGTAAAGCGAGATCGTTTGATTGTTGTAGGTGTTTTAGCATTTTTTACAATCTTTTTTTGGTGGGCATTTGAGCAAGCAGGAGGGTCTATGACAATTTTTGCTAGCGATTATACTAACAGAACTCTTGAAGGTGGTGCTGCAAATACATTTAAAATTATAAACACGATACTGACTATTGTACCAATGTTAATTATTACTTATGTTTTATCGATGTTGTTTAAACAAACATTTTCAAAATATTCATTATCTAACATACTTTTGTCTATAAGTTTTGCAATTATTTGGGGTATTGTAATTTGGATGTTAATAAAGGAGTTTAATTCACCTTCTGCTGAGGTACCAGCATCATGGTTTGGTATATTAAATTCATTTTTTATTATTGCGTTTGCTCCTATGTTTTCTAAAATATGGGAAAGTAAATATAACCCTAGTGGGCCTGTAAAATTTGCTTTTGGGTTAATTTTATTAGGTATAGGTTTTGGTATTTTGGCTTACGGTTCAATGAGTATCCCGTTAGGTGCTAAAACAGCTTCTGTAAGCATGATATTTTTAATACTAGCATATTTATTTCATACTTTAGGTGAATTGTGTGTATCGCCAGTAGGTTTATCTTACGTTAGTAAATTATCACCAAAAAAACTGGTAGGTTTAATGTTTGGTGTATGGTTTGTGGCTAACTTTATTGCTAACTCGGCAGCAGGACTAACAGGCGCTTTTATGGATCCTATTTTAAAAGAAAAAGGGTTAACATTTTTCTTTTTATTATTTACAGTAATTCCTATAGGTGCAGGTGTTGTCATGATTGCTTTAAATAAACTATTAATAAAAATGATGCACGGTATTAAGTAGCATATCATATTTTAATAATAACAACGTTATTATATAATATTGAAATAAAATTATATCATGAAAAAAATCATATTACTTTGTGTTTTTGCAATTGCACTTAGCAACTGCAAAAACACAAAAAACACCGATGTGGTTGCAGCGGTTGTAGAAGAGGAAGTAAAAGGTATTAACTGGGTGACTGTTGAAGAAGCTATGGAGCTTCAAAAAAACAACCCTAAAAAAGTGATGATTGACGCGTATACAAAATGGTGTGGCCCTTGTAAAATGCTTGACCGAAATACATTTACAAATCAAGATCTTATTAGTTATGTAAATGAGCACTATTATGCGGTTAAGTTTAATGCCGAAGGCAATGCGGTTGTTAATTTTAAAGACAAAACGTACACAAACCCTAATTATAAGGATGAGTTAAAAAATAGACGAAATAGTGCGCATGAGTTTTCACGTTTTCTTGGTGTTAACGCCTATCCAACCTTAGTGTTTTTAGACGAACAGGCAAACCTTATTGCACCTGTTAGAGGGTATCAAACGCCTACTCAATTAGAGTTGTATTTAAAACTATTTAAAGATGATGGCCACAAAACCATAACATCTCAAGTAGAGTTTCAAGAGTATGCCAACTCATTTGTACCTCAGTTTAAAGACAGTTAAACCTATTAACTTTGTAAGGTATAACTTGTTTTAGTCACTAAATTGATGTTATAACTATTATAAAAAGATTATGAATATGATAAAAAAAATAATTTTAGGTTTAGCTTTATTAGTATTAGTTGCACCAGTAGCAGCTCAAGAAATAAATTGGGTTACTCTTGAAGAAGCAGTTGTACTACAAAAAAAAGAACCTCGAAAAATATTTATGGATGCTTATACCAATTGGTGTGGTCCATGTAAAATGTTAGATAAAAACACATTTCATAACAAAGATGTTGTAGATTTTGTTAACGCCAATTACTATGCGGTTAAATTTAATGCCGAAGGTAATGATGTGATTAATTTTAAAGACAAAACCTACGCAAATCCAAACTATAACGAGAGTTTGAAAAATCGAAGAAATAGCCAGCATGAATTGTCAGGGTTTTTAGGTATTAGAGCCTACCCAACATTGGTGTTTTTAGACGAAAACGCAAATTTTATATCACCCTTACCGGGTTATAAAACGCCTGCTCAGCTTGAGGTATATTTAAAACTATTTAAAGATGATACGTATAAAAAAATCAAAACCCAAGAAGAGTTTCAAGCGTATTTAAATGCCTTTAAACCAACGTTTAAAAATAGTTAAGCAACACCTTACTTAATACTATAAGCGCCTTTTTTACTTGTATCGTAAAAAGGGCGTTTTTTTATACGACATGTTTTATCCCAAGTGCTAATTAAACTTTTATAATTACTTCCATCGGCAATAATAAGTTTTGGGTTTAAGTTATCAATTAAACGGTTTAAGTTTAGCTTTGGCGAATGTTGTAAAAGCACAATATCTGGCGAAACACCATCTATATTATAAATATTTAAACTGTCAACTACGAGTAGTGTTTGGTCTAAATAAGTATAAATTGATTTTTGTGACTGCTTTTTGACATGAGTAATTGCATTACCTATTTTGTAATTTTTTATGGCAGAATTAAAGTTTAATAAAGTATCTTCAAGATTAGAAAATAGTGTTAAGCTAGTGTTTTGCTTTAAGCCAATTACACTTTGTTTTGGGGTGTGAAATATAATAAAATTATTATGGTTTAACTGGTGTTTGTTAGCTAGGTTTAAGCCCGACGCTAATAGCAATAAAGTTAGTCCGAATACTAAGGATTTAAAATTTTTATATGGTATTAAAACAACCAATCCAAAAATCAAGAGGTAACTTATAATTAGGTTATACCTGTTAAAAGAAATAGCTGTAATTATAAATAAATCTTGCTGTGCAACCCAAGCTATAAATTGATTAAGCGTTTCAATAATGGTTTGGTAAAAGTTTACGAGTAAACTAAAATTAATATTACAAACGGCCAATAAAATTACAACTATCCCTAACCCAATTATAAGGCCTAAAAAAGGTAAAACCACTAAATTAGTAAGAAAAAATAAACCAGGAAATTGATGAAAGTAAAACAAACTTAAAGGCAATACGCCTATTTGTGCAGCTATGGTTACAATACTTAATTGCCAATAGTAATTTACAAGTTTATTTTTTGGTTGCCATAAACGGCTAAATTTAGAGTGAAAGTAAACAATTGAAAACACGGCCGAATAACTAAGCTGAAAACCAATATCATAAATAAAACTGGGCTTGCAAAGCAAAAGCAAAAACATTGACAAAAATAAAGTGTTATAGCTATTTGTAGGGCGTTTTAAGTTGTTGGCAACTGTTAACAGGCTAAACATGGTTACCGCGCGTACAACCGATGCCGATAAGCCAGCAATTAAGGCAAAGCCCCAAAGCAATAATATAATTATTGCCGATTGTAGTATAGCACCGTTTTTTAACGCTAGTAAAGGTTGTAATACAAGTTTTAGTAATAGCAGTAACAAACCCACATGAAGCCCCGATACTGCCAAAATGTGTATGACGCCTGCCTGTGCGTAATCGTTATAGGTTTCTTTAGAAAGTTCTGTTTTTTGCCCTAACAAAAGGGCATA
This sequence comes from uncultured Flavobacteriaceae bacterium, assembly GCA_937924845.1. Classification (GTDB taxonomy): domain Bacteria; phylum Bacteroidota; class Bacteroidia; order Flavobacteriales; family Flavobacteriaceae; genus CALDUQ01. The sequence continues at coordinate 10,404 of CALDUQ010000095.1, forward strand.
AATTATGGCGCGCTCATTTTTGCCAAATGCCAAGGGGTTTAGTTTTTTAATAATGTAATTGCGTAGTTTATCGGCATAACCAATTATACTTTTTTTATGATTGTTTATAAGCGCAATGTTATTTTCATTTAAATACAGTTGATGCTCAATGTGCTTGTTTTTAAGATAGGTTTTGTAATTAAACTGAAACGGATTTAAAGGAGGTAAAATGGTTTTAAAATTAGATTTTAGCCACAAAACATCATCAACTTTTAAGGGTTTTGCTGTAGCAGAAGTGTTGATGTTTAATAATATATTGCCTTGGCAAGTGTTTTGGTCAATTTGTAACAATTTGGCTTCATATCGGTCATTATAAGTGTTGGCTTTTAAAACTTTGGTAACTTTTACAATTACCGCTTGCGGATTGCCAACCAAGCTCACATAATTACTGTAATGATTTTGATAAGCGTTTTGTTGATGTAACTTTACGGTAGCAATACCAAAAGTAATTGAGGTTAATGCAATTAATAATCCAAAAAGGAAGCTGTACTTAAGCGAAAACCGATTTTTTAAAATGAGTATACCTACTATAAGGCATAAGCTAAACACAATAATTAAAGCGTTAGTTTGGCTTATAAAACTTGTGTTAAGCCCTACAATAACACCTATAATAAAATAGGCTATAAACTTTATTAAGGCAGTGTTTAAAAACTTCACACAGTTAAGATAATAAATTCTTGTCATTCCTGCGCAGGTAGGAATCTAAAACAGCAAACTAACTTTTATAGATTCCTTTTTTCAAAGGAATGATAAAAAGCTCATATTAAAACAATCGGCGGGCTTCAGTAAATGCCGACTTCCAATAAGTGTTACTAAGTGATGAGGTGATTACGCCTTTGCTAGTAGTGGCATGCCTAAATTTAATATCACCATTTTTAGTGTTAACAACAAGCCCTAGGTGATTAATTCGGTTTTTGTTTTTATTAGTTTTAAAAAACAGTAAATCACCTTTTTTTACTTTTTTTACAGGTATTTTGTAACCTTCTTTAGCAATAATGTAAGAAACGCGTGGTAGCGCAATGTTTTCTTTTTTAAATGATAAATAAATTAACCCCGAGCAATCTAAACCACGCCTATCGGTGCCGCCATATTTATATTTTACACCTTCAAAAGTTTTAGAATACTTAATAATTTTATCTATTTTAGATAAAGGTGCGTTGTTATTATGCCTATCGGAAGTATAACTTGTGGTTTTGCACGCGTATAATGTGAGCAAAATAACTAGATATATGCTTATTTTTTTCATAATATGTTATTATAAATAAGTTCGGCCGCTTTTTGGCTAGCGCCAGTGCCACCAAGTTTTTGCTCTAAAATAGTGTAATCGGCTAGTAATTGATTTCGTTTTTCGCCTTTTAAAATCAGGTTTAATTCGTGCTCCAGACGTTTTTTGTTAAAATCACCTTGGATTAGTTCGGTCACCACTTCGCGATCCATAATTAAATTAACCAGCGAAATAAACTTAAGCGTTATAATGCGTTTTGCAATTTGATAAGAAATATTTCCTGCTTTATAACATACCACTTGCGGCACTTTAAACAAGGCGGTTTCGAGCGTTGCTGTGCCCGATGTTACTAATGCCGCTGTAGCGATATTAAGTAAATCGTAGGTTTTGTTTGGTATAAATGCTACGTCATAGCCTTGCATGATGGTTTGATAAAAACTAAAATCTTGACTTGGCGCACCAGCAATAACAAATTGATAATCTGTAAATGTTTTAGAAACGCTAAGCATAACGCTAAGCATTTTTTTAATTTCTTGTTTTCGGCTACCTGGTAAAAGTGCAATTACAGGTTTGTCGCTAAGCTTGTGTTGTTTTTTAAACTCTGTTTCGTTACTGGTTTTAACATTTGCAATAGCATCAATTAAAGGGTGCCCTACAAAATCTACTTGATAGTTATGGGTGTTGTAAAACTCTTTTTCGAAAGGTAAAATAACATACATGTTATCGACATCACGCTTAATTTTTTTTACACGCCCTGCACGTGATGCCCAAACTTGTGGTGAAATGTAATATTGCGTTTTAAAATTTTGAGTTTTAGCCCATTTGGCAATGCGTAAATTAAAACCCGAATTGTCTATAAAAATAATGGCATCGGGCTGGTAGGTTTCAATATCTGTTTTACAAAACTTAATTAATCCTAGTATTTTTTTGAGATTGCTAATCACTTCGGCAAAGCCCATAAATGAGCGTTCTTTGTAATGCATCACTAAATTATCTGAAACTTGCTTCATTAAATCGCCACCCCAAAACCTAAATTGAGCGTTGGTGTCGCAATGCTTTAAGGCTTTCATTAAGTTTGAACCGTGTAAATCGCCCGAGGCTTCTCCTGCTATGATGTAATATTTCATTTTTTTGTGATAACTTATCTGTAAAGATAATTACAATTGGTGTTTAATCTACTAAATTATTGACACTGATATGGTTGAGCTAATTGTTTTATTCCGCGTAAGCGAAAAAAAGAATAAATTATGACTCGGGCGCAATTTCAAGTTCTAAACCGTCTAAATCTGTTGTAATTGGTATTTGACAACTTAATCTGCTATTGTCTTTAACGTCAAAAGCTTCAGAGAGCATGGCTTCTTCCTCATCGTCCATGGGGGTTAATTCATGGTTTGAAGTGATATAGCATTGGCATGAGGCGCACATTGCCATGCCGCCACAAATGCCAATGGTACCTTCGGGGGCGAGTTCAAACGCCCTAATAACTTCCATAAGGTTCATTGCCATGTCAGTTGGGGCATCTACTTGGTGAGTGTTGCCATCTCTGTCGGTAATTTTTAGTTTAATATCGCTCACTGTTTTATTGTATTGCTTTAACAACTGCTTTTGGTGCTTCTTTTCGAGAGCCATCAAACCCGTCAATACCACTTACGGTGGTGTATTTTAAAACGTACTTTTTGCCTGGATTGATAATTTTATAAGCGGCTTGGCACATTATTGTGGCTTCATGAAATCCGCAAAGTATGAGTTTTAATTTACCAGGATAGGTGTTTACATCGCCAATGGCAAAAATACCAGGAATATTGGTTTGGTAATCTAAGGCATTGTTTACTTTAATGGCATTTTTTTCAATTTCTAAACCCCAATTGGCAATAGGGCCTAATTTTGGCGACAGCCCAAAAAGCGGTAAAAAGTAATCGGTTTCAATATCTAAATTATCATTTTCGGTTTTAACGGTAATTGACTCTAGATTGTTATTTCCGTTAAGGGCAATGACTTCGGCAGGTGTAATAAGGTTGATTTTATTAGCTTGTTTAAGTTCTTGTACTTTATCGACAGAATCTAAAGCACCTCTAAACTCGTTACGACGATGAATTAAAGTGACTTCGGAAGCTATGTCTGCCAAATAAATAGACCAATCTAATGCTGAATCGCCACCACCAGCAATAACAACACGTTTGTTGCGGTATAGCTCTGGGTTTTTTATGAAGTAAGCAATGCCTTTGTCTTCAAACTTTTCGATATGCTCTAATTTTGGTTTTCTTGGTTCAAAGCTACCAAGTCCGCCAGCAATAGCAACAACAGGTGCGTGGTGTTTTGTGCCTTTATTGGTGGTTACAATAAAAGTGCCATCGTCTAGTTTTTCTATAGTTTCGGCACGTTCGCCAAGTGTAAACCCTGGTTCAAACTGTTTGCCTTGTTCTAATAAATTATCGGTTAATTGCCCTGCTAAAACCTCAGGAAAACCTGGGATATCATAAATGGGTTTTTTTGGATAAATTTCAGAACATTGCCCGCCTGGTTGTGGTAAAGCATCAATAAGGTGGCAGCGAAGTTTTAGTAAACCTGCTTCAAATACTGTAAATAAACCTGTTGGGCCAGCGCCAATTATAAGAATATCAGTTTTTATCATCAAATTAAAAAAATTAATTGTAATGTTTAAATTTTTACAAAAAGTAATTATGGATGCAAAAATACGGCAACAATTTTATCTATTTTGCCATCTATTTAGTTAAATCTTATAAATTTATACTTTTTTAATTATGAATTTAATTGTTGACATAGGGAATACTAATATAAAACTGGCTGTTTATAATCATGCTATTTTGCTTGAAAAACAAACGGTAAGTTATGATGCCTTTGTGGCTAAGTTTGATTTTATTATTGCTAAGTATGTTATTATTAAAGGTATTATATCATCTGTAGGTCGGTTAGAAAAAAGCGTTGAAAATTATATACAAACAAAAGTTAGTTTTATGACGTTAACACATAGGCTTAAATTTCCTTTTGTAAACCTATACAAAACACCCCAAACTTTGGGCGTAGATCGCCTTGCATTGGTGTGTGCAGCTGTTAAAAATTATAAAAATAAAAACGTATTAGTTATTGATGCGGGTACTTGTATTACTTATGATGTGTTAACAAGTGACGCTAAATATATAGGCGGCGCCATTTCGCCAGGTGTTAATTTGCGCTATAAAGCATTATATGATTTAACCGCAAATTTGCCGTTGTTAAACAAAACTAACACTATAAGTGTTACAGGAACTACTACTGATGAATCAATACACTCGGGTGTGTATTTTGGAATATGTCATGAAATTGATGGTATTGTTAGCACTTACAAGACAAAATATAAAGATTTAACAGTTATTTTAACAGGAGGAGATGCCGATTTTTTGTCAAAACGATTAAAAAATAGCATATTTGTCAATTCTAATTTTCTTTTAGAGGGTCTAAATTATATTTTAGAATTTAATACAGCACAATGATAAAAAGGCTTAGCTTAGTTTTTGCAATAATAACAGCAATAAGTGGTTCTGCACAGCAGAAAGGCACCACATCACCATATTCGTTTTTTGGTTTAGGAAGTTTGACATTTGATGGAACTGCCGAAAACCGTAGTATGGGAGGTATTAGTACCTACTCGGATAGTATACATTTTAATTTTAGAAACCCTGCGTCATATACTGGCGAAAACTTAAAAATAGTGGGGTATAATAATGAAAGTCGACCAATAAAATTTACAGTAGGTGGCTCGGCAAGTCGTGATAATTTAAAAAGTAGTACAGATGAGTTTAGGCAAGGTACTGCTACTTTTGACTATATAGGCATGTCGTTTCCTGTAGGTAAATTTGGCATAGGTTTTGGTTTATTGCCATTTTCATCGGTAGGTTATGAGTTGGAAAGTATTAATGAGGATAATTTAATAACCAATAGGTTTGAAGGCGAAGGTGGTTTAAACAAAACATTTTTGGGCTTAGCATATCATGTTAGTAAAAATTTAAATGTAGGAGTTGACGTAAGTTATAATTTTGGTGATATTACAAACAATGCGTTTGGAATATTTTATGATGATGAAAATGTTTTATTGCAAACACAAACACGTGAAACAAACATATCAAAATTATCAGGACTTAGTTATAACTTTGGCGTAACATATACACCTATGCTAACAGATAAATTACAACTTCACACTTCCTTTACTTTTGCGCCATCAAGTAATATTACTTCAAAAAACGAAAGAAGCTTAGCAACAGTATTACTACAAGCTAATGCTGATGAAATTGAAATTAACAGTTTAGATGTTAATTTAGAAGCTCTAAATTTAGACCAAACACAGTTAACATTGCCGTCAAAAACATCTATAGGTGCTGGTATTGGGCAACCTCGTAAATGGTTTGTAGGTGTTGATTATTCACTTTTAAAAACAAGTGAGTACTCAAATCGTACTTTTGAAGTTGGTAATTCAACTTTTGAAGACGGATATAATTTGGCTGTTGGTGGTTTTTTTGTTCCAAAATATAGGTCGTTTAGCTACTGGAACAGAATAACTTATAGGGCAGGAGCACACATTGAAAATACAGGGTTGGTAATAAATAATGAGCAAATAAACGAGTTTGGCATGTCTTTTGGTCTAGGTTTACCACTAAGAGATTTATCAAATGTTAATATAGGATTTGAAATTGGACAACGCGGCACAACTAAAGCAGGGCTGGTTCAAGAAAACTTTTTAAATTTAAAATTAAGTTTGTCAATAAATGACAGATGGTTTGTAAAAAGAAAATTTAGATAAATAAAAACAAATAACCACTAAGACTAATACAATAACGATGAGAAAAATCACATTTTTAACAACAATGCTATTTTTAGCATTTAATCTTGTAATCGCACAAGATTCAGATCAAGAAAAAAATGTTTTAGAACTTTCGCAACTAAGTGAAAATACTAAAAACAAAAATTATGCTGAAGGTTACAAATACCTACAAAGCTTTTTGCAACGTAATCCAAAATACAGTTTGGCGATTTATAGTAATGGAGAAAAAATCTTAAAAGGATTAATTAAATCATCAGCTGGAGCTGAAAAAACAAAATATGTTAATGAATTAACATCACTTTGGAAAACACGTGCTGAAAATTTTGCTAGCAAAACACCAAAAGGTAAATACTTAGCAAAAGCTGCAAAGTTTTATTATGATAACAATGATGTGTTAAATAAAACAGATCAAGAGTTATATGATAATTTTGATACCGCATATAAAACAGATGTTAAAACATTTACAAACCCAACTGAATTATATACGTACTTTAAATTAGCGGTAAAATTATTTGATGCTAAAAAAATGCCTGCTGCTGAGTTGTTTACCAAATACGATGAAGTATCTGAAAAAGTGGAATCTGAAGTAAAAAACTACACAAATAAATTAAACAAATTTAAGGCCGATAATAACTTAACAGGAGGTGAAGAAGATGAAGCGATTTTAGCAAACCTAAGTGGCAAATCTAAAAAGCGCATGAAGAGTTACAATAGTTTTTTAAAAGCTTACGATCAAATTGCTGGTGGTATGGATGCTGATTTAGGTAATAGAGCAAATTGCGAAAATTTAATCCCGCTTTATGAAGGAAACTTTGAAAGCAATAAAAATGATCCAGTTTGGTTACAACGTGCAATGAATAGATTGTATGCTAAAGAATGTACAACGTCAGATTTATTTGTAAAAATTGTAGAGCAAAAAAACACAATTCAACCTGATGCAGGTACAGCGTATTACCTAGGGATATTAAAAGATAGAGCAGGAAATGCTTCAGAAGCTGAAAGCTTTTATAAGCAAGCTATTGCTTTAGAAGAAGATAACCTTGATAAAGCAAAAATATTAATGCGATTAGGTGCTAAGTATAAAAAAGCATCAAAGTATAGCAAAGCACGTGGATATTATAGACAAGCCTTAAAAGCTAACCCATCATTAGGAAAGGCACATTTAGCAATTGCGCAAATGTATGCTAAAAGTGTAAATAATTGTGGGAATGACGTTTTTGAAAAGAAAATGGCATACTATGCAGCAATAAATGAAGCTAGTAGAGGTGCACGTTTAGATCCAAAAATTAAAAAAGCAGTAGGTAAAAGTATTGCTAGCTGGAAAGCTAGAACCCCATCAAAAAGCGAAATATTTTCATCTGGTAAAGGTGGCCAAAGTATTGCTTTAAAGTGTTGGGTTGGTGGTAGTGTTAAAGTACCAAACCTATAATGAAATTAAAAACATCTTATCATATAAAAAGCATGGTCGCACTAGTTGTAGTGACCATGCTTTTTTCATGTAATACAACAGGCTCAAACCAAGTTGCGCTTAATGTTGATGATAAGTCACCATTGTCAATTATTTATGATGTTGATGGTATTTATACCAAGTCGGGCACAATTAAATTTAATTTAAAAGCCCCAAAAATAATAGATTACTCAAAGCGTAATTTTCCGTTTCGTGAATTTCCTGAAGGCATCAATTTAGATTTATATGCTGATGATGGTACAAAAAGCAATATCATTGCCGATTATGCCGTAATTTATACTAATTCGGGTTTAATAGATTTGAAAGGAAATGTAACCTACACGACTTCAAAAAAACAAGTATTAACAACAAGCCAACTTTATTATGACCAAACACGCTCATGGGTGTTTACTGATCATAGTTTTAATTTTAAATCACCAGCAGGTGAAGAGGGCGCTGGAACCGCTTTAGACTCTGATAAAGATTTTAATTCACCATCAGTATTAAATAGTTCGGGCTTACTTTTTGTTGATGCTAATCAATAATATGTATATTTGATTTAAAATATATATTAAATGCGATTATTAAAATTTTTTCAATATGCCTATTTAGCCATAGCAGTATTATTTTTTTATAAAGGTTTTACACAATGGGAGCTAAATAGAAATCAGGCGTACTTATCTATAGGGTTAGCTATTTTAGCCATATTTATGTTCTTTTTTAGACGTAAATATGCAAACCGATTTAAAGATAGAGGTAAATTGTAAACATGGATTTTGACCTTGTTTTGATTGTCATTTTTTTGCTATTATCTGCTTTTTTTTCAGGTATGGAAATTGCTTATATTTCATCCAATAAAATTTATATTGAACTTGAAAAAAAACAAAAAGGCATATTAGCAAAAATACTTACTAAGCTTACCTTAAAACCATCTAAATTTATAGCAACAATGCTTATTGGTAACAATATTGCATTGGTTATTTATGGGTTTTATATGGGCGATTTTTTGGTAAGTTGGTTTCAATCGTTACTACCAAGTGAGCATGCCGTGGTTAATTATTTACTAATAGAGTTAAGTTTATTAACGCAAACCTTGCTGTCAACAGGTGTAATTTTGCTTACCGCAGAATTTTTTCCAAAGGTGTTTTTTCAAATCTACGCCAATGTTTGCATGAAACTATTTGCCATTCCTGCCTACATATTTTATGTTATATTTTCATTTATTTCAGATTTTATAATATGGATTTCCGATATGGTTTTAAAATATATATTTAAAACCGAAGGCGATCGCGTAAAGCTTGAGTTCACCAAAGTAGAGTTAGGTCATTATATTAACGAACAAATCGAAGCTGTAGATGATAAAGAAACACTTGATAGTGAAATACAAATTTTTCAAAACGCACTAGAGTTTCCCGAAATCAAATCGCGCGAAGTGATGGTACCTCGTACCGAAATTGTGGCTGTTGAAGTACGTGATAAAATATCGGACGTATCTGAGTTGTTTTCGGAAAGCGGCTATTCAAAAATTTTAGTATATAACTCATCAATAGATGATATTTTGGGTTATGTACGTTTGTTTGATTTGTTTAAAAAACCCAAAACAATTAAATCAATAATAAAACCCATAGAATATGTGCCCGAAACGATGCTAGCTAAAGATGTTTTGAACGTACTCACTAAAAAACGAAAAAGCATTGCAGTAGTATTGGACGAATATGGAGGCACATCGGGTATTATGACAGTCGAAGATATTGTTGAAGAGCTATTTGGGGAAATTGAAGACGAACACGATTCAATAGCCTTAATTGAAGATAAATTAGACGAAAATACCTTTAAATTATCGGCACGTATAGAGGTTGACTATCTTAATACCACTTATAACTTAAACCTACCCGAAAGCGAAAATTATGAGACCCTTGGGGGATTAATTGTTAACTCGGCCGAACAAATACCACAGCAAGGCGATAACATCAAAATTGAGCATTATAATTTTGAAATCTTTGAAGCATCAACAACAAAAATTGATGTTGTAATCCTTAAAATACTTGATCAAGAATAAGGTGCTTTATACTTAGCTAAAATTATTACACAAAACTACTTTTGTAATTACTTATAAATTGGTACTTTCGCACACTTATAAGATCAATAAAAAGCATAATTAAATGGCGGTTTTAAATAAAATTAGACAAAAATCATTTGTTTTAATCATAGTAATAGCAATGGCATTGTTTGCTTTTGTACTTTCAGGCTTGTTTGACGGGAGTGCAAACTCTGCAAACAAAGGGCAAGATGTAATAGCAACAATAAACGGTAAGGATATTGACCGTATAGAATTTACACAACGTGTAGCTAATGCTCAGCAAGTTTATAGAAATCAATCTTCAACCCAAGCAATGAATATTGTTTGGAATCAAGAATTGAGAAGAACAATTATGGAAGCCGAATTTGAACATTTGGGCTTAGCTGTTGAGCGTGACCAAATGCGTAGCTTATTGGCAACTAACTTAGCAAGTTTTCCTGAGTTTCAAAATGAAGTTGGGTTGTTTGATGAAAACAAACTAAACGAATTTATAGCCAATTTAAAAGACATTGCTCCAGAAACTAGCTTTTTAGGAGGACGTCCAATAAATTACCAAACATGGGTAGCTAATTATGAAACAGGGATTGCTCAATCTGGCATACAAAATAATTACTACAATATGGTAAAAGCAGGTTTGTCAAGCACACTTTTTGAAGGCGAGTTAAACCATAAACTTACAAACGATAAGGTTGATGTAGAGTATGTGCAACTGCCATACAGAGCAATACCAGATAGCACAATATCTGTGACCAAATCAGATGTAAAAAAATATATTGAAGCAAACGCAACAAAATACCAAGTAGATAGCTCAAGAGATATAGAGTTAGTGGTTTTTAAAGAAACAGCTACAGCAAAAGATGAAGCAGCTATCAAATCTAAATTAGCTAATAAAATTGCAGCCTTTAAATCAGCAAAAAATAACACTGAATTTTTAGCTGCAAACAATTCGGCAACTGCTTATAGCGATACCTATTTATATAAAAATGAATTAGGACAAGCTTCAGATAGCTTGATGCTAAAAAACACTGGTGATGTTTATGGGCCTTACAAAGAAGGTCAAACCTATAAAGTTGCAAAGATAGTTGCCACACAACAACAGCCAGATTCAGTTAAAGTCCGTCATATTTTAGTGCCATTTGTTGGTGCAACTAGAGTAGCTGATTCAATTACAACTACAGATGCACAAGCAAAAGCAAAAGCTGATAGCATATTAAAGGTGTTAAAAGCAAGTCCATCAAAGTTTAAATCGCTTTTAGCATTATCATCAGATAAAGTGAGTAATAAAAAAGATGGAGAAATTGAAATGGCTTATAATGCAGGTTTTGCACCTGAATTTAAAGCTTTTGGTTTTGAAAACAAAAAAGGCGCTATAGATGTAGTAAAAACGTCTTTTGGGTATCATATCATCGAAGTTTTAGAACAGAAAAATTTTCAAAAAACTTTAAAAGTAGCTTACCTTTCATCCAAAATAGAACCTTCAGAAGAAACTATTGACGACGTATTTAAAGCAACATCAAAGTTTGAAATTGCTATTGCAAGTCAAGATTTTTCAGAAGCAGCTAAAGCCAAAAACTATACAGTAAAACCTGTAAATGGTATTAAAGAGTTGGATGAAAATATACCAGGTTTAGGGCAACAACGTAGTATTGTAAGATGGGCTTTTGAAGAAGATACTCAAATAGGCGACACTAAACGTTTTACTATTCCTGAAGGTGGCTTTGCTATTGCAAGATTAAAAGTAATTACCAATAAAGGCTTAATGAGCGTTGAAAAAGCTTCGGTAACTGCAACAAGAGAAATTAAAAAACAAAAGAAAGCTAAACTTATTATCGATAGAGTAAAGTATGGAGCAATAAATGAAATTGCTACTGCAGAAAAACAAACGGTAAGAAACGCTAGCGGATTAACTATGACAAGCGCAACACTTACCGGTGCAGGTGCTGAGCCTAAGGTTATTGGTGCTGCCTTTGGATTAAATGAAGGTGAAACGTCGCAGCTTATCGAGGGTAATCAAGGTGTTTATGTTGTAAAGGTTATTAAAAAAATAAATGCCGAGCCGTTACAAAACTATCAAACTATTTCGACTAGATTGGGTAACGAAAGGGTAACAAAATCACAAACAGAAATATATAATGCATTAAAAAAAGATGCTGTTATTGAAGATAATAGAGCTAGCGTGTATTAACTAAAAGGCTTAATTATTATAAAAAAAGGCTGTATGTAACCATACAGCCTTTTTTTATAGCACAAAATCGATAATACAAGGGTTAACCCTATAATTTCTTTTTCAATTAATCTACTAAGCTTTATAACTTAATTAGATTGTAGATTTACAGTGATAGAAATACGAAGCTAAATTATAAGTGCCTCAAAATCACATAAGCAAATACATAACGTATTTCATATCATAAGTTCATTTTATTTTTGTTGTTAGTTTAAAAAAGTTGGCCGAAAGGTCAACTTTTTTTTTGTTTTAGGCTATTTGTAGTAATTAATTAAAATTGTATTTTGGTAAACTACTAAATATTTAAATCAGATATAATTTAATAAAATGAAATACCATCCAATCGATTCCTCACTATTTATAAAAAACCGTAAAAAATTTGCTGCAAAAATGCAGGCAAAAAGTATTGCTGTGTTTAACTCAAATGACATATATCCTGTAAGTGCCGATAGTACTTTGCCTTTTGAGCAGCATCGTGATATATTTTATTTAAGCGGTGTGGATCAAGAAGAAAGTATTTTAGTGCTGTTTCCAGAAGCACATAAACAAAAACATCGTGAAATTCTTTTTTTAAAAGAAACTAACGCTCATATAGCCGTTTGGGAAGGCGAAAAGTTAACCAAAGCGGCAGCTTATAAAACATCGGGTATAACCACAGTATATTGGTTACAAGACCTAGAAAAAGTTATGTTTGAGCTGATGACCGAGTGTAATACGGTTTACATCAATACTAATGAACATTACCGCGCAAATGTCGAAACTGAAACACGAGAAGATCGATTTACAAAGTGGTTAAAAAATAAATATCCAGCACATGCTGTTGCAAAAAGCAATCCCATTTTACAAGAAATAAGGGGCGTTAAAGAGCAAATAGAGCTTGATTTAATGCAAAAGGCCTGCGATATTACCGAAAAAGGTTTTAGGCGTGTTCTTGGCTTTGTTAAACCAGGAGTTTGGGAATATGAAATTGAAGCCGAATTTATACATGAGTTTTTAAGAAATCGCTCTAAAAAATTTGCATATACCCCAATTATAGCTTCTGGTAACAATGCTAATGTATTGCATTATATCGAAAATAATAACCAATGTAAAGCAGGCGAATTAATTTTGATGGATGTTGGTGCCGAATATGCAAACTATAGCAGTGATATGACACGTACAATACCTGTAAGCGGCAAATTTTCCGCAAGGCAAAAAGAGGTGTATAATGCCGTGAATAGAGTAAAAAATGAGGCTACTAAAATGTTAAAACCAGGTGTTATTTGGGCCGATTATCATGTTGAAGTTGGCGCTATAATGACTTCAGAACTTTTAAAACTAGGCTTGTTAGATAAAGCAGATGTTCAAAACCAAAATCCTGATTGGCCAGCGTATAAAAAGTATTTTATGCACGGTACGTCACATCATATTGGTTTAGATACCCATGATTACGGACTTTTAACTCAACCAATGCAAGAGCATATGGTGTTTACTGTAGAACCTGGAATTTATATACCAGAGGAAGGTTTTGGTATTAGATTAGAAGATGATGTTGTGATACAAAATAATGCCGAGCCTTTTAATTTAATGCGTAATATACCTATAGAAGCTGATGAGATTGAAGATATAATGAACTCATAACCCCTTAAACTTACCTTATATTATTATGAACGAAAAATTTCAAAACCTACTGTATTATGCAATAGGTGTAGTGGTGTTAGCTTTTTTTTCATGGCGACTAATAGGTTTTATTTTGCCCGATAATCCAAAAGAGCAACTAACAGCAACTACATTGTTAGACAAAGTTATGGTTGCCCATGGTGGTGCAAATAATTGGGAGGCAATTGAGCAACTAAGTTTTAATAAAGATGTTGTGCTTTATGATAACCAAGGTGTTGTAGAAAAAAAGAGAAGTGACCATAACCGTTTTAAAGCAAATGGAGATAACTATATTACATATATTGAAAATAATGATACTGTACAGCTAACGCAAAAAGGGCAACACTATTTAAAATTTATAAACGGTACTTTAGATACGTTGCTAACTACCAATAAAATCAAAAACAGCATAAATGCTTCAAGTTTTGTAATAAGTTTACCGTTTAATTTAAACGATCAAAATGCAAAAAAAACCTACCAGGGTATTATTGATTTTGAAGGTAAACAAGCACATGATTTAAAAGTTGTTTTTGATGGTAGCACGGCAATATGGCATTTATACTTTGATATCAAAACATTTCAAAATTTAGGGTATTGGGTTAAAACCAGCGATCATTATAGTTTGGTTATTACTACAAAATCTCAAACTATTAAAGGGTTTGTATTGCCTGAAAAACGACTAAGTTACCGTACAGATAGTCTTAAAAATAAAACTTGGCTTAGGGCTAAATATGATTATTATGAGTTTGGTATAAACTAATTATCGGATATATGACAATAAAAGAGGCAATTTTAAAAGTATTAGAAGATAATGTTGGGTCATATACATATTTAGAAGTTCTGAAAATGATTGACGATAAGAACTATTATAATTGGGAAAATGCAAAAACCCCTTCTGATACAATTGGTGCTCAATTAGGTCATTTTATAAGACAAAGCGATTCGAGAGTTAAACGCGTAAAAGGCAAAAAAGGGTTTGAATACTATTTATCAAAATATGAAAGTGAATTAAATCTTTCTGCTGTAGTTGAAAAAGAGTCCCTGTCTAAAAAAGCTGTAGCTAAAAAATATCAAGAAAGAGATTTACATAAACTTTTAAGTTCATATTTGAAAAGTCAAAATATTTATTCAAAGACTATATTTCACGAAAAATCAGCAAACAGTAAAGATGATCATCAAAAATGGGTTCATCCAGATATGTTAGGCATTAATTTTTTAAATTTAAAAAATCAGGCAAGTAATTCACTTTTAAAGGTAATTAATAAGTCAGATGCTTTTAATTTAATTTCGTATGAATTAAAACGAGAAATTAAATCTGATTATGAATTAAAAAAATGCTTTTTTCAGGCTGTTTCTAATTCAAGTTGGGCGAATTACGGATATTTAGTTGCGTTTGAGATTAGTAAAAATTTAATGGACGAAATGGAACGACTAAATCAATCTTTCGGAATTGGAGTTATTGAATTAAGCGGAAACCCATACGAAAGTAAAGTTCTATTTCAACCTAAATTTAAAGAGCTTGATTTTAAGACACTGGATAAATTGTGTGAAATAAACTTTGAATTCGAAAAGTTTATTAAACAAACTAAAACTATGCTAACTGCTCCAGAAGAATACCTGAAAGCAACCAAAAAAGAGTTTGAGAGTTTTTGTGATGATTATTTTAAAACAGATTCTGAAGTAGAAAAATATTGTAAAGAAAAGAATATACCAATTGAACAGGAAGGAAAAATTGTTTAGAACAATGTATTTATAAATCAGATAGTTATTACTAAGCAGTGCGTTTTGGTTATTTACGAAGACTATTAAATTTTTATATCTGTATTTTAATTGATGACTTTAAAATTAGGTTCTGTATTAAGTCCAAAAGCTAACGTTTTTTGCAAGTTCCACTTTATTGATATAAACTAATTATCGGATATATGACAAGTAATAATCGTTTAAATCTTT
>CALDUQ010000096.1 GCA_937924845.1 uncultured Flavobacteriaceae bacterium
AACCTTGTTGTTTTGCTAGCTCAGTTGGATAAAACTGCCCAGCATAGTTACCACCAGCTTTAGCATAGCCTACACCACCATTTGCTGAACGTGAATATTTTTCTTCTATCTTTACGGTCACTTCCCCAGAAAAATACGAACCCGATGGCGCTAAAGCAATTACAAACTTATATGCATCGGCTGGCGAAGCATGAAACCCTTCACCGCTAGCAAACATAAACGGTCTAATATACATCGAGCTACCTGCTTTAGTAGGAATCCAATCATTATCAACCGTTAACAATTGCTTTAAACCTTCCATAAATATGTTTTCTGGCAATTCGGGCATAGCCAAACGCTTAGCCGAAAGGTTAATACGCTTAAAATTTTCAAGTGGTCTAAATAACCAACCATCGCCGTTCTCATCCTTATAAGCCTTCATGCCTTCAAATATAGACTGACCATAATGAAATATTTTTGCAGATGGCGCTAAACTTATTGGTGCATAAGGCACTATTCTTGGCGAATGCCAAGCACCGTTTTCATAATCACAAACAAACATATGGTCTGAAAAAACATGACCAAATTTTAAGTTGTCAAAATCAATAGTATCTATTCTAGAATTAACTGTTTTTTCTATTGCTATATTCATTATGCAAATTATATTTTTTTTACAAATTTAAACATTTTGTAAATTGTACTAATTTAATTTTAATATATCTTTGTTACAAAACAAACTATTACATTATGAAATTCCTATTTTTACCTATTACAATCTGTGTATTATTGCTTTCTTGTCAAGAAAAGACTTCAAAACAACAAAAAACAACACCTCCAGCAACTCAAAAAGTAGCTTCAAGTGCAACCACTTACACCGCCTATGGCAAAAAAATAACTGATGATGCAGCGTTAAACGCTGCTACTTTCAAACAAAAAATAGAGGCTTTAGAAAAAAATGACACCTTAACTGCAAAAGTTTCTGCAAGCATAAAAAAAGTATGCGTAAAAAAAGGGTGTTGGATGACTTTGGATTTAGGTCAAGACCAAGAAGTACGTGTTACATTTAAAGACTATGGTTTTTTTGTACCACTTGACGCTAAAGGCGATGCCATTATTGAAGGTAAGGCTTTTGTTAAAGAAACCTCTATTGATGAGTTAAAACATTTTGCGCAAGATGCAGGTAAACCTGAATCGGAAATCGCAAAAATTTTAGCACCTAAAAAAACCTATGCGTTTGTAGCTGACGGCGTATTACTTAAAATTTAAGTTGAAACGTCAAATTATCATAACTGGAGATGGCTCAACAACTATTCAAATTGAAGATTGGAACGAGCAATACCATTCCACACATGGTGCCATACAAGAGGCTAATCATGTTTTTATAAAACATGGATTACAACACTATGTAAACATAAACCAAAACACAAACCCTATTTCAATTTTAGAAATAGGGTTTGGCACTGGTTTAAACGCCTTTTTAACGGCTCAAAACACAATAAATTACCGTATAAATTATTATGGTGTTGAGGCTTACCCAGTTTCTAAAAATGAGCTAAACGCTTTAAACTACACTAAATTATCACCTTCACACAACAAAACTTTATTTACTGATATTCATGATGCCCCATGGGGAAAATTATCAAAAATCACTTCTAATTTTTACTTAGAAAAACAACAAAAATTCTTTACAGATATTACAGACACTAATCAACATCATCTCATATATTTTGATGCATTTGGCGCTAGAGTACAACCAGAACTTTGGACAGAAAGCATTTTTAAAATTATGTTTACTGCCTTAAAAAACGGTGGCATTTTAGTTACCTATTCTGCAAAAGGAAGTGTTAGACGTGCTATGCAATCGGTTGGCTTTACAGTTGAACGTTTACCCGGCCCTCCAGGAAAACGTGAAATGCTAAGAGCAACCAAACCATAACTAAACTACAATGTCAAAAACAATACTTATAACAGGTGCTACAGGATTAGTTGGAAAAGCTATTACCGAGTTATGTTTAAAAAATAATTACACCGTACATTATTTAACCACCAAAAAATCTAAACTTAAAACCGAGCCTAATTTAAAAGGTTTTTACTGGGATTTAGACACTAACGAAATCGACAACAATTGTTTTAATAATGTAGAAACAATTATAAACTTAGCAGGCGCAACCATAGCGAAACGTTGGACATCAAGCTACAAAAAAGAAATACTTGACAGCCGTGTAAAAAGCTTACAACTTTTACACAATGCTATTTCAAAGCATAACACCAACGTTAAGCAGCTAATTACCGCTAGTGCCATTGGCATTTACCCAAGCTCATTAACACAGCACTATAACGAAACTCATACTACAAAAGCAAAAAGTTTTTTAGGAGACGTTGTAAACGCATGGGAAAACGAGGCCCATATCTTTAACACAATAAACATAAAAGTAGCAAAAGTGCGTATTGGCTTAGTGCTTGATAAAAACGAAGGTGCTTTACCTAAATTAGTAAACCCTGTTAAGTTAGGACTTGGCGCTGCAATGGGTAGCGGTAAGCAATGGCAATCATGGATTCATAAACATGATTTAGCTAGGCTTTTTATGCATATTACCAACAACCAACTTCATGGTGTTTATAATGGTACAGCACCCAACCCTGTTACTAATTTAGTACTAACCAAAAGCATTGCCAAAACCTTAAAACGCCCAATGTTTTTGCCAAACACACCAAAATTTTTATTAAAATTACTTTTAGGCGAAATGCATCAGTTACTTTTTGAAAGTCAATTTGTAATCCCTAAAAACAGTTTAGCATCTGGTTTTACTTTTAAATTTAATACCATTGACGAGACGATTAAAAATTTAATTGGGTAAATATATCGTGTCAATTTGGCATTATACACACAATGGCAGTACTTTTGCCAACTTCATTACAAATACATTTCAAATCTAAAGACTTAAATAGCGATGAGTAAAAAAGCTAAACAAGAAGATATAACCGAAGAGCAAATACCAGCAAACGAAACAGAAAACACATCTGAAGATTCTGCTGCGACGGAAACTAAAGAGGAAACCCAAGATACACGTACTGAAGAAGAAAAACTTCAAGATGAATTAAAGGGCGAAAAAGATAAATTTTTACGTTTATTTGCTGAGTTTGAAAACTACAAAAAGCGAACTACAAAAGAACGTATTGACCTATTTAAAACCGCAAGTCAAGATGTAATGGTGGCAATGTTACCAATTATTGATGATTTTGAACGTGCTTTAACCCATATTGAAGATGACAAAGAGGCGGAAGAATTACGTAAAGGTGTCCTGTTAATTTATCAAAAAATGTTAACCACATTAAAAAATAAAGGCCTTGAAGTTGTTGAAGCTAAGGCTGGCGACGTATTTAATGCCGATAATCACGAAGCGGTAACACAAATACCAGCACCTAGTGATGATATGAAAGGTAAAATTATAGATGTTATTGAAAAAGGCTACAAACTGGGCGAAAAAGTAATTCGTTTTCCAAAAGTAGTTATTGGTCAATAAAAACAAGGTAAACCCATGAAAGAAGATTTTTACGACGTATTAGGCATTAGCAAAAGTGCAAGTGCTGCAGAGATAAAAAAAGCCTATAGAAAAATGGCTTTAAAATATCATCCTGACAAAAATCCTGATAATAAAGACGCTGAAGAAAAATTTAAAAAAGCAGCCGAGGCTTACGAAATTTTAAGTAATGCCGACAAAAAAGCACGTTATGACCAATACGGACACCAAGCCTTTGAAGGCGGTGCTGGTGGCGGTGGCTTTGGCGGTGGCATGAATATGGATGACATATTTAGCCAGTTTGGTGATATTTTTGGAGGTTTCGGCGGTGGCGGAGGCTTTGGCGGTTTTGGTGGCGGTGGTCGCCGTGTTGTTAAGGGAAGTAACTTAAGAATTAGAGTTAAACTTACCTTAGAAGAAATCGCTAACGGTGTAGAAAAGAAAATAAAAGTAAAACGCAAAGTACAGGCAGATGGTGTAAGTTACAAAACCTGTAGTACGTGTAATGGACAAGGACAAGTAACGCGAGTTACTAACACTATTTTAGGTAGAATGCAAACAGCTACAGCATGTCCTACTTGTGGTGGTGCTGGTCAAAGTTTAGATAAAAAACCAGCTAATGCAGACGCACAAGGATTAATATCTAAAGAAGAAACCGTAAGTGTAAAAATACCTGCAGGTGTTGTAGAT
>CALDUQ010000097.1 GCA_937924845.1 uncultured Flavobacteriaceae bacterium
TTTAAATAGTAATAATATCATGTTATCCTTAAACTCATCGCTAACTATTTTAATTTTGTTTTTTGTAGGTGTTTATATTGGCAAGCTAATAACGTTGTTAATCTACAGTAAATTTAGTGTGTATATAAAACATAGAGTGCAAAACATTACCAGTATTGTTAATAAAGTTACTGGTGTATTATTGGTTTTTATAGCATTACTCCAGGCTATAAAATTGTATGTGTTTTAATTCAATATTGTTTGGATTAAAAGTAATAAAGCCTCCTTCAATTAGATATTAACTTATAAATACAGATACTTTTACCCAATATTTAAGGATACTACATTACCCTCATTACTTCGGATATTAAATACCGTATCGTCATCAAAAATTAAGTACTGTCCTTTTATGCCAACCAATTTGCCGGTATATGATTGTGATTTTATAATATTAAGCGATTTTGGTTTTTCTGGGTATTGATGTACAGGAAAATTAATTTCCGTAGGCATATTAGATGCAATAAAATAAGGTTGTGCTTCCGCAGGAATAGATGATTTTAAGCTGTCTCTAAAAGCTAGTAAATCCTCATTTTTTGAGGTGTTTTTAAGCATTTCGCGCCAATTTGTTTTGTCAGCTACATGTTGTTTTAACGCAACTTCGGTAATTCCTGCTAAATATCTGTTCGGGGTTTCTACAATGGCAATAGCATTATTAGCACCTTGGTCAATCCAGCGTGTTGGTACTTGGCTTTTTCGTGTCACACCAACTTTTATGTTGCTAGAATTTGCTAAATATACAATATGCGGTTTTAATTGCACGCTTTTTTCGTACTCTAAATCGCGATCTTCAATATCCAAATGTGCTTTACTTAATTCGGGTTTCATAATCCAATCAGCCGCTTGTGGGATGTCAAAAAAACAATTTTTACAAAACCCTTGTCGATAAATGTTACGGTCGTTTTTACAATTTAAACATTGCTGTTTTATAAACTGAATGTTTAATGTTTTATTTAATAACTGATTAACGTGAATAAAATCTGATTCAAACACTAAAAAATACTGAATGGTTTCGCCAAATTCAGTTTGCATTTTTGTTAAAACACCTTGATATTGCATAAAATATTTTTACTATTTTTAGTAACTGTAAATATAATTAACCTATGCCAATTCCGTTAGTAAATTCTATTGCCTCATGGTTTTTAAAAAAGCGATTTCATCAAATCGATTTGTTTTTAAAATACCCTAATGAGGTTCAAAATGAATTGATTTTAAGTCATTTAATTAAAGCTAAAGATACTCAATTTGGTAAAGAATACGGTTTTAACTCTATTACTAATTACAAAACCTTTGCTGAGCGTATACCGGTAACTAATTACGAAAGCTTTAAACATTTAATAGAGCGATCACGCCAAGGCGAATCTAATGTATTTTGGCCAACGCCTATTAAATCTTTTGCAAAATCTAGCGGAACTACAAATGCAAAAAGTAAATTTATCCCTGTAAGCACAGAGTCGTTACTAAATTGTCATTATGCCGCTGGTAAGGATTTATTGTGCATGTATTTAAATAACAATCCTGAATCGCAATTGTTTAAAGGCAAAAGTTTGAGATTGGGCGGAAGTAAAGAACTTTACAAACAAAACGGTACATCATTTGGTGATTTATCGGCTATTTTAATAGATAATATGCCTTTTTGGGCAGAGTTTAGCAGTACCCCATCAAATAAGGTGTCCTTAATGAGTGACTGGGAGTACAAAATGCAAGCTATTGTTGACGAAACCATTAAAGAAAATGTAACTAGCCTAGCTGGTGTACCCTCATGGATGCTCGTGCTGTTAAATAATGTTTTAGAATCTACAGGTAAGAACCATTTGTTAGATATTTGGCCTAATCTAGAGGTGTATTTTCATGGCGGAGTGAGCTTTTTGCCATACGTAGCACAGTATAAAAATATTATCCCTAAGCATAATTTTAAGTATTATGAAATTTATAATGCTTCGGAAGGTTTTTTTGCAATACAAGATCAAAATAATTCGTCAGATTTATTATTGATGCTTGATTATGGTATTTTTTATGAATTTATACCAATGGACACCTATGGTACAAAAGACGAAAAAATTATTAGGTTAAGCGACGTCGAATTGCATAAAAATTACGCCATAATTATCACTACCAACGCAGGACTTTGGCGTTATAAAATAGGGGATACAGTGAGATTTACATCACTTAGTCCTTATCGTGTAAAAGTGTCTGGTAGAACAAAACACCATATTAATGCCTTTGGCGAAGAATTAATTATTGAAAATGCCGAAGAAGCTTTAAAACGTGTTTGCCAAAAAACAAATGCTGAGATTAAAGAGTACACTGCTGCTCCAATTTTTATGGAAGGGAAAGAAAAAGGTGCGCACGAGTGGCTAATCGAGTTTAAAAAACACCCTGATAATATTGATTATTTCAATGAGTTACTTGATAATGCTTTAAAAGCATTAAACTCTGATTATGAGGCAAAGCGATATAATAATATGACATTAAAAAAGCCAAAAATAAACATTGCGCGAACGCATTTGTTTTATGATTGGCTTAAATCTAATGATAAACTCGGTGGACAACATAAAATACCTAGATTGTCAAATTCTAGACAATATATTGACGAGTTATTGCGATTAAATGCTTAAAAATTTTAAGACACCGCTTTTAATTTTTTTAGTTTTACTTTAGACAGTTTACCCTCAGCATACGCTTTGGTAACACTAAGTTTTTTCTTATCACCACCTGGTAAATCAAACATAGCATCGGTTAAAATTTCTTCACAAAGTGACCTTAATCCACGAGCACCTAGTTTATACTCAATAGCTTTTGTAACGATAAAATCTAATGCGCCAGTAGTAACATTAAGTTCAATATCATCCATTTCAAATAATTTTTGATATTGTTTGATAATGGCATTTTTAGGCTCGGTTAAGATGGCTCTAAGTGTATTTTTGTCTAACGGATTCATGTGTGTTAGCACAGGTAAACGCCCTATAATTTCGGGTATTAAACCAAAATCTTTTAAATCTCGTGGTGTAATATATTGTAGCAAGTTGTCTAAATCAATATCGTCATCATCTTTAGCCGAAGTTTTGTAGCCAACGGCTGCCATGTTAAGTCGTTTAGAAACGTTACGCTCAATGCCATCAAAAGCTCCACCAGCTATAAATAATATATTTTCGGTATTAACCTCAATAAATTTTTGATCTGGGTGTTTTCTTCCGCCTTTTGGTGGCACGTTAACAATAGAGCCTTCTAATAGTTTTAATAAACCTTGCTGTACGCCTTCGCCAGATACATCTCTAGTGATTGATGGGTTGTCGCTTTTTCGAGCAATTTTGTCAATTTCATCTATAAAAACAATACCACGCTCGGCATTTTCAAGATTATAATCGGCTGCTTGAAGCAGTTTTGTGAGTAAACTTTCAACATCTTCACCAACATAACCTGCCTCGGTTAAAACTGTAGCATCTACTATAGCCAAAGGTACATTAAGCATTTTGGCAATTGTTTTTGCCATTAAAGTTTTACCTGTACCTGTTTGTCCCACCATAATGATATTGCTTTTTTGTATTTCAATATCATCTTCGGTTGGTTTTTGTAATAAACGTTTATAGTGGTTGTAAACTGCAACCGACATCACTTTTTTTGTATGATCTTGAC
Source organism: uncultured Flavobacteriaceae bacterium (assembly GCA_937924845.1). Taxonomy (GTDB): domain Bacteria; phylum Bacteroidota; class Bacteroidia; order Flavobacteriales; family Flavobacteriaceae; genus CALDUQ01. Next base: position 3,673 of record CALDUQ010000097.1, read on the forward strand.
CTATAATATATTCGTCTAAAAACGCTTTTATTTGTTGTGGTTTTCGAAGTGTGAGTTCGGCAGATAAACTTTCGTTAGAAACATCTTTACTTTCTTCTATTACAATGCCGTGCGCTTGCTCAATACATCGGTCACAAATATGTGCATCTAATCCTGCAATTAATAAATTTGTTTCAGGTTTATTTCGTCCACAAAATGAACATTCTAATTTTTCTTTAGCCATAAATGGTAATAAAGTAAGTGGTTATTGTGTTTAACCTCTTGTTAATATTTCGTCAATCATTCCGTAATCTAAGGCTTTGTCAGCTTTCATCCAGTAATCTCTATCACTATCTTGAAAAACCTTATCGTAATCTTGACCAGAGTGCTTGCTTATAATTTTGTAAAGCTCCTCTTTTAAGGTTAAAATTTCGCGGGTTGTAATTTCGATATCACTTGCTTGACCTTGAGCACCACCTAATGGTTGGTGAATCATAACGCGTGAGTGTGTTAAGCCACTTCGTTTACCTTTTTCACCTGCGCATAATAAAACCGCACCCATTGATGCTGCCATGCCTGTGCAAATTGTAGCTACATCTGGTTTTATAAGTTGCATTGTGTCATAAATACCTAAACCGGCGTAAACACTACCTCCTGGTGAGTTGATGTAAATTTGGATGTCTTTTGTAGGGTCGGTGCTTTCTAAAAACAATAATTGTGCTTGTATAATGTTTGCCACTTGGTCGTTAATGCCTGTGCCTAAAAAGATAATTCTATCCATCATTAAACGCGAAAACACGTCAAAAATCGCCACATTTAATTGGCGCTCTTCGATAATATTTGGCGTTAGATTAGTAGGATACATGCTACTAATTATTTTGTTGTAATATGTACTACTTATACCTTGATCTTTAGTAGCAAATTTTTCAAATTCTTTTCCGAAATTCATATTTTGAGTTAAGATTTATTTTTAATAAAAAAAAGCGTTGAGCTCTTGAGAGTTCAACGCCTAAAGATACTAAATATTTTAAAATTAAGAGCCGTAAACTTCTTTTACAAATTTTTCGTAGCTTAATTCTTTTTGCTTAGTGTTAACATTTTCTTTATAGAAGTTAAGTAATTTTTGACTTGTTACTTGCTCTGACAAACGTTTTACTTCATCTTGGTTAGATAATACTCTTTGAGAAATATCTTCTAACTGCTCATCGGTTGGGTTAGTTTGACCAAATTGCGCCATTTGTGTGCGAATCATATCTTTTGAAAATGATTTAATATCTTCAAAATTAACATCAAGTTTATGATCGGCCATAATTCGGCTTTCAATTAATTGGTAACGCATGCCTTTTTCAGATTTTTCGTATTCTTCTTTAGCTTCTTCTTCAGTTAAAGGTTTTTCGCCAGTATTTTGAATCCATTTTTGTAAAAATGTAGCAGGAAGGTCAAATTTTGTGTTTTCTATTAAATGTTCAGTAACGTCGTTTAATAATTTTTGGTCGGCTTGTTGTTCAAATTGTTTTTCAGCGTCAGCTTTAATTTTATCTTTAAGCTCGGTAACCGATTTAATAGTGTCTTTACCGTAAAGTTTATCAAATAACTCTTGGTCTAGTTCGGCCAATTCACGCGTATTCACTTCGGTAATTGTAAATGTTACTTCTGTGTTTAAATTTTCAACATCTTCGTTACTCAGTTTTAATAGTGCAGCGGCATCGTGAGTTTCATTAAATAAACTCTTAGTTTTTAAAGTGATGATGTCATCAACTTTTGCGCCTATAAATTTTTTGACGTTTGCTTTACCTTTTAACTTGTCTAAAGTTAATGTTGCGGTGTTGTCAATGGCATGCTCCTCATTAAAAAATGTTCCTGTAATTTCATCTGCTTCAGCAACTTCGGTTTTTGAAACTAATTTGCCGTATTGTTTTTGGATGTTTACAACTTGATCGTCAAGCATTTTATCATCAGCAACAATTTTATATTGTGTTATTGGTTTTTTTGCGTTTAGGTTAACTTCAAATTTTGGAGCTAAACCTAGTTCAAATTCAAACGAATAATCATCGCTATTCCAATCTAAGTCGTCTTGAGGTCTTGGAAGTGGGTTGCCTAAAACGTCAAGTTTTTCATCAACTAGATATTTGCCAATAGTTTCTTGCAGTAATTTGTTTACCTCGTCAATTAATACAGCTTTTCCGTATTGTTTTTTAATCATTCCCATTGGGACGTGACCTTTTCTAAAACCAGGAATGTTGGCATTTTTACGATAATCAGATAAGATTTTTTCAACTTTATCAGAGTAATCGTTTTTTTCGATATCTACTTTTACAACGGCATTTAACTCGTCAATGTTCTCTCTCGTAATATTCATTGTGTATGATGTAAAAAATTGGTCTGCAAAAATACGTAATTTTTGCAGTTGTAGCAAACTTTTTAAGTTGCTGTTAATTAGTGAATAAACTTCATAACGGCCTCATAAAATTCTTTAGGGTTTTCGGCATGTAGCCAATGCCCTGCATTGCTAATGGTTGTAATGTTTGCGTTATTAAATTGTAGTTTTATGGTGGGCTCGTCGTTTGTTGTTATATATTCGGACCTATCGCCACGTAAAAATAGTGTATGGCCTGTAAATTTTAAATGATTAGGTAGGGCTTCACCAACTTCTTCAACATTAGCTTTTAAAACGTTAAGATTTATGCGTAAACCAAGTTGCCCTTTTTGTACCCAATACAGGTTTTTTAATAAAAATTGACGCACACCAAATTCGGGCACGTAACTTGCTAAGGTGTTTTCGGCTTCTTTTCGGGTTTTTATAATGTTAAAATCTAATGCTGATAAACCATTAAGTATGGCATCATGATGTACCGGGTAAAACCGTGGCGCAATATCAGCAATTATTAGTTTAGAGACTAGGTTTGGGTATAGTGCTGCAAAAAGCATGGCTGTTTTTCCGCCCATTGAGTGTCCTAATAAAATCACATTTGTAAGCTGGTGGTGTTCGCAATAGGTTTTTAAATCATTGGCTAAAACTTCGTAATTAAAATCGTTGTCATGAAAACTTCGACCATGGTTACGTTGGTCAACTAAATGCATTTGGTAGCCTTGAGCGCTAAAAGCCTTTGCAAGTGTTTTCCAATTGTCACTCATGCCTAAAAAACCATGCAGAATGATAAAAGGTTTGCCTTCGCCAAAAATATTTGAATGTAGCAGCATATTATTTTAATTTGTGTAAATACATGTTAACCACATTTTCGATTCCTAAATACAAGCTTTCCGAAATTAAAGCATGTCCTATTGAGACTTCTAATAAATTAGGAACATTGGCTTTAAAAAAAGCAATATTATCTAATGATAAATCGTGACCTGCGTTTACGCCAAGCCCTAATTTTGAAGCGAGTTCGGCACATTTTGTATACGGCTCAATAGCTTTTTTGTTGCCTAAACCATATTGATGTGCATAAGCTTCGGTATAAAGCTCAATGCGATCGGTACCTGTAGCAACGGCAGCTTCGACTTGAGATAAAACGGGGTCCAAAAAAATAGACGTTCTAATGTTATTTTGTTTAAACTCACTAATAACTTCGGTTAAAAAACTTTTATGTTTAACGGTGTCCCAACCAGCGTTTGAGGTTATGGCATCAATAGCATCAGGCACTAAAGTTACCTGTGTTGGTTTTGTTTTTAAAACCAGATCAATAAATTTTTTTATAGGGTTGCCCTCAATATTATATTCGGTGTAAACCTCAGGTTTTAAATCAATGGCATCTTGATAGCGTATGTGGCGTTCGTCAGGTCTTGGATGTATAGTAACGCCCTCGGCGCCAAAAGCCTGCACATCTTTAGCAAATTGAACCACATTTGGTAAATCGCCACCTCTTGAGTTACGTAATGTGGCTATTTTATTTATGTTTACACTTAGTTTGGTCATTTTATTCAAAATTTTCTAATACAAAAATACAAAGTAAGATAAGCTTTGTCTGTTATTTTTTAATTAATTTGCAGTTCATTAAAAAGGAAACATGTCACTTACTGATTATATTATAAATGATATCGAGTTGCTGTCAGGAAAGACTTCAATTAAAGATGTAAAAGCATTGTTTAGTCAATTTACATACTCACACCTACCTGTAGAAAAAGATGGTATATATTATGGATGCCTATCGGAAACCGATGTACATTGTTATGATTCTTATAAAAATGTAGAGGATTACTTATACAGTTTAGAAGGGTTTTATGTAAGAAATGACGTGTTATGGCTTGACGTTTTAGAGGTTTTTGCTCAAAATGAAACTAATATTTTACCAGTTTTAGATAAAAATAATGTGTATTTAGGATATTATGAGCTAAATGATATTATTACATTATTTAATGCAACACCATTTTTTTCGGAAAACGGAAACCTTTTAGTGGTTGAAAAAGGATATAATGATTATTCATTTAGTGAGGTAAGCCAAATTGTAGAATCGGATAACGCAAAATTATTAGGTGTTTTTGTGTCAAAATTAAAAAATGACGTTGTGCAATTAACTCTAAAAATCAATAACTCTGATTTAAATGCAATTATACAATCTTTTAGGCGCTATGGCTATAACGTAGTGTCTCAACACAAGGATGATGCTTTTGTACAAAACCTTAAAGAACGATCAGAATATTTAAATAAATACTTAAATATTTAAAACATGAAATTTGCTGTTTTTGGACATTATTATAATGAAGCCTCAAAAAGTACCGTTAAAACACTTTTAGATGTTTTAATTCAAAAAGAAGTTTCGGTTTATCTTGAAAAAACATACTATAAAGCGATACAAAAAGCTAATGATTATCAGTTTAAAAACACACAGATAAAAACATTTTCTAAATTAGATAATTCGTTTGATTTATTAATAAGTATAGGTGGCGATGGCACTATATTAAGAGCTGTTACGCAAATTAAGGATCTTGATATTCCTATAATAGGTATCAATACAGGGCGACTAGGCTTTTTGGCAACAATACCTAAAGATAAAATTGAGTTTGCCGTAGATGAACTTTTAAATAAAAATTATAGCATTTCAGAGCGGTCATTAATTTCTGTAAGCACAACACCTAAAAATAAAGAGGTTTTAGAGTTTAATGTGGCGTTAAATGAAATTACGGTAAGCCGAAAAAACACCACATCGATGGTAACCGTCGAAACGTATTTGGATGATGAGTACCTTACGTCATATTGGGCTGATGGGTTAATTGTTGCTACACCCACAGGCTCTACAGGTTATTCACTTAGTTGTGGAGGGCCAGTGGTTACACCAGGGTCAAATAATTTTGTAATTACTCCAATTGCACCCCATAATTTAAATGCCCGCCCCTTAATTATACCCAACACAACCAAAATAAGTATTAAGGTTGATGGTCGAGAAAACAGTCATTTAATGTCTTTAGACTCTAGAATTGCAACTTTAAAAAACAACACTCTTATAACAATCGAAAAAGCCGATTTTAAGACTAAAATCATAGAACTGAATGATGAAAGTTTTTTAAAAACTCTCAGAAAAAAACTTCTTTGGGGAGAAGATCAAAGAAATAAGCAATAAATAACATAAATAACAGTTTACTCAATACAGAATGCTAAATTAAACCTAGTTTAATTGTAATTTTTGGAAACTAATTTGCTATGAAGTATTGGTTAATACTAACAACTTTTATATTAACATGTCACGTAAGTAACGCTCAAATGTACGAAATTGGGCTTTTTGCTGGCGGATCTAATTTTGTTGGCGATGTAGGCTCAACAACATATGTTAACCCAAACGCATTTGCTTTTGGAGGGATAGTTAAATGGAATCGATCGGCAAGACACGCCTGGCGATTTAGCGCGATATTTACAAACTTAAAAGCGCTTGATGCTGACTCTGCCGACCCACGACGTGTACAACGAGATTTATGGTTTAAAACCGACCTTATAGATGTGTCGGCAGGTATGGAGTTTAATTTCTTTAATTTTGATCAGCATAAAGGAGATCCTGCAATTACACCGTATTTATTTACTGGTATTAGTGTGTTTAATCATAAAAATTTTCATTATGATACCTCGCTAGACTTTGTAGAGCAAGGCGATGAATCGTGGCAAATAGGGATTCCTTTAACCTTTGGTGTTAAAGCTAAAGTTATGGGGGTGTTTGTTGTAGCCGCCGAAGTAAGTGCAAAATTTACATTTACAGATAATCTAGATGGGAGCTTTCCTACTGTAAGTGAAGAGGACTTTCCTAATCAACTAAAATTTGGAAATTTAAACAATAAAGATTGGTATGTCTTTTCTGGAATAACAATATCTTATACCTTTGGCGAAAAACCATGTTATTGTTTTGACTAATTTAAAATCAAAAATTCAAGAATCTAAATTACCACAGCATATTGCCATAATAATGGATGGCAACGGGCGTTGGGCTAAAAAACAAAATAAATTAAGAGTTTTTGGGCATGAAAATGGCGCAAAATCTGTAAAAGAAGTTGTTGAAGCTTCCGCCGAAATAGGCATAAAACACCTTACTTTGTATGCGTTTTCGACCGAAAACTGGAATAGACCAAAGCTAGAAGTGCAAACCTTAATGAAACTTTTAGTGTCATCGCTTAAAAAAGAGATGAGTCATCTTCATAAAAATAATATTAAACTTAATACAATTGGCGATATACAGTCATTGCCCAAAAAAGTTTATCAAGAGTTAATGGATGTTATTGAGCTTACCAAAAACAATACACACATGACTTTAACTGTAGCATTAAGCTACGGATCAAGGGACGAACTTATAAATTCACTTAAAGAAATAGCTATTAAAGTTAAAAATAATATAATTTCGCCCGAAAAAATTGATGAATCGGTAATAAATCAGCATCTTTACACGCACAATTTACCAGACGTAGATTTGCTTATCAGAACCAGTGGAGAACAACGGATAAGTAACTTTTTACTATGGCAAATTGCTTATGCAGAATTGTATTTTACTGATGTGCTATGGCCAGACTTTAAAAAACAAGATTTGTATGTAGCCATTAATGATTACCAACAAAGAGAAAGACGATTTGGAAAAACAAGTGAACAAATTAAAACAACACAAAAATAAAGTAACATTTACCTCTTTTTTGTGTCTAGTATTTTTACTAACAACCTCAAGCCTTTTTGCCCAAGCCCCTACTATTGAAAACGGCAAAACCTATAAACTCGAAAACGTAACTGTTATAGGTAGTAAAGCATATAGCGAGGCTACAGTAATAGCGGCTTCTGGTTTAAGAAAAGGAAAAGAAATTATATTACCTACAAGTAAAGAGATTTCGGCAGCCATAAAAAAACTTTGGGAAACAAAGCTTTTTAGTAGTGTTGATGTTTATGTTACCAAAATAGATGGTAATGCTATTGATATAGAAATTGAACTTACCGACTTACCTCAATTAAACCAACTAACTATTGATGGTGTTAATGAACGTAAATCAAAAAAAATAATAGAAGAGAACAAACTTCAAAAAGGTGTTAAGGTTACTGAAAACTTAGTAACTACTACAAAAAATTATCTCGAAAAAAAATATCGTAAAAAAGGGTTTTTAAAAGCCAATGTAAATATTATATCAAAACCCATTCAAGACTCTACCAATAAACCAAAAGTTAACATGTTGCTTGATATAAATAAAGGCAGCAAAATTAAAATTAAGAACATTGCTTTTACGGGTAATGAGAAAATTAGTTCAAAAAAATTACGCAAGTTTTTAAAGAAAACTAAAAAAAGACAACCATTTAGATTTTATAAACGCTCAAAATACATTGAAGATGTTTATAATGAAGATTTAATAAATCTTGTCGATAAATATAAAGAGCGTGGTTATAGAGACGCTCGTGTAGTTTCGGACACTTTAATATATAATGATGACAACACAATAACATTAAACCTTGACGTTATTGAGGGCGAAAAATACACCTATGGCGATGTTAAGTTTTTAGGTAATGTTGTGTTTTCTGACGAGCAGTTAAATCAAATACTTAAAATTTCTAGAGGTGACACATATAATGGTGTTGAACTACAAAAACGAATTGCTGATAACTCAAGGCCAGATGCGTTAGATTTAACCAATTTTTACCAAAATAATGGCTACCTATTTTCTAGAATTATACCTGTAGAAACAAAAGCCGACGGAAATGTTATTGACATGGAAATTAGAATTGTTGAGGGTAAACCTGCTTACATTAATAACGTAAATATAATTGGTAATGACGTGACTAATGATAAAGTAATATATAGAGAGTTACGTATACGCCCAGGGCAATTATATAGCAAATCTAATATTATAAGAACCATTAGAGAAATAGGTGCTTTAGGATACTTTGACGCGCAACAAGTATCGCCCGATCTTACCAATGTTAACCAAGTTGATGGGGCTTTAGATATCGATTTATCGGTAGTAGAACAAGGTTCTAGTCAAATAGAATTACAAGGTGGCTTCGGTGGTGGTGGCTTTATTGGTACATTGGGGTTGTCATTTAATAACTTTTCGATTAAAGATATTTTTAATAAATCGGCTTATAAGCCAGTGCCAAGAGGTGATGGCCAAAGTGTAGCATTACGTTTACAAGCAAGTCAGTTTTTTCAAACCTATAGTTTAAATTTTTCCGAACCTTGGTTAGGCGGTAAAAAACCAGTACGTTTTTCTGCATCAATATCAAGGTCAACACAATTTCAATTTGACCAATTAAATGGAGGTGTTGATAGAGATAGCAGGTTTAATATCACAGGAGCTACTTTTGGGCTAACTAAACGTTTAACTGTACCAGATGACTTTTTTGTATTATCACAATCATTAACCTTTCAAAATTATGATTTACAAAATTTTAGTTTAGGAAGTTTGTTTTCATTTAGAAACGGATCATCAAATAACATCTCTTATACTGCTGCATTAAGCAGACGTAGTACAAGAGTTGACCCTATTTATCCAACAGGTGGGTCGGAGTTTAGTTTAACAGGCGAGTTTTCATTACCATACTCAACGTTTAATGGTGTAGATTATGGCGAATTGCAAGTAGAACGTGGTGATGCTGTTGATAGATTAAACGGAAATGAAACCTTGTCAAATAATACAAGAACCACATTAACTGAAAGAATTCAAGATATAGATCGTGAACGTTTAAAATTTTTAGAATTCTATAAAATTCAATTCAAAGCACTTTTATATTCACAAATTACAGATAAGTTAGTGTTACGACCAAGTATTGACTTTGGGTTTTTGGGCGCCTACAATAATGATAGAGGGGTAATTCCTTTTGAGCGTTTCTTTTTAGGAGGAAGTGGTTTACAAAATGGCTCGTTAGACGGCAGGCAAATTGTAGGATTAAGAGGTTATCCTGATAACTCATTAACAACATCTGTAGGAAGTTCAATTTATAATAAATACTCATTAGAGCTGCGCTACCCTGTAATTTTAGAAGGTCAAACCAAAATATATTTATTAGGTTTTGCTGAAGCTGGTCAAGCATTTGATAGTTTTAAGGAATTTGATCCTTTTAATGTAAATCGCTCGGCAGGTGCAGGTGTACGTATATTTTTACCAAGTTTTGGGCTGTTAGGTATCGATTTTGGTTACGGATTTGACCCATTACCAGGATTAGATACACCAAACGGATTAGAAACACACTTTATAATTGGGCAACAATTTTAAAATTTGGCATGATATTTTCTATAGATATAATAAGATTTGAAGGTGACTTAAAATTTTTCAGAAATTATTTCGTTAATTTGAAGAATATTAACTTGTTTTAAGTTATCAAATTTTATGGCATGAATAAAAAATCAGTTAAAATAAAAAAAGTTCTTTACATTGCAGTAATTGGGTTATTAACAACTTTTTCATTACATGCTCAGCGTAACTCTGTTCGTATTGGTTATATAGATACAGAGTATATTTTAGAAAATGTTGAAGAGTACAATCAAGCCAAAACACTTTTAGCTGAAAAGACTAAAAAATGGAAAACTGATATTGAAAAAAAATTAAACGCTATTAATCAAAAAAAACAACAGTTAGATAACGAACGTGTTTTACTAACAAAAGAATTGATTGAAGAAAAGCAAGAAGAAATCGATATTGAACAAAATGAAGTGTTAGATTACCAACAAAAACGATTTGGTGCAGGCGGCGATTTAATAATTCAGCGTAAACAGTTAATACAACCCATACAAGATCAAATATTTAATGCGGTGCAAGAAGTGGCTTCTACAGGAAAATACGATTTTATATTTGATAAATCGGCCGATGTGGTAATGCTATACTCTGCAGAACGATATAATATTAGTGACCGTGTATTAAGCCTCATTACAAGAGCAGGTAAGCGTAAACAGGCAACCTCTAAAAAAGAAAGAAAGGCCCTTGAAGAACAGCAAAAAGAAGAGCTTGAAGAAACAACAGCAGCTATACCATCGCAATCAAAAGAAGATAAAGATTTAGCTAGAGAAGAAAAACGTTTAGCAAGAGCCGAAGAGCGTAAACGATTAAATCAAGAGTGGAAAGATGAGCAAGCGGCTTTAAAAGCCGAACGTGAGGCAAAAAAGAAGGCTATTGCCGCCGAACGAGAAAAAACAAGACAAGAAAAACTGGCTGCCCGAAATGCCGAAAGAAATACCAAAACCGCACAACCTGCCGCGACTGGTGATGATAATGTTAGTACAGATGCTAAGGCACAACCTGCAAAAAAAGAGATAGCCTTAACACCTCAACAAGCTCGTAAAAAAGCTTTGGAAGAAAAGAAAAGAAAAATACTAGAAGCTAGAGAGAAAAAAGCACAAGAGGCTAGTAAAAAGAAAAAAACAACAGAAAAAAAGGCAAGTGAGCAAGAGCTAACACCAATACAAAAACGGAGACTAGCTATTGAAGAAAAAAAGAAAAAAATATTAGAAGAGCGACGAAAAGCTGCTCAAAAAAAAGATAGTACAAATAATTAACTCAAATATTAACAATTACTTAGAAAATGAAACAATTTAAAACAACAGTATTAGCAATTACACTTTTTGTAGGAAGTTTATCTTTTGTAAACGCACAAAGTAAAGTAGCACACATAAATACGCAAGAGCTAGTAGCTGCAATGCCTGAAGCAAAACAAGCACAAGCAGAATTAGAACGATTAGGAAAAACACTTGAAACAGATTTAAAAACTCTTCAGGATGAAATGACTAACAAAGCAAAACAATATGAGCAAGAGGCTGGTACTAAAACTGATGAAGAGAACTTAAAGCGTCGTGATGAAATTATTGGAATGCAACAAAAAATTGGTGAATTTCAGCAAAATGCTCGTGGTGAGATTCAAAAAAAACAAGCTGATTTGTTAAGACCAATTCAAGCAAAAGCTTTAGCTGCTATTGAAAAGGTAGCTGCTGCACAAGGTTATGAGTACGTAATGGATGTTGCTGGTTTGATAGTAGCAAAAGGCAAAGACCTTATGGCCGACGTTAAAAAGGACTTAGGTATTTAATAACAATACATAGAGTTAACAAAAAGAGCTACCTATTTGGTAGCTTTTTTTGTTTTCATACTTTTGTTTTATGAGTAAACAACCTATAGGTATATTTGATTCTGGTGTGGGGGGCACATCAATTTGGAAGGAAATTCATAAAATCCTTCCTTTTGAGGATACCATTTATTTGGCAGATAGCCAATATGCACCTTACGGCGAAAAGCATAAAGATCAAATTTTAGAACTATGTATTAAAAATACCGAATACTTACTCAATCAAAACTGCAAATTAATTGTAGTTGCCTGTAATACCGCTACAACTAATGCAATTAAAGCTTTACGTGCTAAGTATAATGTTCCTTTTATAGGTATTGAACCAGCTATAAAACCAGCGGCATTACAAACTAAAAGTAAAGCCATAGGGATATTGGCAACACGTGGCACTTTAAGTAGCGAGTTGTTTCATCAAAAAACAGATTTATACAATTCAAGCACTACTATAATTGAGCAAATAGGCGAGGGTATTGTGCCTTTGGTAGAATCTGGTGAGATTTACTCGGATGAGATGCGAACGTTGCTTAAAAGCTATTTAACACCCATGATTAAAGCGCATATTGATTATTTAGTGCTAGGTTGTACCCATTATCCTTATTTAGTGCCTGTATTAAAACAAATTTTACCAAAGCACATCACAATTATAGATTCGGGACTAGCAGTTGCAAAACAAACCCGCGCAGTGTTAAAACAAAAAAACTTGCTAAACAACACTCAAAAAAGTGCTGTTTGCAAGTTTTATACAAATTCAAAATCTACTGCATTAAAGCAATTATTAAATCATAATTACCCCGTTGCGTATTTAGATTTTTAAACAGTTTTTTTAACTAAAAGATAATATAAATTTACACATAATATTGCCGAATTGGTAAGTATAATAGGTATAGATACATTAAGTAATATACCATAAACTATAAAAAATGTACAGCCAATACAGTTAATTACCCTCAGTTTTATTACATTTTTCATCAAAAATGATAATAAAACAATGACCATTGCCAAATAGCCTATACCTTCGGTTAGTGAAATTTCAAACATTAAATACTTTTATTTCGTTTACGTTCAACTTCTGTTAAATAAATTTTACGTAATCTTAAAAAATTAGGAGTTACCTCAACGTATTCATCTTTTTGGATGTATTCTAAAGCTTCTTCTAATGAAAATTTAATTGCAGGTACAATTTTAGCTTTATCATCGGCACCAGATGAACGTACATTACTTAACTTTTTAGTTTTTGTAATGTTTACACTCATATCGTCACCTCTTGAGTTTTCACCAATAACTTGCCCTTCGTAAATATCTTCACCTGGATCAACAAAAAACTTACCTCTATCTTGTAATTTGTCTATTGAGTAAGGTATAGCGTTACCTTTTTCCATAGAAATTAAACTTCCGTTTTGACGCTCAGGGATACCACCTTTTAAAGGTTGATATTCTTTAAATCGGTGCGCCATAATAGCTTCACCAGCTGTTGCAGTTAGTAATTGGTTACGTAAACCTATAATTCCTCTTGAGGGTACAATAAACTCACAAACCATACGGTCACCTTTAGCTTGCATGCTTAGCATTTCACCTTTACGCATGGTTACTAATTCTATAGCTTTACCTGATACGTTTTCTGGTAAATCAATAGTCATTTCTTCTACAGGTTCACATTTAACACCATCAATTTCTTTAATAATTACTTGAGGCTGACCAATTTGCAGTTCATAACCTTCACGACGCATCGTTTCGATTAAAACTGATAAGTGTAAAACACCACGGCCAAATACCATAAATTTATCGGCACTATTAGTTTCTTCAACACGAAGTGCTAAATTCTTTTCAAGTTCTTTATGCAAGCGATCTTTAATATGGCGAGACGTTACAAATTTACCGTCTTTACCAAAAAATGGCGAATCATTAATGGTAAATAACATACTCATTGTTGGCTCATCAATAGCGATTGTTTTTAAACCTTCTGGAGCTTCGATATCAGCAATTGTATCACCAATTTCAAAACCTTCTAGTCCTACAATAGCACAAATATCACCCGCTTGTACTTCTTCGGTTTTTCTTCGTCCTAAACCTTCAAACGTATGTAATTCTTTAATTTTAGATTTTACAATACTTTTATCACGCTTTACTAACGATACTTGTTGTCCTACTTTTAATTCACCACGAGTTAAACGCCCAATAGCAATACGCCCAGTAAATGACGAAAAGTCTAAAGATGTAATTAACATTTGTGTATTCCCTTCGGGAATTTTTGGAGCTGGTATATGATCGATCACCATATCAAGTAATGGCTCAATGTTATCTGTTTCATTTTTCCAATCATCACTCATCCAGTTATTTTTAGCCGAGCCATAAACGGTCGGAAAATCTAGCTGCCACTCTTCAGCACCAAGTTCAAACATTAAGTCAAATACTTTTTCGTGAACTTCGTCGGGAGTACAATTTTCTTTATCTACTTTATTTACAACCACACAAGGTTTTAAACCTAAGTCAATTGCTTTTTGCAGTACAAAACGCGTTTGAGGCATAGGGCCTTCAAAAGCATCAACTAATAATAAAACACCATCTGCCATATTTAATACACGCTCAACTTCTCCTCCAAAATCGGCGTGACCAGGCGTATCAATAATGTTAATTTTAGTGTCTTTGTAGATTACCGAAACATTTTTTGATGTAATCGTTATACCACGTTCACGCTCTAAGTCATTATTATCTAAAATTAAATCTCCAGTGTTTTCGTTTTCACGAAATAATTGACAGTGGTACATAATTTTATCAACCAAAGTAGTTTTACCGTGATCTACGTGTGCAATAATTGCAATGTTTTTAATATTAGCCATAAGCTTTAAGTTTTGAGCGTGCAAAAATACGTTATATTTCTTGTAATATTCTATTTGTGTTTAAAAATAGCTAAATATGTGTAAATGAGTAATTTTTGAGTACTTTAAAAAGTTTTATGTTTTAATTAATTTGTAGTAAAAACTTTTTTATTTAAAAACACAAAACAAGTATCTTTACTGCAAAAATTTAAACACAAGTTTATATTATGCATGTTGCTATAGCAGGAAATATTGGCGCAGGAAAAACAACGCTAACCAATTTACTTTCAAAACATTATAATTGGGAAGCTCAACTTGAAGACGTTGTAGATAACCCATATTTAGATGATTTTTATAATCAAATGGAGCGTTGGAGTTTTAACCTTCAGGTTTATTTTTTAAATAGTAGGTTTAGCCAAGTGTTGCAAATTCGCCAAAGTGGTAAAAATATTATACAAGATCGAACCATTTATGAAGATGCTCATATTTTTGCCCCCAACCTTCACGCTATGGGTTTAATGACCAATCGCGATTTTAAAAATTATAAATCGTTATTTGATTTGATGGAGTCTTTAGTTAAAGGTCCCGACTTATTAATTTACTTACGTAGCAGCATCCCAAATTTGGTATCTCAAATTCATAAAAGAGGGCGCGATTATGAAACAAGTATTAGTGAAGACTATTTAAGCCGATTAAACGAGCGTTATGAAGCGTGGATACAAAATTACACCAAAGGGCGTTTGCTTATAATTGATGCCGATGCTTGTGATTTTGTAGATAACCCATCTGACCTCGAAGAAATAATTAAAAAAATTGACGCCAAATTGGCAAATTAAATTACCAACTATGATTAAAAAGGGTTTAATAACACTTGTATTTTTTACGTGTTTTACAATGTCAATCTTTGCGCAATGCGAAGTTTGTGAAACTGCTAAAACTGAAAAAATGTATTGCTACAGTAATGAAAATTTTAAAAATTATTGTGGCACATTTACCGATGGCGTATCGAGTTTTAAACTCACAAAAAAGAAAAAAACTAAGCATATTAATTTTACAGCCAAAGCTGAATTTAAAGATTTTTTAGCACTTGTAAATGATAAAAAACTAAAGTTAAGTGCTGCCGATTTACTTTTTATTCAGGAAGCATTAAAAACTTGGGAAACCGAGCAAAGGGAGCTAGGTCAAGTGTATACCGACTCTGGTTTGGGTATCAAAATATTAAAAAAAGGCACAGGTGTTGTGCCAAAAGCAGGTCAAAACATAAGTGTGCATTACACAGGTTTTTTAACCAATGGCGAAACTTTTGATAGCTCTGTAAAGCGAGGCAAGCCTTTTAAATTTCAACTAGGTAAAGGTCAGGTTATAAAAGGTTGGGATGAAGCCTTTGCAACACTTAATGTAGGCTCAAAAGCATTAATTAAAATACCACCAAAATTGGGCTATGGCGCTAGGCAAAGAGGACCTATACCGGCAAATTCTATAATGTTTTTTGAGGTAGAATTAATAGGTGTAGATTAACAATTAAAAAATTATTTATTTTCAATAACCATTATCATATTTGATAGTGGTTTTTATATTTTTGTAATATGGCAAATAACGACGATCAATTTAAAAAAGTAATATCACATGCTAAAGAGTATGGGTACGTTTTTCAAAGTAGTGAAATATATGACGGTTTAAGTGCGGTTTATGACTATGCACATAATGGCGTTGAACTAAAGAAAAATATTAGAGATTACTGGTGGAAAGCCATGGTGCAAATGCATGAAAATATTGTGGGTATTGATGCTTCAATTTTTATGCACCCCACAACCTGGAAAGCTTCTGGGCACGTAGATGCGTTTAGTGACCCCTTAATTGATAATAAAGATTCTAAAAAACGTTACCGCGCCGATGTATTAGTTGAAGATTATTGTGCTAAAATTGAAGCTAAAATTGAAAAGGAAGTTAAAAAAGCCGCAAAACGTTTTGGTGAGGCGTTTAACAACGATGAGTTTTTAAATACAAACCCAAGGGTTTTAGGCTATCAAGAAAAAATAAAAACTATATTATCGCGCTTAGGTAAATCTTTAGAAAAAGAAGATCTAGCCGATGTAAAAGCATTGATTGAAGAGCTAGAAATTGCCTGCCCTTTATCAGGAAGTAGAAATTGGACCGACGTTAAGCAGTTTAATTTAATGTTTGGCACTAAATTAGGAGCTTCGGCAGAGACAGCAATGGATTTGTATTTGCGTCCCGAAACCGCTCAAGGGATTTTTGTAAACTTTTTAAACGTTCAAAAAACTAGCCGAATGAAAATTCCTTTCGGAATTGCACAAACGGGTAAAGCCTTTAGAAACGAAATTGTAGCAAGACAATTTATTTTTAGAATGCGTGAGTTTGAGCAAATGGAAATGCAATTTTTTGTTAAGCCGGGCACACAAAAAGAATGGTATGAGCAATGGAAAGAAACCCGTTTAAAATGGCATTTGTCACTTGGGTTAGGTAAAGATAACTACCGTTTTCATGACCATGAAAAATTAGCGCATTATGCCGATGCCGCAGCGGATATTGAATTTAAATTTCCTTTTGGATTTAAAGAACTTGAAGGGATACACTCTCGTACCGATTTTGATTTAAAAGCTCATGAAGAGTTTTCTGGTAAGAAATTACAATATTTTGATCATGAAGATAACCAAAGCTACGTACCTTATGTTGTAGAAACGTCTATTGGTTTAGATCGTATGTTTTTAGCAGTATTTTCAAACGCTTTGGTTGAAGAAGAGTTAGAAAACAACACAACACGTACGGTTTTAAAATTACCAGCAGTACTAGCGCCAACAAAAGCAGCAATTTTGCCACTTGTTAAAAAAGATGGTTTGCCAGAAGTAGCCCGTCAAATTATTGACGATTTAAAATGGGATTTTAATGTGATTTATGACGAGAAAGATGCCGTTGGACGCCGTTACCGAAGGCAAGATGCAAACGGGACACCGTTTTGCATTACTGTAGATCATGATACTTTAGAAAATCAAACAGTAACTATTAGGCATAGAGATACGATGGAGCAGCAACGTGTTAATATATCCGATTTAAAATCGATTATTAAACAGGAAGTTGATGTTAAGTCATGGTTAATGAAAATGTAATTACAAGTATTTAATAATAACAAAAGCCTCTTAGTTTATTAAAATTAAGTGGCTTTTGTTTGTTGTGTATTCGTTTTTTATTGTTTTAATTCTAGTATATTCAAAAAATCATTCAAAGAATTCGCAATCTCGATAATCCCAAAGTCGCCATTATCTCCCAAAAAAATTTTTCCGTTATGCTTTCCTAAGACAGCAATGTAAATTGTTCCATCTGTAACGTCAATAAATGGTAACAGTTTATCAGTTTCCACATAGCTATCAGTCAACTCAAAACCTTCTTTTAGTTCTTGCAAAGTTTCAATATAGTTCCATTGTTCGATTATTTCTGTTTCAGATAAAACTCCAATTATTGTACTGTTTTGTGTAAATTTTTTCTTTCCGATTGATACTTGATACTGAAACAAGTATTGTTTTGAATTCCAATCAGATTTTCCTCCAGCGTATTTTTTCCAAAAATTAATTAAATGGTCTGGAATTTTGAATTCAGTTAGGTTTTCAATTCTCGAAATGCTTTCCGTGTTAATTGATTCTATATTTTTAAATTCTAAATTCATTCTTATTTAGTTCTTCAAATGACGAACAACAATCTACTTACTGTAATTGCTCAAATACAAATAGTTGCGTTTTTTGCTTTTCAGAAAAATTGTTGTCAGATACCATAATAAGTGTTTTGTGACCGTTTTCTAGTGTTGGGCCATAGCTTAAGCCTTCAATATTATCAACGTGAATACCTAGGTCATCAAAATTTAAAACAAGTTGTTTTTTTATTTTTTTAAAGTTGTTATTAATTAAGGATGGCGCGTTGGTAACATCATCGGCATCGGCAATGTCACATTTAAATAACTTTATGGTACATTGTTGTCTTCCTGTTGAGTATGAGCGCTCAATCGACCAAAACTGCGTGTCGTTTATAGCTAATATTGCAACTAAGCCATTGACCCCAAATGCCTCGGCAGGTTTAGGGAGATACGCCAGTTTTTCGAGCTGGTATATGTATTGATTTGCTTTTGTTTTTTGTTTTAGGTTTATTTTTGCTAACCGTAATAGTCCTTGGTGCGTTGTGGTTGAAGATTCACCATCTTGTAATAAGGGTTCTTCTGTAGTGGTTAATAAGTAATTGCCCGATGTTGTAATGTCAAACGCCTCGAGTGTGCCATTTCGGCGTAAGCCAATATTGTTTTTAGACATAAAATAGGCGTATGGTAGCTTTACTTTATTTGTAGTTTTTCCGTTAAGGTTAACTTCAAAAATTGAAGGGTTTATGAGTACGTTGTTTTTGCCAATTATACGTTCGCCTTCGTCAGAGACAAAAAGTGAATTTGTGTTTGCGTTCCAACGGATTTCTTCGGGGTCAATTGATTTTAAGGCATTTGTTTTAGACGATTCAAAAAGGTCGCCTTTTTTGGTTTTTAAAAATACTACTGATTTTGGCTTGAATGATATTTTTTGTTTTTTCCAATTAAAATCAAGTGCAGCGGTGTAAAATCTGGCGGGATTAAAATTTGAGCGGTCGTCACTAATAAAATAATAAACGTTTTTTGCTTGGTCATAACTCACGCCCGATAAACCGCCAATTGTTGTGTTTTCAAAATTTAAGTTGTGTGCAATTTCGCTTTTAGCGATTAAACTTAAAGTGTCATTTTTAAAAATTAATGATTTTGTTGATGCGCAGTTAAGGCATAAAAGTGCTAAAATAGCGTAATAGTAGGCTTTCATATAAACGATATAATAAAGTTGAAAGATACGGTATTGTTATATTATTTTAAAATTTTTGATAAAGCTTAATTGATGCTGATTTTTATTTAATTTTGCGTTAAGACTATGCAACAAAAAAAACTACACAAAAATATTGAAAGGCTTAAAAAGTTTAAGCAAAAATTATTTGACGATTACAGGTTTGTGATTTTTAGTGAAGAAACGTTTGCCGAAAGGTTTTCGGTTCGCCTTACGCGTTTAAATGTATTTGTAATAATGTCGTTAACAGCTATAATATTAGTGGTATTAACAACAGTTTTAATAGCGTTTTCGCCATTGAAAGAATATATACCGGGGTATTCATCAACTAGTTTAAAACGTCAGGCAGCTAGGTTAAGCTATAAAACTGACTCGTTACAACAGGTGATTAGTGATAATGAAAAGTATTTTTCATCCATTAAAAATGTACTGAAAGGTGAAATAAAAACAGTGAAGTTTAATAAAGACTCATTGTTGAGTGTTACTAAAAGCGAACTTACCGATTTAAAATTAAATCCCTCGCTACAGGATTCATTGTTGCGAGCAAAGGTAGATAGTGAGGATAAATATAATTTATTTGACTCTACAAAAAGTGAAGTTAATTTTTCGCTTTATCCGCCGGCTAAAGGCACCTTAAGTGAAAAGTTTAACAGTGAAGACAATCATTATGCAGTAGATGTTGTTTTAACAGAAAACACACCCATAAAATCGGTTGCAGATGGTGTTGTTGTTTTGTCAGAATGGACTACTAATACAGGTTTTGTTATTATTGTAGATCATGGTAATGGGTTGATATCTAGTTATAAACACAATGCGTCATTGACTAAAAAGCAAGGCGATTTAGTTGAAGCAGGTGAAGTGATTGCTGTTTCGGGAAATACAGGAGATTTAAGCACAGGGCCTCATTTGCATTTTGAATTATGGAGTAATGGTTACCCTGTAGATCCAACAAACTTTATTGATTTTGAATAAATGACACAACTTAAATCAATTAGTATAAAAAGTTTTTTTGCAAAAATATTTGCAAAGTACGTTAAACATAAAATTAATAAATGGGCTAATCGACCTGTCGAAACCCAATTAAAAGTTTTTAAAAATTTAATAGTTAAAGCAGCAAACACGCAGTTTGGTAAAGACCATAACTTTAATCAGATTAAAACCTATAAAGATTTTGTAAATAATGTACCAGTAAGAGATTATGAGTTGTTACGTCCGTACGTAGATCGCGTTGTTAAAGGCGAAAAAAATATATTATGGAAAGGCTTGCCATTATATTTTGCAAAAACATCGGGAACAACATCTGGAGCTAAATACATTCCGATTACAAAAGCAAGTATGCCTACGCATATAGCCGCTGCACGAAACGCTATTTTGTTATATATTGCTCAGACAGGAAAGACGCGTTTTGTAGACGGAAAAATGATTTTTTTACAAGGAAGTCCAACACTTGACAAGCAAAACGGTATACAATTAGGGCGATTATCGGGTATAGTAGCGCATTATGTGCCTAAATATCTTCAAAAAAACAGATTGCCTAGTTTAAAAACAAATTGTATTGAAGATTGGGAAACTAAAGTCAAT
The DNA here is from genome assembly GCA_937924845.1 of uncultured Flavobacteriaceae bacterium. Classification (GTDB taxonomy): domain Bacteria; phylum Bacteroidota; class Bacteroidia; order Flavobacteriales; family Flavobacteriaceae; genus CALDUQ01. The sequence continues at coordinate 24,414 of CALDUQ010000097.1, forward strand.
GCTATTGTTGATGAAACCATCAATGAAGATATGACGGTTATAAGCGGTATACCATCTTGGGTACAAATGTACTTTGAAAAATTAAGTGAAAAGGCAAATGAAAAAATTGGAGATATATTTAAAAACTTCAACCTATTTATTTATGGCGGTGTAAATTTTGAGCCATATAGGGCAAAATTTGAAAACTTGATTGGTCGAAAAGTCGATAGTATTGAATTGTACCCAGCTAGTGAGGGTTTTTTTGCTTTTCAAGATTTGCAAAACGAACAAGGGATGCTATTGCAGCTTAATTCAGGAATGTTTTTTGAGTTTATTAAAGCCGATGAGTTTTTTGAGGACTCACCAAATCGAATCCATATAGGGCAAGTTAAGTTAGGCGTTAATTACGTGATGCTTGTTTCAAGCAATGCAGGTTTATGGGCGTATAATATTGGTGATACCGTAGCATTTACATCTACAGCGCCTTACCGTATTATTGTTACAGGGCGAATAAAGCATTTTATATCAGCATTCGGTGAGCATGTAATTGGTAAAGAAGTTGAGCAGGCAATGCGTGAGGGAATTTTAAATACAAATGCTCAAATTACTGAGTTTACAGTTGCTCCCAAAATAAATACCAACAACGAATTGCCATACCACGAATGGTTTATTGAATTTCAAACCATGCCTGATGATTTGGGTGTGTTAGCGCGTAAAATTGACCAATCATTGCAACACCAAAACAGCTATTATTTTGATTTGATAGAAGGAAAAGTGCTGCAACCATTAAAAATTACAGTGGTTGTTAAAGATGGTTTCAGAACCTATATGAAATCGATTGGTAAATTAGGAGGGCAAAATAAAATACCTAGACTTAAAAATGACCGTGATATCGCAGATGATTTGATAGTTAAAAATTTAACCAAATAGTTTATCTTTGCCAATTAGTAAACACTTATACATATGACAAAAAAGCATCAAGGACGCACGCGAGCTCAAGAAAGCTCTGGCGCAATAGAGCGAATGTACATTACTATGCGTCACCTGTTTAACCGTGGCTTTTATAAGCCTATGGGCGTATCTGGTAAAACACTTCGTGAAGCCTTGTTGCAATTAAGTCCAGAAATTTATGGCTCAATAGCCGATGAAAAAGTGGAGCTAGATGGGCTTTTATATGTAATTGATAGGCTGCCTCACGGTATTGAAGAGTGTAGTTTTATTAACCTAACAAGTGATGAAGGTTATGCCCGATCACACTTTGAAGTTATAATTCCTTCAAAACGTCGTCGAAATTGTTACCGTATTGATGACGAGCAAATGAATATTGAAATTACCAGAGGTAGATCAGAGATTTATGATATACTTACGCATATTACATTTTTATTTATTGAGTCACATAAAATAAGTAGTCGCGTAATAGTAAATGATAAAGGCGATACCAATCGAGATTGGAATAAATTAAAAAAAGCAGTTTTAAATCATAAAAAACTATCTCAAAAAGAAAGAGAAATTGCAATTACGCACACCGCTAATATCTTAGGACGTACATTTCAAGAAATTACAAAAATATACAATCAATTTGGCACCGAATCTCACCCAGAACGCTTTTTAAATATAATTTTCTGGTTGGGTAACTTGGCTATCGATGAGGTTATTAATAATGTTAAAAGAACTGTGACATTCTCACCGGTATTGCGTGAACGTTTAGGGCACCATATTCATGGCGATATATGGGCAGATAACATTAAGCAAGTTTTAAAAAGCAATGATTTATTAGAAAGGCCAATACATATTATAAGTGCAAATTTACATAGTGTGATGAACGTGTTTTTTGCAAAAAAGGCATTAAAAGTACAAGCAGAAAAAAAAGATATTTATCAGCTGTATGAAGATTTGAGTAGTAGCGAAAATGAAGATTTACGTAAAAAAGTAACTCAAGAAGCTTTAAACGCGGGCATGATTTATATTAAGGACACATCAGGAACTAATATAAATGTACAAATATTTGACACATCCAAAATAGATTTAAATCTTTCTGATGTTGAGTTAAATTCTACAGAAAACAAAAACAAACCTGTGGTGTTTGTTATGGACTATGCCTTTGGTGAGCAAGCCTATGAAACCATAGACGAGCTATTGAAGCCATTTGATGATGGTAAAACAAAAATACATTTAGATGTTCAGTCTATATCAATTATGGGCAAAGCGGGTATTTTAGAAGGTCAAAAAGGTGATATTATGATTCCATCGGCACATATTTTTGAAGGTACTGCTGATAATTACCCTTTTGAAAATGAACTAAAAAAATCAGACTTAGAAGCGCAAGGTGTTGGTGTTTATGAAGGTGCCATGATTACCGTATTAGGAACATCGTTGCAAAACAAAGATATTTTGAAATTTTTCTATGAATCTACCTGGAATGTTATCGGACTTGAAATGGAAGGTGCGCATTACCAAAAAGCCATACAAGCAGCTTCAAAAGTAAGAAATAGTATAAAACCTGATGTTAAAGTGCGTTATGCATACTACGCAAGTGATAACCCTTTAGAAACAGGAGGCACACTAGCCTCAGGCGGATTGGGAACAACAGGAGTAAAACCAACATACTTAATAACAAAAACAATTTTACAACAAATTTTAAACAACTAAAATGAACGAACAAAAACCAATTCAAAATAATTCTGAAGAAGTTGATTTAGGACAATTATTTAAACTCATAGGAAAAGGATTTGATAAAATAGGCAATGCTATCAAAGCTTTGTTTTCAAAAGCGTTTCATGTGTTGATTTTGTTTTTGATGTTTATACAAAAGCATTTTATTAAATTTGTTATAGCAGGTGTTGTGGGCTTAGCAGTTGGTTACTTTTTTGACAAGCAAGGCGGCACAATGTATAAGTCAGAAATGATAGTAGAACCCAACTTTGGTAGCGTTCAGCAATTATACAATAACGTTAATTATTATAATGAGTTAGCCCGCGAAAAAGATTTTGAAGGGTTGTCTAATGCATTTAAGATAAACGTTGATGAAGCGTCAAATATTGAAACAATTAAAGTGTCACCATTTATAGATGAAAATCAAAAATATAGATTATTTGATGAATTCATAAAGGGTTTAGATACCACTACAATAAAAAATATAAAATTTGATAATTTTCTTAAAAACTTCAATTCACAAACCTCTAAATTTCATAAAATAACTTTTAATGGTTTTACAAGTGTAATAGCTAAAAAATGTGAAGCTCAAATTATAAATGCGATTGCTGAAAACAAATATTTTGAATTCCAAAAAACAATTAGCAATGATAATCTCATTTTTCAAGAAGAAATATATAAGAACCAATTAAATAAGATTGATTCATTATATGTATTTTATCAAAACCTAGCATTGAAGTCAGTTGAGCAATCTGTGCCTTCAACAACTATTAGTTTATCTGATGGAGAAAAGGATAAAGATGTAAATATCGAATTGTTAAATAAAATAGATGAGATCAAGGAATTTATTGTGGATATAAATATTGAGAAAGCAAATAATAAAGAAATAATTAATGTGATATCTGCATTTCCTAATCAAGGTGTAGCTATAAAAGGTGTTTTAGAAACTTATAAATTTTTTGGTTTTGTATTGGCCATTGGCATATTAACTATGATATTAGTATTGTTGGAGGTAAACAAATTTCTAAAAAAATATAAAGCAAATTTACAAGCGTAATACCATTTTTAATGTGTAGTAGCAACCTAAAATCAAAAACTATAGGTATAATCGGTTTAGGTTATGTAGGCTTGCCGCTCACTATTGAATTTGCTAAAAAAGGCTTTAATGTTATTGGTTATGACATCAATACAAATAGAGTACATGATTTAACAACAGGTTTTGATAC
>CALDUQ010000098.1 GCA_937924845.1 uncultured Flavobacteriaceae bacterium
ATTCGGGTAAATTCCCAATTATTGGAGTTAATACATTTTTAAGTAGTAAAGGATCGCCAACTGTAATACCTGCGGAAGTGATTCGAGCTACCGAAGATGAAAAACAAGCACAAATTAAAACACTTAAAAATCTTCATCAAGCCAATAATACCGAAGCACTTTTAAAAGATTTACAGCAAAAAGCGATTACAAATCAAAATATTTTTGAGGCCTTAATGGAAGTTTGTAAAGTGTGTTCGTTGGGTCAAATCACAGCTGCTTTATTTGAAGTTGGTGGTCAGTATCGCCGAAATATGTAAGTTTTATTTGAGTAAACGATAACTTAAAAGCTCCAAGAAACTGATTTTCTTGGAGCTTTTTGTGTTTTTAAGAAGGTTTTTACTTTGCCTGCGTACGCAGTAATCTAAACCGCAAATGAATTTTAGTAGATTCCTTTTTCAAAGGAATGATAAGAAAACATGAGTTATTAAACCTTAGACAATATCAAAAAGGTATTTGTGTCACTAAAAACCATAAGCTGATCTAACAACTCTTGCAAATATATTTGGTTTTTAACCACGACTTTTAAGTGTAAATTTTGGCTACCTGTAATTCTATGAGTTTCCTTTATTTCATCAAAATCACTAATTTTTTCAAGTACGTGCCTAAATTGACCAGGAAAGACTTTTAATAAGATAAACGCTTCGATATCATTACCTAGTTTTTTTTGATTTATTTGTACGGTATAATTCTCTATCACCTCGTTGTCTTCTAGCTTCTGAATTCGTTCTCGAACAGCCGATGGCGACAGGTTTACTTTTCTGCCTAAATCGGCAAAAGAAAGCCTAGCGTTTTTATTTAAAATTTCAAGAAGTTGTTTGTCTATTTCATCTACCATTAAATCGTTTGCTTAAGTTAATAAATAAAGTGAATTCGTTTGCAAATGTAAATAAATGCATAAAAATCAATTTTAAATTAAAGCTTTTTGATAATATTTTTGCAGTAAATTTTAAGAATCTATGAGCATTGTATTAATTTTTGAAAATAAAGACCCAAATCCATGGGTAAACGCATTAAAAACAAAATTGCCAAATACCAAAATAGAGGTATATCCTGATGTTAAAAACACTAACGATGTAGATTTTGCAATTTGTTGGAAACCTAAAAAAGATGTTTTGAGTCGCTTTTCAAATATAAAAGTAATTCAATCTGTGGGAGCTTCTATCGAGCATATTACGTCAACTCAAACTATTAAAGAAAACACACAAATTACACGTATTGTAGATGAGCAATTATCTAACGATATGTGGGAGTTTTTATTAAGTACGGTTTTATCTGAATTAAAGAACTCAAGGTCTTACCTTGAAAATCAACAACAAATAATTTGGCAGCAACAAGCTTATGAAACTATTAATAACACCACAATTTCTATATTAGGTTTAGGTCAAATTGGTGGTTTTGTAGCTGAAAAATTTGCTCAAATAGGTTTTAATGTCAATGGCTGGAGCAATTCTGAAAAACAAATTTTAAACGTTAAGAGTTATCATGGAGAAGAGCAATTTGATGCGTTTTTAAATCAAACAGATTTTTTAATAAACTTACTGCCTTTAACCAAAAAAACTAAAGGCATTTTAAATAAAAATACTTTTAAAAAGCTACCTAAAACGGCTAGTGTAATTAATGTTGGTCGAGGAGAACATTTAATTGAAGACGATTTAATACAAATGCTCGATGCAGGTGAGTTATCTAGTGCCTTTTTAGATGTTTTTATTAATGAGCCTTTGCCAAAAACGCATCCGTTTTGGATGCATCGTAAAGTACAAATTACGCCTCATGTAGCTAGCTTAACAAATGTAGAAACCGCTGCAGAGCAAGTTATCGAAAACTATAAACTGTTTTTAAATAACAAAACACTAAACAACGTCGTATCATTAACAAAAGGCTATTAAAATATGGAAACCAAATTTCACCTTGCTTTTAAAGTAAAAGATATTGAGAGTACAATTAGATTTTATCACACAATTTTAGGTTGCGAATTAGGCAGACAAACAGAACATTGGGTTGATTTTAATTTTTTTGGACACCAATTATCTGCTCACGTATCTAACAATATACCCGAGCTTGACTACTGCGGAAAGGTTGAAGACTTAAAAGTGCCTATTCCGCATTTTGGCTGTATTCTAGATGAAAATACCTTTACTAAGCTTATAAACAAACTAGAAAAGTACAATGTCGATTTTATTATAAAACCTCAAAAACGCTATCAAAATAAAAAAGGAGAACAACAAACCTTATTTATTTTAGATTATAGTGATAATGCATTAGAGTTTAAATGCTTTAAAAATGATGATGCTATTTTTAATTAAATGTGGGTGTTGTTTAGTTTTCTCTCATCTGTAAACGCTCTAAATTGTTTTAAAAGTAGTTGTAGTTTAGGCTTAATAAATTGTTCGCAAAATGGTTTTTTGGGGTTAGCATAATAATAATTAGTAATGGCCTCTCGCGACGGATTAAAATCTTTAAAAGCCAATACTTGTGTTATAATATTATTGTTAAAAATAGGTTGAAGTTCATTAAGATGCCGCTCAATAATAGCGGAATGAGTATCTTCAAAATAGTAAATTGCCGAGCGATATTTATCACGCATCGAGTGGTTTGAGGTTGATTTATGAGTGTGCAAATGTATTTCGATTAAAACTTCTAACGGAATGATATTAGGGTTAAACTCAACGATAACGGCTTCAGAAAATGTGTTTTGCTCATTAAAAGAGGCAATCCAGCCTTGTGCAACACTGTTAACACCTTTTAGCGACATAAATACGGCCTCGGTACACCAATGGCAACCGCCGCCAAAACCTATTTTTGTAATATGACTCATTTGTTTTTAGTCGTAAAATTTAAATAATA
>CALDUQ010000099.1 GCA_937924845.1 uncultured Flavobacteriaceae bacterium
AGAATTTGCTTTCTAAATTTTTCCAAGAAGGAAAACTATATTTTGTTTCTAGATATTTTAATATACTTTAAAAAGCTTGTTTCTGTTTTATGCCCTGTAATCGACATGATTACCATATTAGGCAACTTACCGTATAAATTAGATGCAAACGACCGCCTGCAAGTGTGCGACGACACTAATTTATATTTTTCATAATGCCCCACCTCTTTACGTTTAGTAGTTGGGTTAACCAAAGCTCCCTTTACTACTTCTGTAATATTAGCAATTTTACATATTTCTTTAATATATGCGTTAAATTTTTGGTCTGATATTGTTCGAGGTAATGAATTATTATATTTATATAAAATCTCCTTTACTTGCTCATGCAAAGGAATTATTACAGTTTCTTTTGTTTTTGTTGTTTCTATTTCTATAAAACCCTTGTTAATATTTATATTCTTTAGTTGTAAGAAGTCCGACACCCTCAAACCAGTACGCAAACCTATTATAAATAAATCCCTTGCATTATCTAAACGTATAGAGTTGCTAAAATCAAAATTGTATATTGTTTTTATTTCGGATTCCGTCAGGTAAACATCAAACGTTTTATTTGAAACAGACATAAAATCCGAGTGCTTAAATTGTGGGTTAATTGGTAGGTTTTCAAGCTCTATTTGGCGACAAAAAAATTTAATTCGAGTTATCAAGTTGCCTATTGTGTTATTACTATACTTTTTTTGCTCTTTGCAGTAGTTTACAAAAGAGTTATAAAACTTTAGGTCTATATGTTCAAATCTTAATTTTAAACCCGTAAAAGCTTCAAATTCAACTAAACGCTGATATACTTTTTTGTAATTATCAACAGTAGCTTCACTAATTCTATTCCCTTTATAAATTCTAGTATCAGCAGTTTTTAGAAACTCTTTTATCCATTCAACAAAATAAGCTTTGTGCAATTCGTCTTTTTTAGCCCTCCCAAAATAAGCGTTTACATTATTTTTTAACCAATCTTTGCTTATATCCTTTTTACTATTATAGTCTAAATTGTAATTTTCTATTATATAAGCCCTTAAATTAATTAAATTACCGTTAATAAAATCTTTTTGGGTTGCTTCTGCTTTGGGTTGTACTTTTTCCTTTTTAATACTCCAATTATCAAATTTAACAACTAAACCCGTTTTTGCAGTTAAATCAATTCTGTTACTATCCCAAAAACGCATGTATATATTTACGAAATCAGTTTTTTGTTTTTTAACAAAATATTTAAGCCTCATGTCTTTAAAATTTTACTCAAAATTAAAAAAATCCCGAATATATCCCAAAAATTTCTTTATTTCTTTTAACCTAATTTTATTCCATTTTATTTTTAAAAAACTCAAAAAGCCTATAAACAGTACAAAAATAGAACAAAAAGCATGTTTTTACTAAGATTAGACAAAGCCAATAATTAAGGGGGTTCGGTTACCGTCCAGACCGCAAAAAGGTTCATCGCAAGATGAACCTTTTTTTATTTCATTATTCTTCTTATATAATATAAATTCCAGATCAATACAAACTATCATATAATATGACATTTGACAAAGAATTAAAAAAGGCTTTAAGTCCATTACCTCCCAAAGAAAAAAGATAACCCCATATTACGTATACTAAAAAAAAGACACAAGTCTTATTAATCGCTTATATTTCTAATTGATCGATAGCTCAAATGTTGATAATAAATGTTTAGACCTATAAAAACACTTAAAAAACAGAATTGAACGATTTACTAAATACGAATCAAGCTCAGGTTACTTAATGATAACTATGTGACTAAATTACCGAACATGCCAAAGTAACTAAAGATAAATTTGCGGAAGTTAACTTAAAACTACTCATGCTATATGAAGTACTGATAATTAACGTATTTTAAAATCAACGCAAGAAAAATGCTGTATGCTTTTTATAATTGCAAGGACTATTAAAATAATAGTATTGATTAGTAAATTACACGAAGGCTTTTTACTAGACTTTAAAAATAGAGCAACTAATATCTAATAATAACTAACCAAAATAGCTTAAATACTAACTGGCTAACACAATTAAGCAATCCTAAAAACAAAGGCTACCTAACCGAAAGAACTTACCTGAGCGCTCCTATTATCACAGAAATCTGAATATAATTTTAATCTTATTACATATAAAATAAGCTTTAAAACAACTTATTATATTGCTTTAATTTATAAACAAAAAAAAGGCTACCATAACAGCAGCCTTTAATAATTTAAAAAGAAATTAATTTTTATGCTTCAAATGGTTCAATTGACACATATGATTTATTATCTCTTTTCTTTGTGAATTTCACAAGACCGTCAACTCTAGCATGTAAAGTGTGATCTTTTCCTTGGTATACATTTTCACCTGGGTGATGTGTATTACCACGTTGTCTTATTATGATATTTCCAGCAATAGCAGCTTGACCTCCAAAAATCTTAACACCTAGACGTTTCGATTCTGATTCTCTACCATTCTTAGAACTACCAACTCCTTTTTTATGAGCCATAATTTTTAATTTTATAGTCCTGATACACAGGATAAAGTTATACTTAAGTTGTAAATGCTATGATTAAGCTTTACCACCGTCTAATTCGTCTTGCCATATTTTAAGCTCATCCCACTTACCATCAGCAGCTAACTGAGCTTGTGCAGGCCATGTATCTGTAACATGATGACCTCTAATATCTTTAATAATTTCAGCCAAATTTTCAGACTTAGCTTTTGCTAAATCAGCAAAAGTAACAATTCCAGCATCATTTAAAGTACCTGCAATTTTAGGTCCAATACCTTCAATTTTCTTTAAATCATCACCTTTTTTAGCTTTTGATGCAGTAGCCTTTTTTGCTGGTGCAGCTTTCTCAGCTTTTGGCGCAGCTGTTTTTGCTTTTGCCTCTTTTTTAACTCCAGAAGCGGTAATGCTTTCAATAACTAATTCAGTTAAATACTGACGGTGACCATTTTTTACACGGTAACCTTTTCTTCTTTTTTTCTTAAAAACGATAACTTTATCACCTTTAAGATGTCTTAAAACTTTAGCTCCTACTTGAGCTCCATTTATAGCTGGGGCGCCAACAGTAACATTTCCACCATCTTCTATAAGAAGTACATTGTCGAAAGAAACATTTTCTCCTTCTTCAGTTTGTAAACGGTGTACAAATACTTTTTGGTCTTTTGCAACTTTAAATTGCTGCCCTGCTATCTCTACAATTGCGTACATAGCGTTATTAATTAATTATTTGGGTGCAAATATATTGTTTGTTACTTACAAAACCAAAGTAAATTTATGTTAAAAAAAACAAAACTAACCTCATATTAAAAAATTCTACTCTTACATTTGATGTATGTAACTTTTTACAAAAAAAGTACACATATCTATAATAACCATAACATTAAATACATTAAAATGAAAAAAAACATTTTGGCTTTTGCATTGTCTGCAATTATGAGCCATGTGCTTATTGCGCAAAAAGTTGAGTTTGTAGAATACGACCTTGATAACGGGTTACATGTAATTTTACATCAAGAAAATTCTGCGCCAATTGTAACAGTTGGTGTAATGTATAATATTGGCGCTAAAGATGAAGTTGAAGGCCGTACAGGCTTTGCTCATTTTTTTGAACACCTATTGTTTGAAGGTACTGAAAATATTGAGCGAGGAAAATGGTTTGACGTTGTTTCGGCAAATGGTGGACGAAACAATGCTAACACCACTCAAGACAGAACTTATTATTATGAAACTTTTCCATCTAACAAACTAGAAATTGGTTTATGGATGGAAAGTGAGCGCATGCTACACCCAAAAATTGAAAAAATTGGAGTAGACACGCAAAACGAAGTGGTTAAAGAAGAAAAACGCCAGCGTATTGATAATGCACCTTACGGAAAAATCATATACAGGACTGGCATCAACAATCATTTATTTAAAACGCATCCTTATGGCAGATCGGTAATAGGATCGATGAAAGATTTAGATGCAGCACAACTTGATGAGTTTATTCAATTTAACAATCAATATTACAACCCAAATAACGCCACTCTAGTTGTAGCAGGTGATATTAAAATTGAAGAAACAAAAAAAATGATTCAAGATTATTTTGGTGAAATCACAAACAAAGCCGATAAAAATGTAAGAAAAACTGTTGTTGAAGCTCCTATTACAGAAACGAGATATGCAACAGAATACGATTCTAACATTAAAATCCCAGCATACATTTTCTCATATATAACTCCAAAATCAGTAGATAAAGATGCTTATGTTTTAGATTATATTTCATCGATATTAACTGGCGGAAATAGCTCTCGTATGTACAAACGCATGGTTGAAGATCAAAAAGTTGCTTTACAAGTATTAGCTTTTAATCAAGCTAATCAAGATTACGGTACGTACACAATGGGATTACTAATTAAAGGAGAGCCAAACTGGGATGCTTTAAAAGCGACTATGGATGATGAAATTAAAAAATTACAAACCGAATTAATTTCTGAAAAAGAATATCAAAAACTTCAAAACCAATTTGAAACACGATATGTCAATGCAAATTCGCGTATTGAAGGTATTGCTTCATCTCTAGCTACATTTAACATGTTGCAAGGCAATACAGCACGAATTAATACTGAACTTGACAGGTACAGAAGTATTACAAGAGAAGATATCAAAAATGTTGCTAACAAATATTTAAACCCAAACCAACGTGTTGAAATCAAATATTTAGAAGGTGAAGATCCCAACAAAACAGAAGAATCAACAAAATAAGCTTAAAAAAACATGAAAAAATATATTTTATACATACTTGTTGCTGTATTTTCAAGCTACAACATTGCAGCACAGATAGACAGATCAAAAATTCCTGCCTCAGGACCAAATCCCGAAGTTAACCTAGGTGAGGCATCTGAATTTACATTAAAAAATGGTTTAACCGTACTTGTTGTAACCGATCATAAATTACCATCTGTTAACTGGAGTTTAAACCTAAACACACCTCCTGTTTTTGAAGGTGACATCGCAGGTGTTCAAAGCCTAACAAGCTCTTTGTTAGGAAAAGAAACATTAAACACAGCTAAAGATGAATTTAGTGAAAAAGTAGAATTTCTTGGCGCTCGAATTAACGTAAGTCTTGGCGGCGGATTTGGGTTTTGCTTATCAAAATACAAAGACGAAGTATTTGGCTTATTTGCAGAAGCTGCTTTACAACCAAAATTTACTCAAAAAGAATTAGATTTTGAAAGAGACCAATTACTAGAAGGCATAAAATCTGGCGAAAACAGTGCTGCTGCAATTGCTAGCGATGTAAGAGGAGCTTTATTTTATGGTAAAAATCATGCTGCTGGTGAAATTGTTACTAAAGAAACCGTTAACAAAGTAACATTACAAGATGTTCAAGATTTTTACACAGCAAGATTCAAACCATCAAATGGTTACATGGTATTTACAGGAGATATTACCGTAAAAGAAGTAAAATCTTTGCTTAAAACCTACTTTAAAGATTGGAAAGAAGGTACTATTGAAACACCTTCATACCCAGACTTTAATGATGTAGATGCTACCGAAATTAATTTTGTTGATGTACCAAATGCAGTACAAACAGAATTGGCTGTTATGAACGTATCACCTCTTAAAATGAGTGATAAAGACTATCACGCTGCACTAATTACCAATTATATTTTTGGAGGCGGTTTTGGATCATACTTAAACATGAATTTACGTGAAGCAAACGGCTATACTTATGGCGCAAGGTCATCCTTAGGTACTGGGCGTTATTACAATTCATCTTTCAGAGCAACAACTAAAGTACGTAACATGGTTACAGATAGTGCTGTTGTTGAAACCTTAAAAGAAATGAAACGTATTAAAACTGAATTGGTTGATGATGAAATTTTAAAAAATGCAAAAGCTAAATTTTTAGGTAGCTTCATCTTAGAATCCGAGGATAAAACAGTAGCTGCTAGACGTACAATTCGTATTAAAACAAATAATTTACCAGCAGATTTTTACAAAAATTTTATTGCTAATATCAACGCTGTTACTAAAGAAGACGTAAAACGTGTAGCAAACACATACTTTAAAGATGACAAAGCACGTATCATTTTAGTTGGTAAAGGTAGCGATGTAATACCTAATCTTGAAAAATTAGGACTACCTATTAAATATTTTGACAAACATGCAAACCCTATCGAAAAACCTGTTTTTTCTAAAGAAATACCTGCTGATGTTACTGCACAAAGCGTAATCGATCACTATTTTAATGCCATTGGAGGAAAAGACAAAGCCCAAAGCGTAACATCTGTTTTTTATACAGCAACTGTTAATGGTTTAGCACCATTCCCATTAAAAGCAGAGTTAAAAGTAATGACACCAAACAATGAATCGATGGAAATGAGTGCCGACGGTATGGGTGTTTTAATGAAACAAAAATGGAACGGCACAACTGGATATGCTGAACAACAAGGACGAAAATTAGAAATGACAGAGCAGCAAATAGCTGATAAAAAAGCTGCTGGTTCGCCATTATTTCCTGAACTAAATTATACTTTAGACCAGTTAAAACTTGAAAGCATAGTTGCTATAGATGGTAATGATAATTATAAATTAAAAGTAACCACAAACGGTAAAGATTCTTTTAGATACTATGATGTTAAAACTGGTTTTTTAACTCAAACCGAAGCAAAAACTGATGCTAACGGAAAAGAAATAACAACTGTATCAACTTTTAAAAATTATAAAGCTGTTGGTGAATTAATGTTTCCTTTTAAAAATGAAGTATCTGCTGGTCCTCAAAAATTACCTTTTGAGTTTTCAGAAATTAAAGTCAACGAAGGCGTAACTGCTGCTGATTTTGAATAATTATAAAACAGTTAACTTTTTTAAAGCCAAAATCTTAATATGATTTTGGCTTTTTTTATTTCTTTTTCTTCTTGTTAGATAAGTAAACACCAACAAAAATAATTAGCGCACCTATAGCTTGATAAACATTAAGGTGCTCATTATCAATTACACCCCAAATCAAAGCAATTACAGGCATTAAATATGTAACAGATGAAGCAAAAACAGGACTTGCAATTTGAACCAACTTATTAAAAAATATTTTTGCCAAAGCAGTTCCAAACAACGCCAAAATAAATATATAACATATAGCTATCTTAAAATTGGGTACTTCAAAAGTGTCGCGGGTAAAAAAATCTGTATAAATTAATATTAAAAGTGCCGGAAAAAATATCATCAAAAAATTACCGAAAGCAATTTTAATAGAAGGTACATTTTGCAAATGATTTTTTATAATATTAGCATTAAACGCGTACATTATAGTAGCTAGTAGTATATATCCTGTAAACAAATAATTTTGACTTGAATTTAAATCTGCTCCCTTTAATATTAATAATGCAGTACCTACAAACCCAATAATTACACCAAATAATTGGCGTCTAGTTGATGGGATTTTAAACACCAAACTACCAATTAATATAGTGTTAATTGGCACTAACGAATTTAATATTGACGCTACCGAGCTATCTACTTCAGTTTCTGCAATAGCAAATAAAAAAGACGGAAAAAAAGAACCTAAAAACCCTGAAATGGCAAACCATTTCCACTCTACAAAAGTTGTTTTTTTCATAAATTTAAAGCCAAATAAAGCCAAAATCAAAGTAGTCATTACAATTCGAAGTGCACCTAAATGAATAGGTTGTAATCCTGATAATCCTTTTTTTATTAATATAAATGAACTCCCCCAAATTAAAGAAAGTATAATTAAGTAAAACCATTTATTTTCTCTTATACGCATAACACATCTTTTGATAATACAAATATTGAATTTGTTTATAGATAATAAACTATTTTTAATACTATTTAATATTCATTTAACCTAAAAAGCAATGGGCTATACTAGTGTTAGAGTATTTAAAGGTACTCACCCCGACTTAAAAAAGATCTTAGTATACTTCGGACATTATGATTACATCGTTTGTGAAAAACCAATAAATGGTGACATAATTGCTAATGAATCTAATAATGATGCCTGCGGAATAATAGCTCCAACATCAATAAATCGGATATTACATCACCAAAACATATACACCTAGATTGTCCAGTTTAGAAATGATTGGTATATCAATGGTAACAAAGGGCAATTTAACATACATCTCTATATATAACCACTCATATTTATATTCAAAGCATTATCAATATATAAATGCAATTGGTTATCTTAAAAAAGATAAAATCTTAAATTTGTTTTAAGCACTCTTATAACTATCAAAAATATAAACACTATAATATAGTAGCACAAGCAATTTCATCATTCAAAAATAAAAATTATGCATATTAACTATATTTATTGTTAAACTAAAAAAACAACAAATACTAAAAGAAATAAAACTATACTAAATGAAAAATATAATAATAACAGGAACAAGCCGAGGTATCGGTTTTGAACTCGTCAAAATTTTAGCTAAAAAAGGACATAACATTTTGGCTTTATCCCGAAATGAAAAACCTATTGAACAATTAAAGTTAAGTAATGTCCGCTCACTCCCATTCGATTTAAATAACCCTGATGACTATCAAAAAATTACAAACTACATTTCAAACCATTGGAAAACAGTTGATATACTAATAAATAATGCAGGTGCATTATTAAATAAACCATTTAAAAATACTAGCATATCTGATTTTGAAGTAATTTATAAAACAAATGTTTTTGGTGTTGCCGAAACCATTAGAACTGTATTACCCTTTTTTAGAAAAAATAGCCACGTGGTAACAATAAGTTCTATGGGTGGCGTACAAGGCAGTATGAAATTTCCTGGACTTTCAGCCTATAGCTCTAGTAAAGCAGCAATAATAACCTTAACCGAATTACTTGCCGAAGAATATAAAGATAGCGGTATAGCATTTAATGTTTTAGCATTAGGAGCAGTACAAACTGAAATGTTAGAAGAAGCCTTTCCTGGATATAAAGCTCAAATTTCAGCCAATCAAATGGCTAATTATATTGCTAAATTTGCTTTAAATGACAATGCCGTTTACAACGGAAAGCTTTTACAGGTATCTAATTCAACTCCATAGGTAAACTCAAATCCATCTAATAATAAGCCTTCTATTAAGTAATAGGTAGGCTTATTTCCCCATATTCAAATAGATATAATACAAAAAAAATCCCTTTTATCATAATGATAAAAGGGATTTAAAGAAAGGCGGCGACCTACTCTCCCACGAGTGTAGTACCATCGGCGCTAATAGGCTTAACTTCTCTGTTCGGA
>CALDUQ010000100.1 GCA_937924845.1 uncultured Flavobacteriaceae bacterium
GTGTGGTCGCCTGTAGTGTTCCAAGCTGTAGATGCCCAATCTGCGATGTCTTGAATGTTATTATGAATAGTGTAATCGCCGTCATTTAAACTGTCATGGTTAAAATTTCCTGAGCCATTTAGGCAGTTGCTTCCTGAGCCATCTTCATAGCAATAATCCGTAGTATAAGTCATGCTTGTTCTTCCTAAAGAGGCTGGTCCAAAATCTTCTGAAAATAGTGTTTTAAAAACCGAATTATCACAAGTCATCATTAGTTCTGTTGCATCTAATATGCCATCATTATCATTATCCGAATCGACATTGTTATTAATACCATCATTATCAAAATCATGAATATTTTGAGAATTGCCTTGGGTTTGTCCAGCTGTTGGTACCGCTTCAGGAACACCAAAAGCATTAACTGCACCAATTAATCGGCCATTGGCATCGACATCAAAAGTAGAAAAATTGCCACCACCTTCAAGAGCGTCAAATACGCCATCATTGTCACTATCGGTATCTAAATGATTAGGAACACCATCATTGTCGATGTCAGCGTTTAGCGATGGTTTAAGTTGCTTGCAGTTTAAGGTAGGGCTGCCGCTTATGGCTGTAGTGCTAAAGCAATAATCTCTACTATTTAAACTACCGCCAAATTTTAGGGTAAAAGCATCTACTTTTTCGTAGAAAAAAGAAAAGGCATCCTTCGTGTTGTTTTTGCTTACATATTCAGTTTCATTTGCTGTTATTGAAGTTATTTCTATATTATTACCATCTTGAATAGCGTAACCAGTTAGGTTGTGAGTATTTAAAATTACACCCTCATTATTGTCAAAATCATCCATGGTTAAGCCAAAATTCACAGCAATTGGTGTATTGGTACCACTTTCAACAAATTTAAATGTAAAGGTGTCACCTTGTTCGGCATCGTTTATAGCAAATCCATTAGCACCACTGCAATCACTATTACCATTAGATTTGTAAGAAAAATTGCCGTTACTAACGGTGTTTGTTATAATTAAGTCAATTGTTTTATTGTTAAAATCACCAATGTTGGTAAATTTCATTTCGTTTCCGTTAATTGTTGTATTGTTAAATTTGTATTTTGGAAACTGCGATGTATTATCAAAACTTGGGCAATAAAAAGGAGACTCTATGATATCTAAAATACCATCATTATCATCGTCTAAGTCAGTCGTGTTATCAATATTATCGCCATCATTGTCATTTGTGTTATTGTTGTTTGTTGGCGCTGCTATTGCAATATGTTCATTGTTAACATCAGCAATCATATTTTTATTGACAAAGCATATATTGTGCTTTAAAAAGCTTAAATGTGTTAACTCAAAGTTATTTTTAATTGTGTTTGAATAGTTATGGGTTTTGCTAAAACCTAAAAAAAACATAATCAAAAAAGTAATCGTTAGCGTAATTTTTTTCATGTCAATAAATTTAAGTGAACCACTAATGGGTTAATTTTATATAAAAATAGCATGCCTGTTTGCGTGTTTTTAATTTAATCGTTTAGCCGAATTTAAGTGTAGACGAATGGTTTAATACGGTCGACGAATGATTTAATGGTTATTAGCCAGAATATGAAATAAAAAAACCATCATTGCTAATTCAATAACAATGATGGTTGTAATGAGTATTTGGTTTTTATCGATAATTAAATGTAATTACATTTGCGTTTTTTGGAGTTTTAAAAGGGTTTGATGCTTTTAAGTTAGCTTCGAATGAAAAAATGTCAATACTTTTACTTCTGTTAGAGGCAAAATAGCCAGTGTTTGTAGTTGAGTCAATTATAAAACACACATCATCATGTTCGCTGTTTATTGGTGCGCCTAGGTTTGATACGTTTTCAAAATTACTTTCGATAGAGGCTTTGTAGATATCATAACCTCCGCTACCAGCATAGCCATCGGACGAAAAATAAAGGTTGCCTTTTTTGTCTATAAAAGGGTAAGTGTCGTTGCCTTTTGTGTTTACTTGTACTAAGTTTTTTGGGCGGCTATATCCGTGATGATTACCGCTAATACTTACTTGGTAAATATCTGTACCGCCAACACTTCCCGGCATGTTTGATGAGAAATACAGTGTTTTTTCGTCAGGGCTTAAGCTAGGGTTAGCCATATTGTATGCTTGGCCTTGTAAAGTTACTTTTTCGGGTTTTGACCATTTGCCATTGCTAGGGTTTTGAACCGATTTATAGATACTTGAAATTTTATTGTTAGTTCGCGTAAAGTAAACTACAGTTCCGTCAGCATTAAATGCTGCATTACTGTCATGATCTCTAGTGCTTAGCATAATACCAAGTTTGTTGCTTTTAAAGCCATTGTTACTTTTCTTTTTAGATGTTTTAACAAACATATCGTAACCACGATTTTTTTTGCTATCAAAGCTAATTAAATCTCTTGATGCGTTTCTTTTTGTAGAAGCGTAAACAATATCTTGCTTAAAAAAAGCAGGAGAGGTTTCCGAGTATTCGGTATTGTGATTAAAGTTATTTGTAAGTTTAAATTGTTCTTGAGTTGCATTTTGAGCATTCATTATGCTTGTAAATGATAGGATAAATGCTAATTGTTTGAAGTTTGAACTTAATGAACGGTTTTTTTTATTTGAGTTTTTCATGATATTGGGTTTTTGAGTTGGTACAAAAGTAATTTAGAAGTCTTTTTTAAATGCTCAAATTTAGACGAATAGCAATTTGTTTACGTCGAACTAATTTGTACTTTAGACAAACCAAATAAATCTATTATGAAAAATAAGTACAATCCTAATCTTGAATTTTTAAGCAAGCAGGTGTTGCATAATCCTGAAGTGTTAAATAAAGTGGTAGAGGTGATAAAAGAGGAGTTTCCTAATGATGTGAAGGAGTATCATCAAAAAATAAAAGCTAAATTAGATGTTGAGGCATCAAGGGCTGTGCATAAATTACGTCATGTGGTTAACTTGCTCAACTTAAAAGGAGGTGATACCTTAACCCTAACACATGAAAATAATTTATTGAAAATGGATTATAGCCTATGTGAAAGCTTTGAAGAGGTGCTTGTCGAAATTAAAGAGTTTTTAAATACTTTAAGTTAGTTAAAAGGTAATACCATTTAGTTTTTTATAAATAAGTAATGCATTGCTATCTGATAATAGCGATATGTAGTGGCAAATGTTTAACAATTTGTCATATAGTGTTGTGCCGCTTTCAACAGTGTTTTTTGGTAAAGTTTTTAAAATAAAGGTGTCGTAGGTAGTGAGTTTAGCGTTAAAGTCATTGTATATAGCTGTTGTGTAGGTGTTTAGTAGGTAGTTTATTACTTTAAATCCAGCCAATTCTTTTTCTATAACATTTTTTGATTCATAAATATTAGTAATACTTAGTTTAATAATGTCATTAATTTGAGCAGTATAATTGCTTTTGTCAATTAATGCGGTATTAAATTTACCATTTAAAATTAGGTCTTCATTGTTCATAAAAACTTGTACAGCCTCATTAATTAGTGTGTTAATTGCTAAAGCCCTAAGGTAACTCACACGATTTTTAGTAGTAGTTAATTGATTGTATTTGTTGATATTAATCGTGTTTTTAACCAACTTTATCAAATACTCTAAAGCAAACTCTTCGGGTATAAGTCCTAGGTTTATACCATCTTCAAAATCAATAATGGTGTAACAAATATCGTCGGCAGCCTCAACCAAATAGGCTAGGGGGTGCCTATTGTAGCTTAGGTTACCTGAAGTGCCAGTTTCTGTTAGCCCAAGATCATTGGCCATATCAATAAATTGATTTTTTTCACTTTGAAAAAAACCATATTTTTTATCAGAAATATGAGTTGTAGGTTTTTTTGGCAATGACTCTTTAGGGTATTTTGTAAAGGCGCCAAGCGTTGCATAACTTAGCCTTAAGCCACCGTTTATGCCGTTTTTGCTTTCGGTTAATATTTTAAAGCCATTGGCATTACCTTCAAAGTTGCATAAATCTTCATATTCCTTGTCGCTCAATTGTGTTTTAAAATTGTGCGTGTTTTCATTGCTAAAAAAATGCCCAATTGCTTTTTCGCCCGAATGCCCAAAGGGTGGGTTTCCAATGTCATGCGCCAAAGCTGCTGAAGCCACAATTGTACCAAAATCATTAGCTTGATAGCCATGAATGTTTTGAAGATGAGGATGTTTTTCAAGTATTTTTTTGCCTGTCAATCGTCCTAATGAGCGCGCAACCACGCTAACTTCGAGGCTGTGGGTTAATCGGGTGTGAGCAAAATCGGTTTTTGATAATGGTATAACTTGAGTTTTATCTTGTAAGCCTCTAAATTCTGACGAAAAAATAATCCGATCATAATCAACATCAAAACCAAGTCTAGTTTCATCTTGTTCTTTGCGTAATCGTTTGTGCGTGTCTCCAAAACGTTTTAAAGATAATAGTTGCTCCCAATTCATAGCGCTTATTTTTTTGCTAATCTAAGGCTAAAAATTTATTCTGTTAAATTATTACTTAACATGCATAACATTTAGTTAACCATTTAATGATTATCTACTAAAACTATAATAATGTAGAGGTAACTTAAGCGGTGTGTTGCCAAAGTATTTTTGTGGAAAACTAAAATTATAATAATAATGAAAAAATTATCAGCTATATCAACATTGTTTTTGTGCATACTTACAGGGTGTTTAAAGGATGATGACACACCAATTATTATTGAAGAAGTTACTATAATTAATAATGACGGTAGTAATTCAACCACTAATGGTGTAGTATCTATCACAGGTATTATTAGTACAGATACTACATGGAGTAGCGATACTATTTATCAATTAAATCAAAAAGTAGTGGTTGATAATGGTGCGACTTTAACAATACAACCAGGTACAATAATAAAAGGTTCCGAAGGCACTGGGTCGTTAGCTTCGGCTTTAATTATTGCTAGAGGGTCTAAAATTATTGCTGAGGGTACTCAAGATGCGCCAATAATATTTACATCTACGAGCGATGATATTGAAATAGGGCAAACATCAGGGTCTAATTTAGATGAAAATGATAGAGGTCTTTGGGGAGGGCTTTTAATATTGGGCAATGCACCTTGTTCGTTTTCGGGCGATGTTGCCGAATCTCAAATTGAAGGTATTCCTGCCGATGATACATTTGGCTTATATGGTGGTGCTGATGCAACCGATAATTCGGGCATACTGCAATACGTGTCTATACGTCATGGCGGTGCTTTAATAGGTGAAGGTAATGAAATTAACGGATTAACTTTAGGTGGTGTTGGCTCAGGTACTTTGATTGATAATGTTGAGGTTGTTGCTAATGTTGATGATGGTGTTGAGTTTTTTGGTGGTACAGTAAATGTATCTAATGTTTTAGTTTGGGCACAAGGTGATGATGGTTTGGATATTGACCAAGCTTATGCAGGTACTATTGATAATGCGGTAGTGGTGCTAGGTGATATTTCTGATCATGCTTTAGAAATTGATGGGCCTGAGGGTGCTGCAAACGGATCATTTACCTTAATTAACGCAACATTAATAGGTAACACAGTTACAAATAATGGCGAATATGCCGACTTTAGAAGTAGCGCCACAGGAACTACTAGTAATATTTATGCCTACGGATTTAAAAACACATCGGATATTGAGTTAGATAATGATGACGTGGCTACTAATTATAACACAGGTAATTTGGTGTTTAACGATTGGGAAATTGTGTTGCCTACAGGTGTAACCCAAGTACAAACTCTTTTTGTGAATAAAGCAGATAACGTAACGGTAACGGGTTTTGGTGATGAAGCTACAGCTGTTACTCAAGGTAGTGAAACTGTGGGAGCTAATACATCAAATTTAAGTTGGACTTATGCCAATGTAAAAGCAGCTTTGGGTTTTTAACAAATTAGTGTTTAGCTAAAAATATTTCAAATTATAACATTTACATTTTTTATGAAATTTACTTTAAAAGTAGTTACAGTACCAATATGTTTGCTGTTTGTGCAGTTTTTGGCCGCTCAAGGCACAGTAGCAGGCACTGTTCAAGATGGCGATTTTAATGCGCCTCTTGCTTTTGCAAATGTATTGGTAAAAAATACCACCACAGGTACTAGTAGTGATTTTGATGGTAAATATAAATTTAACTTAGATGCCGGTACTTATACCTTGGTGTTTTCGTTTGTAGGTTATGAAACCAAAGAGGTGTCGGAGATTATTGTAAAGCCTAATCAAGCAACTACAATTGATGTGACTTTGTCAAGTAATTCGTTAGAGGCCATTGTTATAAAAACAACAACAAAGCGAAATACCGAAAATGCGGTGTTAAATATTCAAAAAAAATCAGTAGTGCTTTTAGATGGACTTTCAGCGCAAAGCATAAAAAATAGTGGAGCAAGTAATTTGGCAAGTGCGGTAAAATCGGTTCCGGGTGTTTCGGTGCAAGGCGGTAAATATGTTTTTGTTAGGGGTTTGGGAGATCGATACACAAAATCTATATTAAACGGTGTTGATATTCCGGGTTTAGATCCTGATAGAAATACGATACAAATGGATATTTTTCCGGCAAATATTTTAGATAATATCATAGTGCTTAAGTCGGCATCTGCCGAATATCCTGCCGATTTTTCGGGAGGGTTAGTAAATGTGGTTACTAAAGATTTTCCTGCAAAGGCAGAATATTCAATAGCATTAGGTGTTGGTTATAACCCAAATATGCATTTCAACGCTAATTATTTGGCTTCAAATACAAGTACAACAGATGTTTTTGGTTTTGATAACGGGTATAGAAATTTACCTATTAATAGATATCAACCCATTCCTGGAACTTTTGAAAATAGGCAATTGTTAAATACGTTGACCAATAGGTTTTCTAAAAATTTACAAGCCAAACAGCAAGTTAGCGGAGCAAATTTTGACATTGGTTTTACACTTGGTAATCAATTTCAAATAGGTGTAGATAAGCTAGGTTATCAAGCATCTTTGTCTTACAAAAATGAAACTTCTTTTTTTGATAATAGAATTGACGGTGCTTATGTAAAGCAGTTTGATGATAGCGCTGTTAACCAGTTAAATGCAACATTAGTTTCTAGAGGCGCACAAGGTATCAATAATGTGATACTAAATGCTTTATTAGGGTTGACCTATAAAGCAGAAAAATCTAAGTACAAAGTTAATTTTTTGCATATTCAAAATGGCGAATCTAAATCGGGTATATTTCATCAAGAGATTTCTCAAGATGGTGTTGGTGGAGCTTTTGAGCCATTATTAAAAAACGCTTTAGAGTATACCGAGCGTTCGGTATCTAATTTGCTTTTAACAGGCAAACATCGTTTAAATGACACGGGTAAACCGTTTGATTTTGAATGGAAATTATCACCAACGTTTTCAAAGGTTGAAGATAAAAACCACCGTGTCACCCCTTTTCAACAGTCTGAAACAGGAGCGTTTTTTATTAGCCCAAGTGCATCGACGTTTCCTATACAATTATGGCGAAATTTAATAGAAGAAAACTGGGTAGGTAAAATAGATTTTGATAAACGATTGGAGTTGTTTTCGAAGCCTGCAAAAGTAAAATTTGGAGGCGCTTTTGTTTATAAATTTAGAGATTTTAGTATTGATGATTATACCTTTGCCATTAGCGGTAATGGTGCGTTTATAGCAAATGGTGATGCAAATAATTTATTGGCTACAGGTAATATTTGGAGCCCAATAACTGGCGAGGGTACACATTTGGTTTTTGGCGACCAATTTAATCCTATTGACGCTTATGAAGGTGAGCAAATTGTTGGCGCAAATTACGCTTCGCTAGAATTTGAATTTGTTGATAAATTAAAAACTGTTTTAGGGTTACGTACAGAGTTTTTTAAATCATACTACACGGGGCAAAATAATGACACTGTTTTTAATAGTAATTTAATTTTAGATGAGTTTGATGTATTTCCGTCGGCTAATTTAATTTACGCCTTTTCAGATAAAATAAATATCAGAACCTCGTATTCGCGTACAACGGCGCGCCCATCATTTAAAGAGTTGTCTGTAGCGAGAATCTTTGATCCTATCACAAACAGGCTTTTTATTGGTAATATTGATTTAAAACCAACTTATGTTAATAATTTAGATTTACGATTTGAGCGTTTTGCTAATAAAGGTCAAATGTTTGCTGTTAGTGGGTTTTATAAAAGGTTTAAAAACCCAATTGAACAGTCGTTTTTTTTACAAGCGCCTACGCAATTAACTGTTGATAACTTAGGTAGTGCAACAGTTTATGGCATAGAAATAGAATACAGGCAGCGTTTTGGGTTTGTGTCAAAAACATTAGATAACCTTAAATTAAACGCAAATATGTCATTTATTAAGTCGGAGCTAACAATGTCTGATGATGAGTATGCAAGCCGTCAAAATGCAGCCAGAATAGGAGAAGTTATTGAAAGACAACGAAATTTACAAGGGCAAGCACCTTTGTTAATTAATTTAGGGTTTGATTACAATTATGAGGACATAGGTTTAAAGGCTGGTTTGTTTTATAATATGCAAGGCAAAACGCTTGAAGTGGTAGGTATTGGCTTAACGCCAGATGTATATACGCAACCATTTAATAGCTTAGACTTTACGCTTAATAAGGCATTTGGTGAAACAAAAAAATCATCTGTAGATTTTAAAATAACCAATATTTTAAATGAGAAACGCATATCAGAGTACACGTCATTTAATGCGCAAAATCAAGTGTTTACTCAAATTGAACCTGGTGTTGAATTTTCGTTAGGTTACACGTATAAGTTCTGATTTTAAAACTCAAAATCAAAAAAAAAGTATTCATTGTTTTGGTTAATGAATACCATTTTTTAATGTAAATTAACGTCTGCCTCTAGAGCTTGACGACCTCCCGCTACCGCCAGATGATCTTGATGAAGAAGATCTAGATGATGAGCTATATCCTCTTGATGATGACGACCTAGATCTGTTAGTGTTGTATCCTGAGCTTCTGCTAGATGATGATCGCGATCGATTTAAATTTCCTGATGATCTATTTGTTTCGGCTCTACCGCCTCTTCTAACTGTATTAGAATTTAAGGTGTTGTTTCTAGTAGTTGTAGCTCTTCTGCCATTATTTGTTATCCGAGATCGGTTGCTGCTTCGTGATGTTGTTGCGTTTGCATTTCGTCTTGATAATGTATAACGTGAGTTGTTTCTAGAAGTTCTTACAGGAGTTGCATTTTGCCTATTCCTTGCGCTATATCTGGAGTAGTTGTATGGCGAAAATCTGTTGTTAAATCTGTTTCTGTTAAATCTATTGTATGGATTAAAAGCGTAAAAAGAAGGGTAATAAAACCCGTTATTCCAAAAAGGACTTCCAAATCCAAATCGGTTAAATCCAAATCGGTTAAACCTATTGAATCCAAAACCATTACCAAAGTAGTTAAATCCAAATCCAAATTGACCGTAAAAAGGGTGGTTGAAATTATTAAAAAATGGATATCCAAACCATGGTCTGTTAAAACCAAATTCATTAAAGTTATTTCCTCCAATAAAATTTATGTTAACTTCAGTAGTGTTTTCTCCCCACCCAGCATTACCTTGTGAGTATTCGGGTGCGGTGTTTTCTTCAGAAAAATCAACATTTTGTGTGCTAGAGTAGCTGTCAACATCAGTAAACACCTCAGTGTCGGTGTAGCTGTTTTCGCTAAAAAAACCTTTGTAATATGCCGTGCTACTGTTTTTGATAGGTTCTTGTTTTGCAGGCGTCACTTTTTTTCTTACAAAAACGCCCTTTTCTGCGGTTTCAACATATTGATATGGACCGCATGAAAATACTGTTGTAAGTAAAGTAATTGCGCTAATAAATTTAATATTATAATTAAAGTAGTTTATTATTTTCATATCTCTAATGTTTTAATTGTCGAACATTGCAAAAATAGTTAGTTTTGCTCAACTATATTTATATTTAACATAGTCACAAAATTTGTGCCAAAATTACACTTATGGGTAAAAATCTTACAAGTAGAGAACAAGATTATTCAAAATGGTATAACGAACTGGTTGTCAAGGCTGATTTGGCCGAAAACTCAGCAGTACGCGGTTGTATGGTTATTAAGCCGTACGGCTATGCGATTTGGGAAAAAATGCAAGCAGAATTAGACCGAATGTTTAAAGAAACGGGGCATCAAAATGCATATTTTCCAATTTTTGTACCAAAAAGCTTGTTTGAGGCCGAAGAAAAAAATGCCGAAGGTTTTGCAAAAGAATGCGCAGTGGTTACTCATTATCGACTACAAAATGACCCTGAAAATGAAGGAAAACTTAGGGTTGATCCCGAAGCTAAGTTAGAAGAAGAATTAATTGTTAGGCCAACAAGTGAGGCTATTATTTGGAATACTTATAAAGGTTGGATACAATCATATAGAGATTTACCATTATTAATTAACCAATGGGCCAATGTAGTGCGTTGGGAAATGCGAACGCGTTTGTTTTTGCGTACAGCGGAATTTTTATGGCAAGAAGGGCATACGGCACATGCTACTAAAGATGAAGCGTATAAAGAGGCAGAGCAAATGAATAATGTATATGCTGATTTTGCTGAAAATTTTATGGCAATACCCGTTATTAAAGGTTTGAAAACCGAAAGTGAGCGCTTTGCTGGTGCCGAAGAAACCTTTTGTATTGAAGCATTAATGCAAGACGGTAAAGCATTGCAGGCAGGAACATCACATTTTTTAGGTCAAAATTTTGCAAAGGCCTTTGATGTTAAGTTTACAAATAAAGAAGGTAAAAAAGATTACGTTTGGGCAACCTCATGGGGTGTTTCAACGCGATTAATGGGCGCTTTAATTATGACGCATAGTGATGATAAAGGGTTAGTGTTGCCACCAAATTTAGCGCCCAATCAGGTTGTTATTGTGCCTATATATAAAACAGATGAGCAATTTGAAGCGATTAGCGGTCTTGCTAATGATTTAATGAAGCAATTAAGGCAAAAAGGTGTTTCGGTAAAATATGATAAACGAGATACTCATCGTCCTGGCGCAAAATTTGCTCAGCATGAGTTACAAGGCGTGCCTTTACGAATCGCTATTGGACCTAAAGATTTAGAAAATAATACGGTAGAGTTAGCACGTCGAGATACATTTACAAAAGCATTGACACCTGTTGAAGGATTGGTAGATAAGGTGGTAAACTTACTAGAGGAAATTCAAACGAGTTTGCATCAAAAAGCATTGAGTTTTAGAGACGATCATATTACAGAAGTCAATTCATGGGAGGAATTTAAAGATACTTTGACGACTAAAACAGGGTTTGTGTCAGCGCATTGGGACGGTACTATTGAAACTGAAGAAAAGATTAAAGAACAAACAAAAGCAACAATTCGATGTATTCCTTTAGAAAATAAAATTGAGTCGGGAGTTTGCGTATTTACAGGAAAACCGTCAAATCAGCGAGTGCTTTTTGCTAAGGCATATTAATTTTTTTTAAAAAAAATTAATAAATTGTTGCAACTTTTAGAAAAAGTTGTATTTTTGCATCCGCTAACGGAAATGTAAGCATCATTGACATAATGGCCCGTTCGTCTATCGGCTAGGACGCCAGGTTTTCATCCTGGTAAGAGGGGTTCGATTCCCCTACGGGCTACAATTTTTTTAATTAAAAAATAATAAAAGAAAAATGGCAAATCATAAGTCAGCCTTAAAAAGAATTAGAAACAGCGAAACTAAACGCTTAAGAAACAAATATCAGCATAAAACTACTCGTAATGCAATTAAGAAATTACGTGAGTTAACTGATAAATCTGAAGCTGAAAAGGCATACCCTGCTGTAGTTTCAATGATTGATAAATTAGCTAAGCGTAATATCATTCATAACAACAAAGCGTCAAACTTAAAATCTGGATTATCCAAATTTGTAGCAGCGCTATAACAACACTATACAACAAAAAATAAAAAAAGCTTCTTGATGGTTTCAAGAAGCTTTTTTTTATGCTTAAAATTTAGCATAAAAAAAAGTGATGTTTATTACATCACTTTTTTGTTTTTCAAACTAATAGTTGTTTTAATTTAAACTACCAGTCATGTTTTCGGGTTTAACCCAAGCATCGTAATCTTCGGCGGTTACGTATCCTAAGTTTATGGCTTCTTGTTTAAGCGTTGTGCCATTTTTGTGAGCGGTATTAGCAATTTCGGCAGCTTTATAGTAACCAATTTTAGTATTTAAAGCTGTGACAAGCATTAATGAGTTGTTTAGTAATTCTTTAATTACAGCATGATTTGGTTCAATACCAGCAGCGCAATTAACATCAAAACTTACGCAAGCATCACCAATAAGTTGGGCAGATTGCAATAAATTAGAAGCCATCATTGGCTTAAATACATTTAGCTCATAATGACCTTGTGTTCCTCCAATGGTGATAGCAACATCATTACCCATAACTTGAGCACAAACCATTGTTATAGCTTCACATTGTGTTGGGTTAACTTTTCCAGGCATTATTGAGCTGCCAGGTTCATTGGCAGGAATTATAATTTCCCCAATACCCGATCGAGGGCCAGAGGCCATCATACGAATATCGTTAGCAATTTTATTTAATGATACCGCTAGTTGTTTTAAAGCGCCATGAGTTTCAACAATGGCGTCATGTGCGGCTAATGCTTCAAATTTATTTTCGGCAGTAATAAATGGTAAGTCTGTAAATTTAGCGATATATTCAGCTACTTTTACGGCGTAGCCTTTTGGTGTGTTTAATCCAGTGCCAACGGCAGTACCGCCTAAGGCTAATTGGCTTAAATGTGGCAATGTATTAGTTAAAGCTTTTAGTCCGTGATCTAGCTGCGATACGTAGCCAGAAAACTCTTGCCCTAAGGTTAACGGAGTAGCATCCATTAAATG
>CALDUQ010000101.1 GCA_937924845.1 uncultured Flavobacteriaceae bacterium
GTAAAAAAACCCTTAACGGCATTCATTACTACTTTAGGATCAAACTTAAAGGTAATTAAGTAATAAAAAACATAAAAACCACAAGTGACTGAGAATCGCGTATTTAAAAACTACAACAGGATTATCCTGTATACGCGATTCTTAGTAAAGAAGCTCAATCGCTTTTAAATCATAAGATTCAACTACATTATCTTCAATAAGTACGTTTAAAGTACCATCATAGTTTACACCTTTAATATAACCCATAAACAAAGTTCCTGTTTTTGTTTTAAAGGTTGATGGCTTATCTTTTCTAAACAAATAATTTTCGTAGGTTTCTTTAATATCTGTATACTCGTGATTACCGATATGAACTAGCCTATTTTTTATGTTTTGTATAACACTAAACAAAAGTTCGTTTAAATCATAAAAATTTCCTGTTAAATTTTTCAACGATGACCCTTTAGGTAAATTTTCAAAATTAGTTTGATTAACATTTAACCCAACACCAATAATAGTAGCATCAATAATTTTTGATTTAATTAAATTTTCAATTAAAATGCCACAAATTTTTTTGTTGTCTGACAAAATGTCGTTAGGCCATTTAATAAATAATTTAGGAATTTGAAATTTTTCTAAGGTGTTAATTATTGCTAATGAAACTAACATACTTATTACAAAAGGATACTCAATATAAACAGAGCTAAACTGCTTAAACACACTAAAGGTAAGGTTTTTACCTGACGGAGACTCCCATTTGCTACCCATTTGACCCTTACCATTAGTTTGCATTTTAGCAATTACCACAGTATAATCATCTAAGTTTTTTTGCGTACTCAACGTTTTTAAATAACTATTTGTTGAATCAATGGCATCAAGTTTGATTATTTTCATTAAAATTTTGAATTTATTATATATTTCTTATGAATTTTTAAATAGCTAAGAACTAAAAAAATAATAACTTCGCACAAATTAAAACAATTTAATGACGAAAGAAAATAGTAATTCAGATCAGTTAATATCGGTTATATTAAGTGGAATTGAGGCTGTAAAAGGACAGGAAATAAATATACTTGACTTACGTGAAATAGAAAACACTGTATGTGATTATTTTATCATATGCGAAGGTACTTCAAACACTCAAGTAAATGCAATAGTTAACTCGGTACAAAAAAAAGTTAGCAAAGAATTAAAAGATAAACCTTGGCACATTGAAGGTAGTGATAATGCCGAATGGGTGTTAATGGATTACGTAAATATTGTTGTTCATGTTTTTCAAAAACAAATAAGAGACTATTACGATATTGAAAGCCTTTGGGGAGACGCTAAAAATACAAAAATCAATACCAACTATTAAACACTAATTAATGTCAAAAGATAAAAAAACAAACCCTAAAAAACCAAAAATTAATCCATATTGGATCTATGGCGGTGCTATCGCTATATTTATAGCAGTTAACATTTTTGGGGGTGGTTTTGGTACTTCAAAAAATAGAGACACGTCTGCTGATCAATTTTTTGAATATGTAAGTAAAGGTGATGTTAAACAAGTCGACGTAATTAATCGACGAATTGCTCATGTATACTTAACCAAAAAAGCTGAACAAAAAGAAATTCATAAAGCAAGTGCAGCCAAATCTACTTTATTGTCAGCATCAAAAGCACCAAATTATTCATTTGAAATAGGTGATTTACAAAATTTTGAAATTAAACTAGACAAAGCAAAAAGTAATATTGACGCCCCTGTTAAAGTTACTTATAGCACCGAAGAAAATCCGTGGGCTTTTATTATCAATTTGCTGCCATTTATTTTAATAATTGGAGTATGGATATTTATTATGCGAAAAATGTCTGGAGGAGCTGCAGGAGGAGGTCCTGGAGGTCAAATTTTTAACATCGGAAAATCAAAAGCTAAATTATTTGATGAAAACAAGGAGGTAAAAACCACCTTTAAAGATGTAGCTGGACTTGAAGGTGCTAAAGAAGAAGTACAAGAAATTGTTGATTTCTTAAAAAACCCTGAAAAATACACTAATTTAGGAGGTAAAATACCTAAAGGCGCTTTGCTTGTAGGACAACCAGGAACAGGTAAAACCTTATTAGCCAAAGCGGTTGCAGGCGAAGCAAAAGTTCCCTTCTTTTCCTTATCTGGATCAGATTTTGTCGAAATGTTTGTTGGTGTAGGTGCCTCTAGAGTTAGAGATTTATTTAAACAAGCCAAAGAGAAATCACCAGCAATCATTTTTATTGACGAAATAGATGCTATTGGTAGAGCAAGAGGTAAAAATGCAATGTCGGGGAGTAATGACGAGAGAGAAAATACACTTAACCAATTGCTAACCGAGATGGATGGTTTTGGCACCAAAACTAATGTAATTGTTATAGCGGCTACAAATAGAGCCGATATATTAGACAAAGCTTTAATGCGTGCAGGACGTTTTGATCGCCAAATTTTTGTTGATCTTCCAGATGTTAGAGAGCGTAAAGCAATTTTTAAAGTACATTTACGACCACTTAAAAAAGCAGATGGCCTAGATATTGATTTTTTATCAAAACAAACACCAGGCTTTTCTGGAGCTGATATAGCCAATGTTTGTAATGAAGCAGCTTTAATTGCTGCCAGAAATGGTAAAAAAGAAGTTGATAAACAAGATTTTTTAGATGCTGTTGACAGAATTGTAGGTGGGTTAGAAAAAAAGAATAAAATTATTACACCAGAAGAAAAACGTGCCGTAGCTTTTCATGAAGCTGGACATGCTACAGTAAGCTGGATGCTTGAGCATGCAGCACCACTAGTAAAAGTTACTATTGTACCAAGAGGCCAATCACTGGGTGCCGCCTGGTATTTACCCGAAGAGCGTTTAATTGTAAGGCCTCAACAAATGCTTGATGAAATGTGTGCTGCCCTAGGAGGTAGAGCTGCCGAGAAAATTATTTTTGATAAAATTTCTACAGGTGCTTTGAGTGATCTAGAAAAAGTAACTAAACAAGCTAGAGCAATGGTTACTGTGTACGGATTAAGTGATAAAATAGGAAATCTAACCTATTATGATTCGTCGGGTCAAAATGATTACGGTTTTTCAAAACCTTATAGTGAAGAAACTGCAGTGATTATTGACAAAGAAATTTCTGATATAATTGAAAATCAATACCAAAGAGCTCTAAATTTATTAGAAGCCAATAAAGAAAAACTTACAGAATTAGCTGAAGTACTTCTTGAAAAAGAGGTTATATTTAAAGATAACCTCGAACAAATATTTGGTAAACGACCCTTCGAAAAAGATAACATTAATACTCAAGAAGAAGAATAAATTTAAAAACTCTAATTATTATAAAAATGGTTAGAGTTTTTTTTATTTTTGCATTTATTTTAAATTAACTTAACAACAAGTGCTTTCTGGTATGAGTTTAATTCGTAAAATTTTTGGAAATAAATCATCCGATAGTAAAAAGGTTGACAATCAAATACATTCCATTTTACCTACTGATGATGCTTCTATTCCATTAGATGAGCGCTTTGCCATCAATTTTAAAATAAATGGCGGTAAGTTTTTATATTGTGAATCTATGGATGAAGTTTACACCAATTTCAAAGCCATACAAGCTGAAAATAACTGGTCAAATGAATTAGCTTTTACGATAGAAACTAATTTGGCAACACAGTTTAAGCAGCTTAACAACTTTAAATCAACCAAACAGCCGGCTAAAAGCACATATTTATTTTCAACATGCGAATATTTAATAAGTAATGAAGGTGCTATTTTAATATCATCAAATCAAATTGCAGAAAGTAGACTTAGCGACATCCCTTTAAATTATATAATTTTTGCAAAAACTAGTCAAATCATTGAAACTATTGATGATGCTATGACTAGTATTAATTTAAATAACAAGCGAGATAGTAAAAAAATACCTACCAATATAACATCACTAAAATATTGCAAAGCTAAGGCTGATGAAAGTAATTTTTTAAACTATGGAAGTAGTTCAAAAAACCTATATTTGTTGCTTTTAGAAGATTTATAAATGAAAGATATTAATATACGAATAATTTCTGGTGCACTTTATATTTTTATATTTTTAGCCGCATTACTTTCTAGCTATTCAATACTATTATTTTTTTTAATTCTTGGAGTTATTAGCACACTAGAGTTTTGTAAACTTACTAAGCTCAATCCATATGTAACTACAGCCCTATTTTTAGCTTTATACTTATTTTTTAGCACAACTTACTTTTATAATTTTCAAACCAACAAGTATTATAACAGTTTATTGTTAAGTTTTCATAGTTTAAGTATCATCACAATTTTTATTTTAATAACCAATTTATTTACAAATAAAAAGCATTTAAAAATATGTAATACACATTATTTGTGTGCTATATTTTACATAACAGCTGGTTTTATATTTTTAGTACAAATTGCCTTGTTTAGCAAGCCATTTAATCCATACATTATTTTAGGAGCCTTTATAATTATTTGGGTTAATGATAGTTTTGCGTATTTGGTAGGTAAAGCTTTTGGTAAACATAAATTATTTTCATCTATATCACCCAAAAAAACTGTTGAAGGCTTTATTGGAGGATTATTTTTCTCGGCAATTTCAGGGTTAATTTTCGCACAGTTAAGCCAAACTTTAAGTTTAGGACAATGGTTTATTTTAGCATTACTAATTAGTGTTTTTGGCACTATTGGAGATTTAATCGAGTCAAAATTTAAGCGGCTTGCAAAGGTAAAAGATAGCGGCAAAATTATGCCAGGACATGGCGGTATATTAGATCGCTTAGATAGTATTATATTTGTAGCACCAATAATTTATTTATTTTTAAGAATTACAACTTATGTTTCATAAAGAAGGATTTAAAATCATTTTAATTAGCTTTATAATTACGGCTATTTCATTTTTATTAATTGATAAATTTGTTTCGATATATTGGTTACAAAAATTATTACAAATAGGGATTTTAGTCCTACTAGTATTAATTTTACAGTTTTTTAGAAACCCAAAACGTCAAACCAAACTTAATGACAGCCAAGTCATTTCGCCAGTAGACGGTAAAGTTGTTGTGATTGAAGAAGTATTTGAAAAAGAATATTTTAAAGAAAAACGATTACAAGTAAGTGTGTTCATGTCACCAATAAATGTGCATGTTACCCGCTACCCTATCAGTGGTGATGTTTTATTTAGTAAATATCATCCAGGTAAATATCTTGTTGCATGGCACCCTAAAGCTAGTGAAGAAAATGAGCGTACAACTATAGTTGTAAACAATAATACCTACGGAAAGGTGTTATATAGACAAATTGCAGGTGCTTTAGCAAAGCGTATTGTTAATTACGCTAAAGTTGGTGATAAAGCAATACAGGGTACAGATGCAGGTTTTATTAAATTTGGTTCAAGAGTAGATTTATTTTTACCTCTAGACTCAAAAATTAAAGTAAAATTAAATCAAAAAGTTAAAGGAGGCGAATGCGTAATTGCTGAAGCTTAGTTAAAATAATGATTACAAAAGAGCTACATATTAATTTTGAAGCGGCTGTTGATGCTGTGAACGCTTATAAAGATCCGTTTCCTGCAGATATATTATTAAAACTATATGCATATTATAAAACTGCCACAAAAAATTATAATAGACCTCGTAGTAAAAAACCAATAATAAATGCATTTAAGGCTAATGCCTTATTTCAAGCCCAAGGCTTATCAGAAAGCGAAGCCATGCAAGCTTATATTGATTTGGTAAACCAATATTTTTCTACATTAAAATAAAAACTAAAACTTATAATATAAAAAAAGCCCGAAATTAATATTTCGGGCTTTTTTATTATAAAGTATCTAATAGTTTATGCTAAAACAGCCTGAACTTTATCAGCTGCTTCTTGAAATTGAACAGCACTTTGAACATCTAATCCTGAGTTATCAATCAATTCTTTAGCAATATCAGCATTAGTTCCTTGTAATCTTACAATAATAGGTACGTTAATTGTTCCCATGTTTTTATAAGCATCAATAACACCTTGAGCTACACGATCACAACGTACAATACCTCCAAAAATATTAATTAAAATTGCTTTTACTGCAGGGTCTTTTAAAATGATTTTAAAAGCAGCTTCTACTCTTGCTGCATCAGCAGTACCACCAACATCTAAAAAGTTAGCTGGTTCTCCTCCTGCTTGCTTAATCAAATCCATAGTTGCCATTGCCAATCCAGCACCGTTAACCATACATCCTACATTACCATCTAAATCAACGTAATTTAAACCTAATTCACCGGCTTCAACTTCAATGGCATTCTCCTCACGTTTGTCACGTAATTCAACATAATCTTTGTGACGGTATAATGCATTATCATCTATTGTAACTTTTGCATCTACAGCCATAATTTTATCATCACTTGTTTTTAACACTGGGTTAATTTCAAATAATGACGAATCTGATTTTACATAAGCAGTATATAAAGCTGTAACAAATTTTGTCATTTCTTTAAACGCTAATCCAGATAAACCTAAATTAAAAGCAACTCGACGTGCCTGAAATGGTAACAAACCAGATGGCTCAACTTCTTCTGTAAATATTAAATGTGGTGTTTCTTCAGCAACTGTTTCAATATCCATTCCACCTTCTGTAGAGTACATAATCATATTTTTCCCTGTTGCACGGTTTAATAATACTGACATGTAAAACTCACTAGTTTCGCTATCTCCTGGATAATAAACGTCTTCTGCTACTAATACTTGGTGTACTCTTTTTCCTTCGGCAGAAGTTTGAGGAGTAACCAAATCCATCCCAATAATTTGTTCAGAAATAGTTTTTACGTCGTCAAGGTTTTTGGCTAATTTTACACCTCCACCTTTTCCACGACCACCAGCGTGTACTTGGGCTTTAATTACGTGCCACCCTGTACCTGTTTCGTCAGTTAGTTTTTTTGCAGCTGCTACAGCCTCTTCTGGTGTTGTTGCAACAATACCTCTTTGTATGCGTACTCCAAAACCACTTAATATTTCTTTTCCTTGATACTCATGTAAATTCATAGTAAAAACAAATTATTTTTTTTATTAAAGCAAATGTAGGCATAGTTGAACATTTAACCAATACTTTTAAAATGTAAAATATAGTATCTGTTTTTGTAAATCCTCATTTTGCTGTTAATTTTGTGGTTTTAAATTTTATATGACTATAAATTATGGATAATACTGTTTTATTAAATATTGCAAAAACACATGGAGACCCCATATATGTTTATGATGCAAATAAAATAAAGTTTCAATATAATAGACTAACATCGGCTTTTAAGGGTGTTAAAAAACTAAAACTTAATTATGCGGTTAAAGCTTTATCCAATATTTCTATTTTAAAATTAATGAAAACCTTTGGTGCAGGATTAGATACTGTATCGATTGAAGAAGTTAAACTGGGATTAGCCGCTGGATTTGATCCAAAAGAGATTGTATTTACACCAAATGGTGTATCGTTAGAAGAAATTGAATCTGCTGCCAAAATGGGTGTTATGATTAATATTGACAACCTTTCAATTTTAGAGCAATTTGGTAGTAAACACCCAAATACACCAGTTTGTATCCGAATTAATCCTCATGTAATGGCTGGAGGTAATGCTAATATATCTGTAGGACATATCGACTCAAAATTTGGAATTTCTATTCATCAAATTCCGCATATATTGCGAATTGTAGAAAACACTAATATGACTATAAATGGGGTGCACATGCATACAGGTAGTGATATTTTAGATATAGACGTGTTTTTATACGCTAGCGAAATTTTATTTAACACCGCTAAACAATTTAAAAACCTTGATTTTATTGATTTTGGATCGGGCTTTAAAGTACCATATAAAGCTGGAGATATTGAAACTAATATTGAAGAATTTGGAGATAAACTAACCACTAGATTTAAAACGTTTTGCAAAGAATATGGTAAAGACTTAACATTGGCTTTTGAGCCAGGTAAGTTTTTGGTTAGTGAGGCAGGCTACTTTCTCACTAAAGTAAATGCGATTAAACAAACTACATCAACCGTTTTTGCACAGGTAAATTCTGGTTTTAATCACTTAATACGACCTATGCTATATGGCTCACATCACGATATAATTAATATTTCAAATACAAATGGTCGTGAACGTTTTTACTCTGTGGTTGGATATATTTGTGAAACAGATACTTTTGCAAATAATAGACGTATTAATGAAATTAATGAAGGTGATATACTTGCTTTTAAAAATGCAGGTGCTTATTGCTTTTCTATGGCTAGTAATTATAACTCACGATATAGGCCTGCCGAAATATTATGGTACAATAATAAAGCCCATGTTATTAGAGCACGCGAAACCTTTGAAGATATAATTAAATTACAAAAAAATATAGATTTTTAAAATTACTACTAGATTTATCATACAAAAGGGACTCATAATTAATAAAATTTAGAGTCCCTTTTTTTTATGTAAAATGTGTTGGTTAGCGTAATTTTGGAAATTTTGCAGGTTCAGATTCGTGCATGGTTTCATAAACAAATTCAAAAATATCTTCTGCCGAAGGTTTTGAAAAATAATCACCATCGGTGCCATATGCAGGACGGTGTGCTTTTGCTGTTAATGTTTTTGGTTTTGAATCTAAATACGCATAGGCATTTTGTGTATTTAACACCTCATTTAAAATATATGCTGATGCCCCTCCTGGCACATCTTCATCTATAATTAAAAGTCTATTAGTTTTTTTTACACTTTTTAAAATATCATGATTTAAATCAAACGGTAATAAAGATTGTATATCTATAACTTCAGCATTTATACCTACTTGAAGTAAATCTTTAGCAGTTTGTTCAACGATGCGTAATGTTGATCCGTATGATACAAGGGTTACATCATCACCCTCTTTTAATGTTTCAACCACACCCACAGGCACTTTAAATTCACCGATATTAGTCGGCATTTTTTCTTTTAAACGGTAGCCATTTAAACATTCAATAATTAAAGCAGGCTGATCACTTTCTAAAAGTGTATTGTAAAATCCTGCAGCTTTGGTCATATTACGCGGTACTAATACATAAATACCCCGTACTAGGTTAATTATACCACCAAGTTGTGAGCCTGAGTGCCATATACCTTCGAGCCTATGTCCCCGTGTTCTAATAATCATTGGTGCTTTTTGCTTACCTTTTGTACGGTAATGTAATGTTGCCAAATCGTCACTAATAATTTGCAAGGCATACAATATATAATCAAGATATTGAATTTCGGCTATTGGTCGTAAACCACGCATAGCCATACCAATACCTTGTCCCAAAATTGTGGCTTCACGAATACCTGTATCAGCTACTCTTAGCGCACCATATTTTTCTTGAAGTCCCTCTAAACCTTGATTTACATCACCTATAGCTCCTGCATCTTCGCCAAATATTAATACATTTGGATGGTGTTTAAAAATGTAGTCAAAATTATCACGTATAACTATTCTTCCGTCAACTAATTCGGCATCTTCATCATAAACGGGTTCTATTTCGGTTACATTTTCAGCTTTTAAAGCTGAATTACTATATAGCAAGTCACTATATTTTGGTTGTTCAGTAACAAAATAGTCATTAATCCATTGCTGTAGTATTTCTTTTTCTTGAGAGTTATCAAATACAGTATACACTAATATTTTTCGTGCAGTAGCAAGTATATCTTTATGAATAGGCTCTTTAATAGCTACCAATTCATTTATAATTTTTTCAATAAAAACAGCTTTAGAGCTATTTTTTTGTAACGCATTTACTATTGAAATTAATTGATTTTTTTTCTCGATAATTGGTTCAAGAAAACTTTTCCAAGCCTGTTTTTTAATTTCTCGAACTTCTCTTTTTAATTGTTTTTCAAGCGACAATAAATCATCATTTGAGGCTAAATTATTTTCAATAATCCATTCACGCATTTTTAAAATACAATCATGGTTTTGCTCCCATTTTAATCTATCTGCATTTTTATAGCGTTCATGCGATCCTGATGTTGAGTGTCCTTGCGGCTGTGTTAGCTCATCGACATGAATTAACACCGGTACATGCTTATCTCTAGCTATTTGTCCTGCTTTTTGATACACCTCCACCAATTCTGGATAATTCCAACCTTTTACTGTAAAAATTTCGTAGCCTGCACCATCTTCATTACGTTCAAAGCCCTTTAATATTTTAGATATGTTTTCTTTGGTGGTTTGATGCTTGGAGTGTACCGAAATGCCATAATTATCATCCCAAACAGAAATTATCATTGGCACTTGTAAAACACCAGCAGCATTAAATGTTTCAAAAAATAAGCCTTCACTTGTACTTGCATTACCTATTGTACCCCAAGCCACTTCATTACCATCAACCGAAAACTTATCGGTGTGTACACCTTTAACATCTCTAAAAATTTTTGAAGCTTGTGCCAAACCTAATAGCCTTGGCATTTGGCCGGCAGTTGGAGAAATATCGGCACTAGAATTTTTTTGTTTTGTTAAGTCTTTCCAATTAAAATTTTCGTCTAGACTATGTGTACCAAAATGGCCACCCATTTGTCTACCAGCACTCATCGGATCTTTATCAATACTGGTGTGTGCATATAAACCTGCAAAAAACTGCTGGACAGACAACTCACCAATTGCCATCATAAACGTTTGATCTCGATAATATCCTGATCTAAAATCACCATTTTTGAACGCCTTTGCCCAAGCCAATTGCGGTACTTCTTTACCATCACCAAAAATACCAAACTTGGCTTTTCCGGTAAGCACCTCTCGCCTACCTAGTAAACTACACTCGCGGCTAGTTATGGCAATGCGATAATCATTTAAAACTTCTGCTTTAAAATCATCAAAAGAAATATTTGTTTTTGCTTCAGTAATTGTATGCATTATTTTAATATAGATTTAAATAACAAATATAGTTTATTTTAAGAAATCACACGAATTATCACAATTCAATTCATTGCTACATTCATAAATAATCACTTCAAAACTACTACTGTATTAAACATATTAATTAAATAAGTGGATTTTTGTAATAAATCTATAATTTACTAATACCACTTGCGGGTAAATAAACTTAATAGGGCATTGATTTGTGCTGTAAAAACAAATCTAATTTTTTCGTGATAATTATTTTGGGCAATTTCAAATCCATTATTTGAGTAAACAGGAAAATACAACTCAAAATAATCGGTCAATAAGTTTACGCGTAAGCCACTATCGTAAACAAAATTTGAGTTTATGCCTTTACTTTTAACAAAGCCAATGTCGCCATAAGCCTGGATATCTTTCCACAATGTGGCACTTAAATTGGCAGTAGTTATCCATTGATTAGCAAATGCTGTTTTTAATTTTGATTTAAACCCTCCTTCTGCAATAATAATTTGTTGGGTTATAATGCCTCCACTTTCTGAGCGTCCAAGATAATTAAAGTCAAATAAATAATCGGTTGGTCTATCTAAAGCAAAATTAAAAAAGTTAGAGTTATTTTTAGTTGAGTTATAAAGAAATGTACCGCCAAATAAGCGTAGGCTAATAATTTTATTATTTTGAAATCGCTTACGATAGATATATTTTAAAGATAGCTTTCCAAAATTTTTAGCCAATTGCAAATCTGCCGACCAATTAAACAAATCAATCAAATCAGATTTTACATCGGTATAACGTAGGTTAAACACACTGTAATTTGGTGATTCAATCGCATCGTCAATCAATGGGTCATTATCTCGTTTAATATCAACCAATCTTATATCTAAGGCTTGAAATGCATTTGATCTTAAATTTTTAGGATCTCTAAAACGAAGATTAATAAAAGGGTTTAATCTTGTAACAAATAAGTTGTCACCAAATGAAGCATAACTACCAGAAGCACCAAACCTAGCTGAAAATAAATTAGTATTACTAAAAAATTTAGTATAAGTCAATGACCCTCCTCCTATTAGTGTTTTTGAACCAAAAGCGTATTGTGGTGTTATTTTATAATTTATAGCCTTACGGAGTAACGTGGTATTACTAAACTTAGATCCGATAACAAAACCGTCATAAATATTATTAAACTCAACCTCGGGAGTTAAAAAAGTTTGATTAAACTTTGGATTTTCGGCATCCTTTATTAATCGTAATTGTGGTTTTTTATTAAAAAACAAAAACCGATTAATTTGTTTATGATTATTTCTTAAATTAAATTCCGCAGCTGCACCATCATGGTTTAGTGCAATTTTATCAATATTATGCCTTGCTAATTTAAATTTTTGCTCATCAGTAATAGTATCAAGCCACGTTTTAGAAACTATACTATCTCTTTTTAATGTAAAAAGTGCTATTGGTGTTTTTGATTTGGTTTTATTTTTGATTATAAAGCTTACCGAATCTTTTGTTTTGCGTAATTGTTTTATCTTGTAATCAATATGTTTACGTTGAGCAACAAACTCTAAAAAAAACCAATCGACATTTTTACTAGTATTAGCCTTTATATAATTTTCAAAATCTATTTCTTTGGTTGGTTTTAAAGCATGTGCTGTCACATATTGCTTTAGTAATTGTTTAAAATTATCACCTTCCAGATATTCATCCAAATATTTAAAACCTAATCCTGCTTTATATTTATTAGCAATATTATTATTAAATTTAGTTAATGAATCTTTATCCATTCCTAATGGCTGATCCCTGTTTAATCGAGCTATATTTAAATAATATAAAGGGTATTGGTCATTAAATTTTAAGTTAGAGATGTGAAATGCTTTTATCCCCCAAATGTTAGCTAGTTTACCTATAAGTTTTACATTAGGATAATAGGATTCTACATAATCCATAACAAAATATACAAGTAAACCATCAATAATCCATTGCGATTTACGCGGATTAATATGTAGTATTTCGTTTAAATAATTACTAAGGGTGGTTTTAAAGAAGTGAATTTCATATTGAAAATTTTTAGGAAAAGGCCGTATAAATGAGGGTAATTGATTTAAACCATATAACGGATTTTTTTTAGCGTCAATGGCACTAACCATTAGCTTTTTATGAGGGTAGTTTCCTATTTTGGTTGTGATAAAATTTATCACCTTTTTTACTATACTATCCTTAGCTTCAAGGCTAATTTTATCGTCATTAAAATCGGAAACAACATCAATATTATTTGCTTTAAAGGTTTTAAACTTAGAAGATTTTTGAATAAACAGTTTAGTATCTAATCGGTTTTTTCCTTCTAATACTGTTACACCTTTTGTATGCGAAACTTCATTTAATTGTGATATAATTTTATAATCCTCGGGGTGTGTAATTTTTATGGTAACATTGGCCAAAGGTGTATAAAAATCATCCAAATTTTTATTGCTATAATATTGCCAATTACCATTATATACTGCTGGTGCTAAGTACCAATACTTTAAGTTATAATTTTTATCAGCAGCTACGCCGTAACTTGTAAATTTGCTGCTAGGCAATTTTAAATTATAACTTAAAGTAATTTTACTACTTAAGTTTGGGAGTAATGGTGTATTTAAGTTAACCTTAATAACATCAACCGCGTTTTTTAACCGTTCAAAAATTAAATTAGCATTGGTTTCACTGTTAATTTTAGTAATTATAGTTTCACCCCTTTCTTTAAAATTTGAAAACCTAAACTTATCACTAAACTCTTCTTCAAATCGTTTTC
Organism: uncultured Flavobacteriaceae bacterium; assembly: GCA_937924845.1. GTDB lineage: Bacteria > Bacteroidota > Bacteroidia > Flavobacteriales > Flavobacteriaceae > CALDUQ01. The sequence goes on from CALDUQ010000101.1 coordinate 13,630, forward strand.
CCAACGGTGTATCTTTTGACGAAAAGCTATGATTCCAGTCTAGTAAATATAGTGCAGTAAGGGTATCATTTGAATTATTATAATATTCAATGGTTTGATTTATAACAAGTGTATGATTGGCTGCAATAATTTTAGCATCAATATCAATTTTATTTTGTGCAAATAATTGCCCAAAGCAAATAAAACATAAGCTAAATAAATATTTTAATTTCAAATTTTTAGGTTAAAAAATTGGTATAACTATCTAGTACTGCATTAAAAATTTGGGCTTAAACTTCGTTTTTTATAAAACTCATCTAGTATGGTTAAAACTTCATCCTCGGTATCTACAACATGTATCAAATCCAAGTCTTTTGCACTAATATTGGCATTGTTTTCTAGCAATGTGGTTTTTATCCAGTCCATTAAGCCACCCCAAAAATTTGAGTCAACTAAAATAATAGGAAACGTTTCAATTTTATTAGTTTGTATAAGTGTTATGGCTTCAAAAAGTTCATCTAAGGTACCAAATCCGCCAGGCATTACAACAAATCCTTGTGAGTATTTTACAAACATAACTTTTCGAACAAAAAAGTAATCAAAATCTAAACTTTTATCCGAATCGATATACGGGTTATTATGTTGCTCAAAAGGTAATTCAATATTTAATCCTACAGATGTACCGCCTTTTAAATGTGCGCCTTTGTTACCTGCTTCCATTATACCTGGGCCTCCTCCTGTAATAACACCATAGCCAGCTCCCGATATTTTTTCGGCAACTTTGACGGCCAATTTATAATGTTTATGGTCGGGTTTTGTACGTGCCGAACCAAATATAGACACACAAGGACCAATACGCGACATGCGTTCAAAACCATTAACAAATTCGCCCATTATTTTAAAAATAGCCCAAGAGTCATTTGTTTTTAAATCATTCCAATCTTTAGGGTGTTGTTCGTTTTTCATTTTTATATCTGTGTTATTTTTTATTTTTAAATCAAGTTTACTAAAGTAATTCTTTTTTAAGAAATTTTGCAGTAAAACTTTTTTTATGTTTTGACACCTCCTCTGGCGTACCTTCAACCATCACTTTACCACCACCTTTACCGCCTTCGTGACCTATATCAATAATATGGTCAACAGTTTTAATTACATCTAAGTTATGCTCAATAATAAGCACTGTATTTCCTTTATCAGCTAGTTTATTAAGCACATGCATAAGCACTCTTATATCTTCAAAATGCAAGCCTGTTGTAGGTTCGTCTAAAATATAAAATGTATTACCTGTATCTCGTTTTGATAACTCTGAGGCTAATTTTATACGCTGCGCTTCACCACCAGATAGCGTGGTACTTTGTTGGCCTAAAGTGATATAACCTAGCCCTACATCTTCAATTGTTTTTAATTTTCGATAAATTTTAGGTATGTGCTCAAAAAACAAAACAGCATCTGTAATTGTCATATTTAGCACATCACTTATTGATTTGCCTTTGTATCTAATTTCTAAGGTTTCTCTATTAAAGCGTTTACCTTGACAGGTTTCACACTCTACATAAACATCGGGTAAAAAGTTCATTTCAATTACCCGTAAACCTCCACCTTTACAGGTTTCGCAGCGCCCACCAACCACATTAAAGCTAAATCGGCCAGGCTTATAACCACGAATCATTGCTTCGGGTATTTTAGCAAACAAGCTACGTATTTCATTAAATGTACCTGTATATGTTGCAGGGTTACTGCGTGGTGTACGTCCAATTGGCGTTTGGTTAATGTCAATAACTTTATCAATATGCTCTAACCCTGTTATACTTTTATAGGGCATTGGTTTTTTTACACCATTAAAGTAATATTTATTGAGTATTGGATACAGTGTTTCGTTTATTAAAGTAGATTTTCCGCTGCCTGACACCCCTGTGACACCAATCATTTTGCCTAACGGAAATTTTACATTAACATTTTTTAAATTATTACCTGTACAGCCTTTAAGCTCAATATATTTGCCATTGCCTTTACGTCGATTTTTAGGAATTTCAATACATTTAGTTCCATTAAGATAAGCAGCAGTAAGTGTGTTTTGTTTTATTAATTGTTTTGGCGTGCCTTGGCTTATAATTTGTCCTCCATTTTTTCCTGCAAAAGGGCCTATATCTATTACATAATCGGCGGTTTCAATCATATCTTTGTCATGCTCAACAACAATTACCGAATTACCTATATCGCGTAACGCTAATAATGATTTTATTAACTTTTCGTTATCACGTTGATGCAAGCCAATACTTGGTTCGTCCAAAATATATAGTACACCTACAAGTTGCGACCCTATTTGTGTTGCTAAGCGTATGCGTTGAGCTTCGCCTCCCGATAATGTGCCAGAACCCCTATTAATACTTAAATAATCTAAACCTACATCGCGCAAAAACTGAAGTCTTGTTTTAATTTCTTTTAAAATCTCGGCACTAATTTGCTGCTGCTTTTGTGTTAAATGCGTGTCTAATTGGTCAAACCATTTAACCAAATCTTTAATATCAAGATTAGCTAATTGTGATATGTTTTTACCATGTATTTTAAAATATAGCGATTCATTTTTTAATCGTTCGCCTTTACAAGTTCCGCAAGGCACATGATCCATGTACGCTTTTGCCCAACGTTTTATTGAGGTTGAGTCGGTATTTTTATATTGATTTTCAATAAATTTTGCTATGCCTTCAAACTCTATTTTATATGTTTTATTTACACCAACGGTTTTGTTATTAACCTCAAACTTTTCGTCGCCACCGTGCATAATTATTGCCATAGCAGCTTTTGGGATAGTTTTTATTGGGTCACTAAGTTTAAAGTCATATTTTAAAGCTATGGTTTCCATTTGCTGAAAAAACCATGATTTTTTTTGCACACCTTGCGAAGCTATTCCTCCGTTTTTTATGGATAAAGTGGTGTCTGGAATGATTTTTTTTTCATTTACTTGGTACACCATACCTAAACCATTACAGGTTTGACATGCCCCTTTTGGGGAATTAAATGAAAAATTATTTGGTTCAGGATTTGGGTACGAAATACCTGTTGTTGGGCACATAAGCGACCTACTAAAATAGCGTAACTCACCCGTATCATTATCAATAACCAATAATATATTATCGCCATGATACATGGCTGTGCTAATACTTTCGGTTAATCGTTTATCTAATGAGGCATCATCATCAATTTTAAGTCTATCAATTACAATTTCGATATCATGTGTTTTATATCTATCGAGTTTCATGCCTTTAATAAGGTCTTTAATTTCGCCATCAGCCCTCACTTTAACAAAGCCTTGTTTGGCTATTTGCTCAAATAATTCGCGATAATGACCTTTTCTTGATCTAATTACGGGAGCTAAAATATTAATTCGCTTACCCGAAAAACTTTTTATAATTAGCGTTTTGATTTGCGTATCGGTATAACTCACCATTTTTTCGCCTGTATTATAACTGTAAGCCTCACTAACACGGGCAAATAATAACCGCATAAAATCATAAATTTCGGTAATAGTACCTACTGTTGAACGCGGTGACTTACTGGTTGTTTTTTGCTCAATAGCTATTACTGGCGATAACCCATCTATTTTATCGACATCAGGGCGCTCAAGCCCACCTAAAAATTGCCTAGCATATGCCGAAAACGTTTCGATATAGCGGCGTTGCCCTTCGGCATAAATTGTATCGAACGCAAGTGATGATTTGCCACTACCAGACAAACCTGTGATAACTACAAGTTTTTCGCGCGGAATTTCAACATCAATGTTTTTAAGATTATGTGCCCTTGCGCCTTGAACTTTTATAACGTTATTTAATTTATTCATATAATTTATGCAAATGGCTAAAATACAACTTTGCTATTATTTTATTTTTAATTTTATTTCAATATTATTGTATTAAAATTAAATGCATATGACTTTATTAGGTATAGGTTCTCGAATTAATCATGATACACTTGGTAAAGGTGTAATTACTAATGTTAGCGAAAAAGCGTATTGGGTTACTTTTATAGATAGTGGTATTGAAACTATTGCTATTGATAGTGAATTTGAAATTATTGAAGCCGCACATGATGCGGTAGATGCTGTTAGTTTTTTTGATGTAGAAAGCAGTTTGGTTTCTATTTTAAAAAAATGGAGCGACACCTCGGAAGTGGTACACATTGCCGATAAATGGAAAGGTGGCAAACTAATACTTGAACCTGGTGAGGCAGGGTTAAAAAATAAAGAAATGCCTATTGATACGTTTTTTCATAAAATTACAATGGTAAGAGATCGTTTGCGAGTTATGGAACAAAAAATAAATTCGAGCGAATTGAGCGAGCAAGAAAAAATTGATTTGCAACAATATATTACACGTAGTTATGGTAGTTTAACCAGTTTTAATGTTTTATTTAAATTAAAAACTCAGCAGTTTGTAGGCCAGCGAAGTAAGTAGTTTTACTTGTTTGGCTTTACTACTAGTATTTTGTCATTTGAAAAACTCATCCAAGCAAAATCATACACCCAATAATAGGTTTTGCCTTTGCTATTTGTGTTTGCATGGGTGTGGTATTTGAAATTAAATTGCTTTTGTTCTAAAACCAATCGTAACATAATTTGCTCGCTGGTTTTGCCTTGCATGAGTTCAAACAAAATAGAACGATTGCGATGTAATATGGCATCAATTTTAAGTGTTGCTTTTTGGGTGTTTTTTCTTAATGTGGTATGGTACTGGTTTTTGCATTTTACGCTACAAAATTGTTTGTCTGAGCGTCCCTTAAATTCATAATTACATATTTTACATATCATTACGCTCGGTTTTAATAGTCATAAATATCTAACTTATAAAAATCTTTAATTTCTGAGAGTTTAATGAGGCTATCTATTTTTATTGTACTCCATGTTTCTATAAATTTTTCTTCCCCACCTTCGTCATAAAGATTAATGTTTGCTTTTTTTTGTTTTTTTTGAGTTAAAAAATTAATACTTGTAACATTTTCAATTCGAGGTCCCTGGTAATCGCTATAGTCATAACCAATTAATTTAAAACTTGAGTTTTGATACCTAAAAGTATAAGACCAATGCCCGTATCTGCCATGAGCATAAATAATATATAGCTTGTTGTTTTTTATATTTACAAAAAGCTCTGGTGGGTAATATACACCACCATCTTCATTTTCAGAGGTGAAACAGTTATAGTTTTTTTCTGCAAGTTTGTAACCTTGTTTAGTTTTAAATAGTATGATTATACCACGTCTATTTCTGTCAACTTTTTCGTTAAATTTATTTAGTACAATTTGTTTAGAATCTATTTTTTTGATAATTAAAACGCAATCTTGCAATCCGTCTTTATTTAAATCTCCAAAATATTTTTCAAATTCTGTATACCCCTTGGGAATAAAATAAGCTGGATTTGTTTTTTTTTCCTGCGCACAGGATAAAGAAATCCATAAAAGTGCGATAATTGATACAACTCTATTCATTAGTTAAAATTTGTTTTATTGCAATATAGTCGTTTATAACGGATAAAAACAATTACAATCGACTGTAAATGTTTATCAACCTATTTTTTGTGCTTTTTATGCCGTAGTTGCATTATGCAACTACAAAACACCTATTTTAAGCATGACTTCTAAAACTATAATTATTTACACTCCAAGAGCTAATAGCAAGCGTATAAAAATTAGAGTTCCGTACCATATGATTAATGAACGAAACGTTTTAAAACAATTAAACTCTTCGTTTTGGCACCCAATACAGCGCTTATGGTCGGTACTAAACACCAATGAAAATATGGCATATTTAAAACGTGTTTTTAATGGTTGCGTTACTTTTATAAATGAAAACAATCAAATACAAATTTCGACACCATTATTAAACAACGCCAGCGTGGCCGCAGTTAATGAGTTAGAAAAAATATTAGTCATAAAACGTTACAGTAAAAATACTATTAATGTTTACAAAAAAATGTTTACAGTGTTTATAGCCAACCACCAACACCTTGATATTAAAACTATTGAAACAAAAACTATTGAAAACTTTGTACAACAATTAATAACCAAAAACAACATATCGGCGAGTTATCAAAATCAAATTATTAATGCCATTAAAGCTTATTACGAACATGTTTTGGGCCTACCACGAACGTTTTACGAAATACATCGTCCTAAAAAAGAAAAAGCATTACCTAATGTACTAACAAAAACTGAGGTAATAAAAATTATAAATTCTCCAAAAAATTTAAAACATAAGGCAATTTTATACACTATATATAGTGCTGGTTTACGAATATCTGAGCTTACCCGCTTACGCATTATAGACATACATAGCGAAGATGGTTATATTTTTGTAAAGGATAGTAAAGGAAAAAAAGATCGAAAAAGCATTTTATCACCATATTTGATTGAATTACTCAGACTTTATTACAAGCAATATCGCCCAAGTTACTGGCTATTTGAAGGTGTTACAGGTGGTCAATATAGTGTAAATAGTATACGCTGTATTTTTAGAAAAGCAGTTGAAGAAACCGAAAGTAACCCATGGGCAACAGTACATACTTTGAGACATTCGTTTGCTACGCATTGTATTGAAAACAATGTAAATTTAAGGCATGTGCAAATTATGTTAGGACACTCGTCACCCAAAACGACCGAACTATATACCAAAACTATTGAAATAAATAATAAAAAAATTAATAGTCCTTTGGATGGTATTTTAAATTCTGATATATTGTAACTATATTTGAAATAACGACGATAATCGTAGTTATACAATTGTTGGCAATAATAATGACCAAGAACTAAAAAGAATAAAAAATATGAGTAAAGCAATTTGGAGATTTAAATTAATGGAAAATGAGAATACTAAAACACCTACAAAGTGGATTGATTGTTATGAATATGATGAATTAAATCAAGTTAGTCTTGTTGTAGATGGTACAAAAACTTTAGATTCACATTTAGAAATCTGTTCAGTTGGGAATTACATCAAATTCGAATCAGAAACAGAAACGTACCTAATTAACAAAGTCCTAACACAAAATGGGGTTTTGGAAACTCATATTGATGTAACTTGTATAAAAGTGTAATAAATTTAAAAAAATAAATTGAATTGTTCAATTTAGAATCAATGTGTAAGATAGAAAATACGTTCTATAACAATACTAACAAAATCCTTTAATTAATGAATTTAAAACTGATTTTTATATTATTATGCTCAATAAAAACATTTGGTCAAGTGACATTTGTTTCTAAAATAAGCCAAGATACAATAGGTTATAACCAAAACATAAAAGTTGACTTCA
>CALDUQ010000102.1 GCA_937924845.1 uncultured Flavobacteriaceae bacterium
GGAATTGCGGTTATAGATGTACCATGAAGCGAGGTAAACACAATAGATAGTGCTTCTTTGGCTTTTGCCGAAGTATTAAAACTTCCATTTTTAACCGAAGCGTCAAAAAATGCGTCATCAACTTCTTGTCCTATATATTCAATTAATTTAGCATTAGATTTAAATTTTATTTCAGCATAATCTAAAGCATTAATTTCATTAATAATTTCTGCATCTTGAGGCGGCACTAACTGCCCTCCGTCTTGCCAATACACTTTATAACCGTTATATTCTGGTGGATTATGTGATGCGGTTAAAACAATTCCGCAGTGGCAATCTAAATGTTTTAACGCAAAAGACAACTCTGGTGTGGTACGTAAATCTTCAAATAAATAGACTTTTATTTTGTTAGCAGAAAATACATCTGCAACAATTTTAGCAAATTCTTTACTATTATGTCTGCAATCGTAAGCAATAGCAACCTTAAGTAATTCGCCTTTAAAAGCTCGGTGTAAATAGTTACTTAAACCTTGTGTGTTTTTACCTAGCGTATATTTATTAATTCGGTTAGTACCTACGCCCATTACACCACGCATACCACCTGTACCAAATTCTAAATTTTTATAAAATGAATCTTCTAAAGTTGTTGAATCACTAATAATTAATTCGTTAATTTTATTTTGAGTTTCATCATCAAAAACAGGTGAAAGCCATTGGCTTACGTTATCTAATATTTCTGGTTTTATTGTTGACATAATTTATATAATATTGAAAGGCAAAAATAAGTTATTTTAATGCCTTAACGGAAATGAATGTTTTAATTTAAAAAAATTTCGTCTTTAATACTATAGCGTTTTTTATCATCTTTAACACGCGATATAATTTCACCCAAGAAACCCGCTATAAAAAACTGTACGCCTATTAGTATAGTCACTAAGGCTATAAAAAATTCTGGACGTTGTGTCATTAACCTACCATTAGGGTTTAAAAACAGTTTATCAATCCCCAAATAAAGGGCAAAAACAAACCCAATAGCTACCATCAAAGCACCTAATGATCCAAAAAAGTGCATTGGTCGTTTACCAAATTTAGAGATAAACCAAATGGTTAACAGGTCTAAAAACCCGTTTATAAAGCGCTCCATACCAAATTTGGTGCTACCGTATTTACGGGCTTGGTGTTTTACCACTTTTTCCGAAATATTATCAAAACCTGCATTTTTTGCCAATACTGGTATATACCTATGCATTTCGCCAGTAACATTTACGGCTTTAACCACTTCATTTTTATATGCTTTTAAACCGCAATTAAAATCATGAAGCTTTAAACCAGAAGTTTTACGTGCAGCCCAATTGAATAATTTTGAAGGTAAGTTTTTAGCTAAAATTGAATCGTATCTAACTTTTTTCCATCCCGAAACTAAATCATATCCATCAGAAACAATCATTTTATATAGCTCAGGAATTTCATCAGGATTATCTTGTAAATCGGCATCCATGGTAATAACAACATCTCCAGAAGCCTTTAAAAATCCAGCATGTAGAGCTTGAGACTTTCCGTAATTTTTTAAAAACCTAATACCTTTTACAGCATTATCTTTTTGAGATAATTTTTGAATTACTTTCCAAGAATCATCTGTACTACCATCATCTATAAAAAGTATTTCATACGAAAAACGATTGGATTGCATAACTTTTGCAATCCAATCGTATAATTCGTTTAACGAGTCTTCCTCGTTAAGTAATGGTATAACTACCGATATATCCATATATTATTAATCGTTTACTGGATTTTTTTTCATAAACGCAGCACATATTAAACCTATTACACTGTATAAAACTAAATAAAAAGCTAAACCTAAAAAAGTGTTTCCTATTGAAAATTCATTAGAGTTTTCCATTTTTTCAACAGTAGCATCAATCGCTTCTACCGGTGTATTAAAACTCTCCATTAGTTCAACTTGTTTTTCAATACGTATTGCAGATAATTGTTCAGCTGCAGCTGTATCAACTATTCCAAATAAAACATAATAAACAACTGTACTAATCAAAACTCCTATCGCAATAGTTATAAAAAACGAAGTAAATGCATCTTTAAAACTAATATAACCACTTAATGCTTTTTTTGACTTACTTATAGATATACATCCCATTACGATAATCGAGCCAAGCATTGCAAACAAAGTCATCGATGACGTTACTAACAAAGTTACATCAATAGCATATGGAATTACTGTAAATAAAATTAATATTACTCCCAAATAAAGTCCATAATTAACAGCAATTGATTTAAACGATTTTTCCATTTTTATATTTATTAAGATTATAAATTACAAGTAGACAAATATAACAATTTGTTACAGCTAAAACTCAAAAAATAAAAACCAGATAAAATATTGTAATTTCGCAAAAAAGAATTAAATTTGCAGCTCGAAAAAACGAAATGTATTAAATATTAATAAAGATGAAAAAAGATATACATCCAGAAAATTATAGATTAGTTGCTTTTAAAGACATGTCGAATGACGATGTATTTTTAACTAAATCTACAGCTAATACCAATGAAACACTTGAAGTTGACGGTGTTGAATATCCTTTAATAAAAATGGAGATATCAAGAACTTCACACCCTTTTTACACTGGTAAATCTAAATTAATTGATACTGCTGGTCGTATTGATAAATTTAAAAATAAATATGCTAAGTTTAAAAAATAAACTTTTAAGCATTAAATATATTAAAAAGCCTTTCTATCATTGAAAGGCTTTTTTTATTTTTACACAAACAAGTAATTTATGAACTACATACTTTTTGACGGTCCGTCTAGAAATAATTTATTACCATTTACCTTTACAAGACCTGTTGCCGAAATTAGAGTTGGTATTTTAACTATTCGCGAAAAATGGGAAACCTATTTAAATACAACTACTACAACTATTACCGAAGATTATTTAGCCAGTAAATACCCAATGGTAGAGTTAGAGCATAACATCATGATTAATGCTTCATATTTACCAAATAACGCTATTATAAGTTTAATTAAAAACCTAAGCAGCAACCAAGTTATTACTAAAAATGATGATATCATCGCATTTTTTAGTAAAGAAAACCAAGAAGATATTGACTTTGATACCTTTGAGCATATTGAATTTGAGCAAGACATTACTACAATTGAAAACACTTGGGATATTTTTTCGAAAAATGAAATCGCAATTGCTGCCGATTTTAAACTTTTAACTGCAAATAGAACATCGCAACCTATACCAAGCTCAAATAATGTTATTGCTCCCGAAAATATTTTTATTGAAGAAGGTGCTAAACTTGAATTTACTACATTAAATGCAAGTACTGGCCCAATTTATATTGGCAAAAATGCCGAAATCATGGAGGGCAGCATAGTACGTGGCCCCTTAGCTCTATGTCAAAATTCAACTTTAAAGTTAGGTGCTAAAATTTATGGCGCTACAACTATTGGCCCACACTCTAAAGTAGGTGGTGAAGTCAACAACTCTGTATTATTTGGCTACTCAAACAAAGGTCATGATGGGTTTTTAGGAAATTCCGTTTTAGGCGAATGGTGTAATTTGGGTGCCGATACCAATACGTCAAATTTAAAAAATAATTATGCTGAAGTGCGACTTTGGGATTATGAAAAACAAGGTTTTGCAAAAACTGGATTACAATTTTGTGGCCTAATGATGGGCGACCATAGTAAATGTGGTATTAATACTATGTTTAACACAGGTACCGTTATTGGGGTTAGCGCTAATATTTTTGGAAGCGGATTTCCTCGTAATTTTGTACCTAGCTTTAGTTGGGGAGGGCATTCGGGCTTTACAACTTACCTTACAAAAAAAGCCTTTGAAGTTGCAAAAGTAGTAATGTCTCGACGAAATATTGACCTCTCACAAGCAGATGAATCTATTTTAGAACATGTTTTTGAATTAACTAAATCGTATCGTAACTATTAATTAAAAACACTTATTTACATTGAAATCGCATAAAAACACATTATTAACACTAAGCCTATTTTTACTTTTATCAAGTTGCAATCTATTTGACAAAAACACCGAACAAAAAACCATAGCAAGAGTTAACGATTCATATTTATATATTAATGATATAAAAGGACTTACAAACAATGCTACCAGCAAACAGGATAGTATTTTAAGAGTTAATAATTATATTAACCAATGGGCAACGCAACAATTACTTATTGACGGTGCAAAATTTAACTTACCAATTAAGCAACAACAAGAGTACGATAAATTAGTTGCCGAGTACAAGAATGATTTATATATCAAATCATATTTAGACGGCTTAGCTAAAAGAAGTATTGATACAACTATAAATACTACTGAATTAATACAAACCTACAACAAAAACATTAAAGCGTTTAAACTAAATGAAGAACTCATAAGGTTACGTATGATACATGTTAGCAATGACAACGAAATATTAAATCAAATTAAAACAAAATTTAAAAACTATAATGCTAATGACAAAAAGTTTATTGACTCTTTAAAAATTCATTACAAAACCTACTCATTAAATGATTCACTTTGGGTAGCCTACAACAAAGTCCTTACTAAACTCCCAAAACTAACCGAAACACAAAAAAAACAATTGTTAAAAAAATCTAATTTTTTACAACATAAAGATTCATTAGGAGTATATTTGGTGCATATAAATGATGTTTTAAACAGAAACGAAACAGCACCATTAGATTATGTTTTACCCACAGTAAAGCAAATTATATTTAATAAACGTAAACTTGAATTTATAAAAAATCTAGAAAAAGATATTACAAAAGATGCAATTAAAAACAATCAATTTGAAATTTATAACTAACGCTAAAGCCAGCTTTTACGGGCTATTACTTTTAAGCTCAACTATAGCAACGGCTCAAGAAATTATTGAGGAAAAAGAAATAGAAACTGCATCTGCAAAAGTTACTGCTACCAATGGCAGAATAAAACTTGATGGGGTTGCTGCCGTAGTTGGTGAATTTTTAATACTTAACTCTGATATTGACACACAATTTAAGCAAAGTGAAGCTGCAGGTATATCAACTAAAGACATTACAAGATGTGAAATGGTAGGACAATTACTTGAGCGCAAACTATACATACACCAAGCTATACAAGATAGTATTATAGTAAATGATGCCGATATAAGGTCACGAACTGATTTACAACTTAACGACCTAGCAGCACAAATAGGTAGTCCTGAAAAATTAGCGAATTTTTACGGAAAAAAATCTTTTGATGAGCTTAAAACAGATACTTATGAGATAAACAAAAACACAAGTCTTGCACAGCAAATGCAAGAAAAAGTTTTAGAAACTATAGAAGTAACTCCCGAAGAAGTAAGGCAGTTTTATAATGACCTACCAAAAGAGGAACACCCTATAATAGGTACTGAATTAAAAATAGCTCAAATTGTAGTAATACCAAAAACTACTCAAGAAGAAAAGCAAAAGGTTATCGATCAACTTAATGCATTTAGAACCGAAATTTTATCAGGAAAGTCTAGCTTTACTACTAAAGCAACATTATATTCTGACGATACAGGATCTGCTCGTTCTGGCGGAAAACTGCCGCCAATGAGCAAAAGTAACCCTCGTAATGTTAAAGAATTTAGAGATGTAGCATTTACACTAGATGAAGGTGAAATTTCTGAACCTTTTGAAACAGATTTTGGCTATCATATCATTTGGCTTGAAAAAATTAGAGGTCAAGAGTATGATGTAAGACATATTTTATTACGTCCCGAAATACCACAAACTATCATCGATGAAGCTCGAAAAAAAATAGAAGATGTTCGAACTAAAATTATTGCTGGTGACATATCATTTGCTGACGCCGCGAAAGAAATTAGTGATGAAAAAGAAACAAAATACGAAGGCGGATTACTATTAAATACACAAACAGGCGAGTATAATTTTGATCTTACTAAAATGGATCCCACCTTATATTCACAAATTGAAAACTTAAAGGATAATGAAGTAAGTGAAGTAATATTAGACGCTGATCGTATCAATGAAAAAAAGTTTAAAATTGTTACAGTTTTTGATCGCGTTGATGAACATGAAGCTGATTTTGCTAGAGATTATGTAAAAATTAAAGATTTCGCTTTAGCCGATAAAAAATTTAAAACTATTGCCAAATGGCAGAAAAATAAAATCAAAGAAACTTACGTTAACCTTAATACAGAATATCGCAAATGCGAGTTTAAAAGTGATTGGCTTAAATTAAAATAAAAATATGTCTGACGTAAATGCTATTAATCAGTTTATAAACAAATATAAAACTTTAAAATCCGAAATTTCTAAAGTTATTATTGGTCAAGAAGCTGTTGTAGACCAAATATTAATATCTATATTTTCGGGAGGGCATGCACTTTTAATAGGTGTTCCTGGTTTAGCAAAAACATTAATGGTTAATACCGTTTCTAAAGCACTTGGTCTTGAATTTAAGCGAATACAATTTACCCCAGATTTAATGCCTAGTGATATTTTAGGTAGTGAAATTTTAGACGAAAACAGACAATTTAAATTCATTAAGGGCCCAATATTTTCTAATATTATCCTTGCGGATGAAATTAACCGTACACCACCAAAAACACAAGCAGCTTTACTAGAAGCCATGCAAGAGCGAGGTGTTACAGTAGCTGGCCATCATTATAAATTAGATTTACCTTATTTTGTATTAGCTACACAAAACCCAATTGAGCAGGAAGGCACCTACCCCTTACCCGAAGCGCAATTAGATCGTTTTATGTTTGCTATACATTTAAATTATCCTACTTTTCAAGAAGAAGTTGATGTAGTAAAAGCGACCACTTCGGATACTACAATAAAGATTAATCCTATTTTTAATCAACAAGAAATTATCGATTTTCAACAGCTAATAAGGCGCGTACCAATTGCTGATAATGTTATTGAATATGCTGTTAAAATGGTAAGTCAAACAAGGCCTAATAGTGATGCTGCTGCCGAATTGGTAAAGCAATACATAGATTGGGGTGCTGGACCTAGAGCTTCGCAAAATTTAATTTTAGCTGCAAAAACTCATGCTGTAATAAACGGTAAATTTTCACCAGATATAGAAAACATCCAAGCCGTTGCTATAAGCATATTAAGACATCGTATTATCAAAAATTATAAGGCTGACGCCGAAGGTATAAGCGAAAAGCAAATTATAGAAAGCTTATTTTAAAAGTGCATTGATTAATGCACTTTTCCGTCAACAAAATCTTGTAAATATTTAAATCTCTCTGTTAATTCTCCGTTTTCAGTAATTTTAGCTCGCTCTAAAACGCCATCTTTATCATTATTATAAAAAGCTGGCATAACATGTTCTAAAAACAATTCACCAAATCCTTCACTCGCATCTTTGGGCAATTCGCAAGGTAAATTATCAACAGCCATTACAGTAATACAATGTTTGGCATCAAACGCAACCTCCGATTCCGATTTCGGATCATATCCGTAAAAAGGTTCAGCAATAGTTGAAGCGCGAAGTGTTGATGCTACAGGCCCATCAACATCACATGAAATATCAGCAACTAAATTAATGTTAAAATCAGGATGCTTAGCGTCCTCTCTCGTAAATAAATACGGAGCATCATTACCATAAAAATGTCCTGCTATAAAAAAATCAGAACATTTTGCATACGGCATAAAATTACTTTCATAGCCTGTAGGGTCATTATAAAACGCTTTAGCATTTCCTACTTTGCCGTCTTTACGCTTTGCATAGTCCATAACGTCTATCATACAGTATACAGGCTCGCTAAAATTTGATGTTAAATATAATGCATCGCTAACTTGCTTAATCTTTAAATGATCCAAAATTACCTTAGCGCCTTTGGCTACTTTTCCTGTACCCGATAGCACTATTTTGATATTAGGAAGTTTAATTTTATCCAATTCAGCCTTAACAGCATCCAAATCGTAAAGCGATTCTACTTTAGGTAAAGTAAACAACTTATCTCTTAAACCAAGTGCTCTAAAACCGTTATAAGCACCTACTAAACCAGCATAAAAACCAAAACCAATCAACCTTGCATTATTTGATTTTACAATAGTTTCGTGGTCGTAAAGTGTTATATTTTTATCTAAAATAGTACGTAGTAACTCACGATTATAAGGTTGTTTTTTAATAGTATGCGAAAAGAAAAAATAACTTTTATTAGCTATTAAAGCTTCCTTTGGCACTTCTTTAACCCCTAGCATCACATCACAATCGCTAATATTATCGGTAACATCAAAGCCAAACTTACGATACTCATCATCATTAAACACTCTAATATCACTAGTTTCTACTTTAAAATTTGCATTATAAGCTTGAGAGGCTTCTTTTAATTTTTCTGGAGAAAACACAACACGTCTGTCTGGTGGGTTTTTTCGTTCTTTAATAATCGCAAATTTAATAGCCATTGAAGATTTTTTTAAGATTAAAATTTAATTTTCACAAAACTATTTTGATTTAAAGACATAAACAAACTTTTTAATACATTTGCAGTCAACTTATTTTTTAAATTTAAGTTACTTACTAAAGGGGTCGACTGGTTTTGACAGCGAGTTGTATTAAACGGTAAGCACGTCGTGTAATGATTTTGAAACACGTAAAAGGCTAGATCAAATTTTAAACGGCGAGAATAACTACGCTTTAGCAGCTTAATATCTGAATTATAGTAAGATCAAGCCTCGGCACACCAGGTGTGCATGCTAAATGTTTCTTGAAAGCCTTGGTTAACGGCGTTCTACAAAGAAACATCGTAAAAGTAAACCTAGATTGGTAAGCACTTTGATTACCTTTTGAAATTTAAGAAGTTAAGTTATAGATAGAGTGTTTTTTATCAGTCTATAATCGAAAATTATGAAAAAACTAAACGTGTAGAAAGCTCTTTGATAGCTTGTTTGGACCCGAGTTCGATTCTCGGCGACTCCACAAAAAACCCTTATAAACCCAGTGTTTATAAGGGTTTTTTATTTGCGTTGATATAATAGTTAAGTTTTTTGTTGTTTTTAAAACTAACAAAACAATTTATTTCGACTTCTATCGTATAAAACAATACTGCCTGCTACCGCAACATTTAAACTAAATTTTGAAGGGAATTGAATTAAAAAATGTGACCCTTCTATCGCTTCATTAGTTAAACCATGATCTTCCGCGCCAAGCAAATACACACAACGCCTAGGGTGATTAAAATCTTCAAGATTTTGCGCTTTTTCTGTTTTCTCAACACCAACTATTCTAACCCCTTTAGGCAAATGTTTTGCAAATTCACTAAATGTATTGTAATGATAATAAGGCATAGATTTTACTGCATTATGCGTGTCGCATGCCTGCTTAGCATAGCGCTTACCTATTGTAAAAATAAAACTAGCGCCTAGATTTTGAGCTGTACGCCACAACACCCCCAAGTTTTCGGGTGTTTTACCATTTTGGATACCGATACCAAAAAAATGATTTGTAAAATTATTTGGTTGCATATTACAAATTTAATGTTTTCTAAAAAATATAGATATTTGCATATGAAACAATTTACAGACGCTTTTATAAAAGAGATACAAAATACATTTAATTGGCTTTTAGATTCTGTTAGTTTTAATGTAAACTGGTACGAAAACTATTTTTGGGGTTTAATTTGTATTTCTGTATTTGTATGGACTTTAGAAATCATATACCCTTGGCGTAAAGATCAATCCATTTTTAGAAAAGACTTTTGGATTGATGCATTTTATATGTTTTTCAATTTCTTTTTATTTTCAATTATAATTAGTGGTTTTTACAAGGTTATTGCGGTATTTTTTTCAAATTACAATATAAACCTAAGTAGTATTGCCTTATTAAACGCTAATAGTTTGCCTAATTGGCTGCAATTAGTACTGTTTTTTATCGTTTTGGATTTTTTACAGTGGTTTACACACCTTTTATTACACCGATTTGAATTTTTATGGCATTTTCACAAAGTGCACCACAGTGTTAAAGAAATGGGGTTTGCTGCGCATTTAAGATTTCATTGGATGGAAAATATTTTTTACAAACCTTTAAAAACATTTGGGGTCATGCTACTTTTTGGCTTTGAGCCTAATCAAGCTTATATAGTACATTTTATTGCGATATTAATTGGTCATCTTAACCACGCTAATATAAAACTCACCTGGGGACCTTTAAAATACATAATAAACAACCCTGTAATGCATTTATATCATCATGTGCGTACTTTACCAAAAGGCACAAATGGTGTTAATTACGGCATTAGTTTAAGCCTTTGGGATTACCTATTTAAAACTAACTACATCCCAGAGGACAGTGGTACTATCGAAATTGGTTTTGAAGGTGATGAACAGTTTCCAAAAACTTTTGTATCCCAATTATGGTATGGCTTTACTAGGTTTAAAAAATAATTTTTTTATTATAAAGTACTTGGACAAACAAAATCGGTAATGGTTATGCCTGTATTTTTAATTTGAGCAAAACCTCCTTTAATATCTACTAAATTATGAACGCCATTCCGTTTTAATATTGAAGCTGCTATAACACTACGGTAACCACCTGCACAGTGCAAGTATGCTGTTTTGGTTTTTTTATAAACATCAACATAATCGCTAATAAAACTTAAAGGAGTATGCTTTGCGTTTTCAATATGTGCGGCTTGAAACTCACCTGGTTTACGAACATCAAAAACACTTGCTTTAGAATTTGTTTTTAAAATGGTTTCAAACGTAGTAGCGTCAATCGATTCAATTTTATCTATAGGACGATTATGCAACTTCCAAGTATCAAATCCACCATCAAGATATCCCTTTACATTATCAAAACCAACACGAGATAAACGCGTTATAGTTTCTTCTTCTCTACCTATTGGAGCTACTAATAAAATTGCTTTATCAATATCGCTAATCAAAGCCCCAACCCAAGGTGCAAAACCGCCATCAATACCTATAAAAATTGAATTAGGAATATACCCCTTTACAAAGTCGGCCTGGTGCCTAACATCCAATATGATTACATCAGGTGTTTTATTAGCAATAGATTCAAATTCTTCAATTGTAAGCGCTTTAGAATTTCGCTTTAAAACTTTATCAAAATCTTCATAACCTTCTTTATTTAACATCACATTAAGCGGAAAGTATTGAGGTGGTGGTTGTAAACCATCTGTAACTTCAGCTACAAACTCTTCTTTAGTCATATCGGCTCTTAGCGCATAGTTATTTAATTTTTGGTCGCCTAGCAAGCCAACGGTTTCTTTACTTAGGTTTTTACCGCATGCCGAACCTGCACCGTGAGCTGGATAAACAATTACATCATCAGCTAAAGGCATTATTTTAGTACGTAAACTATCAAATAAAATTCCTGCTAGGTCTTCTTGCGTCATTGATGCCGATTTTTGAGCTAAATCTGGTCGACCTACATCTCCTAAAAATAAAGTATCACCACTAAAAATTGCATGATCTTTACCCGTTTCATCACGAAGTAAATAAGTTGTACTTTCCATAGTATGTCCTGGCGTATGTAATGCCACTATGGTTATATCGCCCAATTTAAACTCTTGACCATCTTTAGCAATAATGGCTTCAAACGAGGTTTTAGCATTTGGACCATAAATTATTGGCGCACCAGTGTTTTTTGACAATGTAACGTGACCACTAACAAAATCTGCATGAAAATGAGTTTCAAAAATATACTTAATTTTAGCATTATTGGATTTTGCCTTTTCTATATATGAATTTACTTCGCGTAAAGGATCAATAATAGCAACCTCTCCCTTACTTTCAATATAATAAGCACCCTGTGCCAAACAACCTGTATAAATTTGCTCTATATTCATAGTTTATTTCGTCTTAAAAAAACAAATTTAAGTTTCTTTTTACAAATACAATTTTAAAATGTTGTTAAAAAGTTTATTGGGTATATAATTAATAAAACTATACTTTTACCAAAACAAATTAAAAATATGACTTTATTACTAATGGCTGCAGGAAGTGGCAGTCGATATGGAAAACTAAAACAATTTGACGAATTAGGCCCTAACAAAGAGTTTTTGATGGAATTTAGCATTTTTGATGCCATTGAAAACGGGTTTAATCATATTGTAGTGATCACTAAAGCTGAAAATCAAAAGTTTTTAAACGATTATTTATCGCAAAGATTACCAAACACAATACAACTTGATGTTTTAGTACAAGATATTAATGATTTACCTAAAGATACAAAATTAACAACCGAACGCGTTAAACCTTGGGGTACAGCACATGCTGTTTGGACGGCTAGACATGTAATAAAAACTGAATTTGTAATTATTAATGCCGATGATTATTATGGTAAAAACGCATTTAAAAGTACTTCAACTTTTGTAAAAAACAACAAACTTACTAACACATTTGCTTTAGTAGGCTATAATTTAATGAACACACTTTCTGAACATGGTTCGGTATCTAGAGGTGTATGTGTTGAGGAAAACGGAAAATTGATTTCGATTGAAGAACACACACAAATACTTAAACAGGATGATGGTAGTATAAAAGATGAAGATTCTAATAAAACTCTAGCCGAAAATACTATTGTTTCTATGAATTTTTGGGTTTGTACACCATTAATTTTTGACTATATTGAAACTTATTTCGCTAATTTCTTAAAAGTACCACAAAACTTAGAAAAAAGTGAAATATACTTACCATTTGTGGCTCAAGAAATGATGGCAAATGGCATTATTGATATTGACGTATTGCAAGCCGATAGCCAATGGTTTGGTGTAACTTACTACGACGACAAAAAAGAAGCTGTAGACACACTTGATGAATTGGTTGCAAATAAGGCTTATCCTACTTCGCTTTGGCAGTAAAACAAGCAAAACTTATTAAAACTAAAAAAAGGATGAAAATTTATTTTCATCCTTTTTTTATACACATAATCTTATACTTATTTCTTTACCTCAAAACCTTCTGAAGTCCAACGGATAATTCCACCTTTAAGGTTATAAAGTTTATTAAACTGTAGGGTTTTAAGTAATGTGATACTTTTTGAGCTTCGCCCACCAGACATACAATACACTATAACTGGTTTTGCTTTATCTAACGTTTTTATTCTCTCCGAAAAATCCTCGGATTGATAATCAATATTAGTAGCATTACTTATATGCCCTTCTTTAAATTCTTGAGGTGTACGTACATCAATTAATTGCACATCTTTATTAAGATTCAATAATTGCTGTAACTCCAAAGGGGTTAATAATTTTGAAATATTATGATTTTTTGAAGTTGAGCAACCTATAAAGGAGGCTACTATCAATATGAGTTTAAATTTTTTCAACATCTCCAGTCCAGGCATTAAAACCACCCTCTAAATTATATACGTTAGTAAATCCCTGATCTTCAAAAACATTACAAGCCTGAAAACTTCTACTACCAGATCGACAATAAATAAATTGATCTTTAGACGTGTCAAAAGCACTTAATTTTTCCATAAATGCTTGCGGCAAATAAATATCCATATGAATTGCATTAGGTATTTTACCGCCTTCTTCTAATTCTTCTAGAGTTCTTACGTCAATTATTTGAGCATTTTTAGATTTTGCTAATTGCTCTTGCCATTGCTGTTGGTTCAAATTAGTCATGTTGTTGGTTGTTTTTCAATCGTAATTAAATGCAAAAATAGGTTTTATTTTTTTTTTATGCTATTTAAAGTTAATAATTTGAATTTTTAAAGCGATACTGTTATATTTGTCTTATGATTTTAAAATTAATTACATTTTGGTGGTGCAACTTCGATACAAATTTATCGTGAAGTAAAACCATTAATATATTATAACTAATATTAAGGCTTGTCTTTCACGACAAGCTTTTTTTTTGATTAAAAAACCAATGAAAACCAATGAAAACCTATAAACTAGAAACCCATCATAAAAAAATACTATCAGACACGATAACCCCTGTTAGCATTTATTTAAAAATCCGCGATAAATTCCCTAACAGCATTCTACTTGAAAGCAGTGATTATCATGCAAATGACAACACCTTTTCCTATATTTGTTTTAACCCTATAGCAAGTATTTCGGTTAATAACGAGCAAATAACCCAAACATTTCCTGATGGCTTAACCGAAGTAATAAACATCACTAAAAAGAAATTAGTCACCGAACAGATTCACAATTTTACCAAAAAGTTTGACACCTCAAGTGATACCGAATTTAAATTTATTAATAATGGTATTTTTGGCTATACTAATTATGATGCCGTTAGGTATTTTGAAGATGTTACTATTAGCCAAAAAGATAATTCTATAAATATACCCGACATTTACTATGCGGTATATCAAAATATAATTGCAATTAATCATTTTAAAAATGAAGCTTATATTTTTGCACATTGTTACAAAAATAAATCAAACATAGATGACATTTTTCACTTAATAAAAGCACCACAATTTGCATCTTACCCGTTTATTACCGACGGCGACATAAGCTCTAACCTAACAGACAATGATTACAAAACATCGGTTGAACTTGCAAAACAACATTGTGCACGAGGAGATGTTTTTCAATTAGTACTTTCAAAAAAAATCTCTCAACAATTTAAAGGTGATGAGTTTAATGTGTATCGTGCCTTACGTAGTATTAACCCTTCACCCTATTTATTTTATTTTGACTATGGCAGCTACAAAATATTTGGTAGTTCACCCGAAGCTCAACTAATTGTTAGCGATGGTCAAGCCGAAATTCATCCAATAGCAGGTACTTTTAAACGTACAGGAAATGACTTAAAAGATGCCGAGTTAGCAAAACAACTTGCTAAAGATGAAAAAGAAAATGCTGAACATGTTATGCTGGTTGACTTAGCCAGAAATGATTTAAGCAGAAATGGCAACAATGTTACAGTAAATACCTATCGTGAAGTTCAATTTTTTTCGCATGTAATTCATTTAGTTAGTAAGGTTACAGGTACAAAACACACCAATGTATCAACAATGCAAGTTGTTGCTGACACATTTCCGGCAGGCACATTAAGCGGCGCTCCAAAACATAAAGCGTTACAATTAATTGAAAAATACGAACCTACAAGCAGATCATTTTACGGCGGAGCAATTGGTTTTATGGATTTTAAAGGCAATTTTAATCATGCAATAATGATTAGAACATTTTTAAGTAAAAATCATGAATTACATTGGCAAGCAGGCGCTGGTGTAGTTTCTAAATCTACTGCCCAAAGCGAACTACAAGAAGTTTACAACAAACTTGGCGCATTAACCAAAGCTATTGAATTAGCAAAAAACATATAATATGAAAGTATTAGTTATAGACAATTACGATAGTTTTACCTACAATTTAGTTCATTATTTAGAAGATTTAAATTGTAAAGTTACAGTTAAACGGAATGACAAATTAACCTTAGAAGACGTAAACGCGTTTGATAAAATACTATTATCACCTGGCCCAGGCATACCTGATGAAGCAGGTTTATTAAAAAGTATTATTAAAACATATGCGCCAACAAAAAGTATTTTGGGTGTTTGTTTAGGTTTACAAGCAATTGCCGAAGTTTTTGGCGGTTCGTTAGTAAATCTTAATGATGTTTACCACGGTGTTGCCACCGATGTACACATCACAAAACCTGAAGAACCGTTGTTTAATGGGCTTAACAAAACCATAAAAGTAGGGCGTTATCACTCATGGATAGTCGACTCAAACCTACCTGATGAGCTAGAAATTACCTCTGTTGATGATAAAAACAAAATAATGTCGCTAAGTCACAAAACTTATGACGTCAAAGGTGTTCAATATCATCCAGAATCAGTATTAACTCCTGATGGCAAAAAAATACTTAAAAACTGGATTAACAATTAATTTAAGTGGTTTATTAAAATATGAAACAACTATTAAGCAGATTAATAAATAACGAAAACCTAACTAGTAATGAAGCTAAGCAAGTTTTAGTTAACATTTCAAAAGGTGACTATAACCACAATCAAATAGCCAGTTTTTTAACCGTTTATATGATGCGAAGCATCACTCTAGATGAGCTTAAAGGGTTTAGAGACGCACTTTTAGATTTATGTATCCCTATTGATTTAAGTGACTTTAACACCATTGATTTATGCGGAACTGGAGGTGATGGCAAAGACACGTTTAATATTTCAACCCTATCATCGTTTGTAACAGCTGGTGCAGGAGTACATGTTGCTAAACATGGTAATTACGGAGTATCATCCGCTTGCGGATCATCAAATGTAATGGAGCATTTGGGCATAAAATTTTCAAACCATCCCGATGTATTACAACGTTGTATTGAAAAAGCAGGCATATGTGTATTACACGCACCTTTATTTCATCCAGCAATGAAAAATGTGGCACCTATTCGTAAATCATTAGGCGTAAAAACTTTTTTTAATATGCTTGGGCCAATGGTAAACCCTTCGTTTCCAAAAAATCAAATGGTTGGTGTTTTTAATTTGGAGTTGTTAAGGCTTTATGGGTATTTATATCAAAATACCGACAAAAACTACACCATTATTCATGCCCTAGATGGTTATGATGAAATTTCACTAACTGGCCCAACAAAAATCATTACCAACACATCCGAGCATATTTTAAACCCAGCAAATTTAAACGTAAATACGGTTAATGCTAATGAAATTTTTGGAGGCAATACAGTTAAGGATGCTGCAAACATATTCACATCAGTTATTACTGGTAATGGCACGCAAGCACAAAACAATGTGGTTTGTGCAAATGCTGGACTAGCTATTGCTACATCAAAAAAAATATCCCATCAAGAAGGTTTCGCTTTAGCGGAACAATCTTTACTTAGTGGTAAAGCAAAACAAAGTTTAGAGTTATTAATTAAAGAAAGTCAACGCAACTCATAAAGCAGCATCATGAATATTTTAGACAAAATAGTAGCTGATAAACACAAAGAAGTTCAGCTTAAAAAAGCACTCATACCAACATCTCAATTAGAAAAATCGGTGTTATTTAATGCAAAAACAAACGCATTAAGTATGTTACTAAAACACAGCTCTACAGGCATTATTGCCGAGCATAAAAGACGATCGCCTTCTAAATCTATCATTAACCAAAATTTAAACATTCAAGATGTAGCTATAGGCTATGAAAATGCTGGAGTTTGTGGCATGTCAGTATTAACTGATGGTAAATATTTTGGAGGTTCATTAGATGATTTACTTATCGCCAGAGCTGCCGTAAACATGCCAATTTTACGCAAAGAATTTATTATTGACCCCTACCAAATTATTGAAGCCAAAGCTCATGGTGCTGATGTTATTTTACTTATTGCCGCTGTACTTACAAAGCAAGAAATCAAAACATTTTCTGAGCTAGCAAAAAGCCTATCGATTGATGTATTACTTGAAGTGCATAATGAAAACGAACTTAATAAATCAATTATGCCAAACATTGACATGATTGGTGTTAATAATAGAAATTTAAAAACGTTTGAAGTTAGTTTAAACACTAGTAAAACACTTTCAACATTAATACCAAATGACTTCGTTAAGGTTTCTGAAAGTGGCATTAGCTCTATTAATGCTATAAATGAACTTAAAAGCTATGGCTACAAAGGGTTTTTAATTGGTGAAAATTTTATGAAAACTGATAATCCAGGAAAAAGTGCTACTCAATTTATAAACCAATTAAACCACTAAAACCTTAAAATGATGAAGCTTAAAATTTGCGGCATGAATAAAAACACAACCGAAGTCTCAAAATTAGAGCCTCATTATCTTGGTTTTATTTTTTGGAAATCTTCAAAACGATGTTTCGAAGGCATTATGCCTAAACTACCAAAACATATAAAAAAAGTAGGTGTATTTGTAAACGAAACCATTGCCGAAACTACAAATAAAATTAACTCACATCAACTAAACTTGGTACAATTACATGGCAATGAAACCCCTGAATATTGTACTAAACTAAAACAATTAAACCCAGATATTAAAATAATAAAAGTGTTTTCGATTAAAAACGACTTTAACTTCAAAAACGTTACACCTTTCGAAACTGTGTGTGATTTTTATTTATTTGACACTAAAGGCAAATTACCTGGCGGAAACGGTTATAGTTTTGATTGGAGTGTACTTAATGACTACCCCTCTACAAAACCTTACTTTTTAAGTGGTGGCATTGGACTAAATGACACTGCTAAAATAAACGAATTTAAAAACACTAAAGCAGCAAACTTTTGTTACGCCCTAGATATTAATAGTAAGTTTGAAATTGAACCAGGCTTAAAACATATTGACGCTTTACAAGAATTTAAAACTCAAAATTTCAAAACAGATGACATAAAAAATCATCTTAACAAATAATTATGAATTATAATATTGACAATAAAGGCTATTATGGTGAATTTGGTGGGGCTTTTATCCCAGAAATGCTATATCCTAACGTTGAGGAACTTAGGTTAAACTATCTTAAATTTATGGAAGAAGATAGCTTTAAGGACGAATTTAAGCAGTTACTTAAAGATTATGTAGGCAGACCCTCACCATTATATTTTGCAAAACGCTTATCTAAAAAACACAACACCAAGGTTTATCTAAAACGCGAAGATTTAAACCATACCGGGGCACATAAAGTTAACAATACTATTGGGCAAATTTTAGTAGCTAAAAAACTTGGCAAAAAACGAATCATTGCCGAAACAGGTGCAGGACAACACGGTGTAGCTACAGCTACAGTTTGTGCACTTATGGGTATTAAATGCGTTGTATATATGGGCGAAATTGATATAGCTAGGCAAGCCCCTAATGTAGCACGAATGAAAATGCTGGGCGCTGAAGTTAAACCTGCCTTATCAGGAAGTAAAACCCTTAAAGATGCAACTAATGAAGCTATTAGAGATTGGATTAACAATCCACTAGATACGCATTATATCATCGGCTCTGCCATTGGCCCTCACCCCTATCCTGATATGGTAACTCGATTCCAATCTGTAATTTCTGAAGAAATAAAATGGCAGCTAAAAGCTAAAGAAGGTCGTGAAGACCCTGACTACGTAGTGGCGTGCATTGGTGGTGGTAGTAATGCTGCTGGCACCTACTATCATTATTTAAACAATAAAAACGTAGGTATTATTGCTGTTGAAGCAGCAGGTTTGGGTGTGAATTCTGGCAAAAGCGCTGCCACATCAGCATTAGGTAAAGTTGGTATTATTCATGGCTGCAAAACACAGTTAATGCAAACTGCTGATGGTCAAATTACTGAGCCTTATTCAATTTCTGCTGGATTAGACTATCCTGGTGTGGGCCCATTACACTCCCATCTATACAAAACAGGACGAGGAGAGTTTTACTCGGCTACAGATAAGCAAGCCATGCAAGCTGGCTTAGAGTTATCAAAGCTAGAAGGTATTATACCTGCTATTGAAAGCGCACATGCACTTGCCATTTTTGAGCATAAACAATTTAAACCAAACGATATTGTAGTGATTAGCCTTTCGGGACGAGGTGATAAAGATTTACAAAATTACATTGACTATTTTAAACTCTAGTTATTTTTCCGCGTAAGCGAAAACTAATTAATGATTTACTCGTATTATGAATAGAATTAACACAAAACTTAACGATAGTAAAAAGTTACTATCTATATATTTTACAGCTGGCTACCCTAATATTAACG
This sequence comes from uncultured Flavobacteriaceae bacterium, assembly GCA_937924845.1. GTDB lineage: Bacteria > Bacteroidota > Bacteroidia > Flavobacteriales > Flavobacteriaceae > CALDUQ01. The sequence continues at coordinate 19,625 of CALDUQ010000102.1, forward strand.
ACACGACAACCATTATAAAACAGCTTGAAGCTAATGGCGTTGATATGATTGAAATTGGTTTGCCGTTTAGTGACCCACTTGCCGATGGCCCAACCATACAAGCTAGCTCAACACAAGCATTACAAAATGGTATGACTACCAAATTACTGTTTGAGCAACTTAAAGACATCCGAAAAACGGTATCAATACCTTTACTTATAATGGGGTATTTTAACCCAATGTTTCAATACGGCTTTGAAGCTTTTTGCAAAAAATGTCATGACATTGGCATTGATGGGCTAATAATCCCCGACCTTCCGCTTGATGTTTATCAAGAGCACTATGAGCATATATTTAAAACATATGACCTAAAAAATATTTTTTTAATAACACCACAAACTAGTGATGAACGCATTAAGCAAATTGACAAAGCTTCGAGCAGTTTTATATATATGGTAAGCTCGGCAAGTGTTACAGGTACACAAAGCGGTTTTGGTGATACTCAAACCGATTATTTTGAACGTATTGCAAAATTAAACTTAAACAATCCGCAAATTGTAGGCTTTGGTATTAGTAATTCACAAACGTTTAAAGCAGCAACAAAACATGCAAAAGGCGCTATAATTGGTAGTGCTTTTATTAAACATTTAAACAGTAACGGCACTAATAACATTAATTTATTTACAAAATCTATATTAGATTAATTACTTTTGCAAAAAAAATTTAACATAACAAACAAAATTAAAAAATTATGAAATGGTATTTAAAAGTTGTTAGAGACAATTATGCTAATTTTAGCGGACGAGCAAGACGAGAAGAATATTGGATGTTTCAGTTATTCAATATACTTATTTCTTTTGGACTTGCACTTACCCTTGGTTTATTAGCAATGTTAATCGAAACACCTGTAATTATGGTATTAATATATGTGTATTTCTTAGGGATTTTAATCCCATCACTAGCAGTTACAGTTAGACGATTACATGACACAGAAAAAAGTGGCTGGATGATTTTAATTGGCCTTATACCTCTTGTTGGGTCTATTATTTTACTAGTTTTTTATTGTACCGAAGGAACAAAAGGGTCTAATCAGTATGGAGATGATCCAAAAGCTACCTCTAATAATGAAATAGATGAAATTGGAGTACGCACAAATTTTTAAAAAATAAATATGAAAGACGGTTTATACGCAAAATTTAACACTACAAAAGGAGATATTATAGTTGCTCTAGAATTTGAAAAAACACCTGGTACGGTTGGTAACTTTGTTGCTTTAGCAGAAGGAAACCTTGAAAACAAGGTAAAAGCTCAAGGAACACCTTATTACGACGGTCTTACTTTTCATAGAGTCATTCCTGATTTTATGATTCAAGGTGGTTGCCCACAGGGAACAGGTACGGGAGATCCTGGTTATAAATTTGATGATGAATTTCATCCTGATTTAAAACATGACGCTCCAGGCGTATTATCAATGGCAAACTCAGGACCTGGCACTAACGGTAGTCAGTTTTTTATCACGCATGTAGAAACACCTTGGTTAGATAATAACCATACTGTTTTTGGAAAAGTAACCGAAGGTCAAAATGTTGTAAATGCAATAGGTCAAGGAGATAAGATTAACACCCTAGAAATTTTAAAGGTTGGTGCTGCTGCAGAGGCTTACAACGCTGTTGAAGCTTTTAGAACTTTTGAAGGTTCGAGAGAAAAACGATTAGCCGAAGAAAAAGCTGCAAAAGCTAAAGAATTAGACGCGGTTGCTACTGGTTTTAAATCTACCGAAAGTGGTTTACGTTACCAAATATTACAAGAAGGTAATGGCGTAAAAGCTGAAAAAGGTAAAACAGTTTCTGTACACTATAAAGGTCAACTATTAGATGGTACTGTATTTGACTCGTCATACAAACGCAAAGCTCCAATTGATTTTACTTTAGGCGTTGGTCAAGTAATATCAGGTTGGGATGAAGGTATTACTTTACTTAAAGTTGGCGACAAAGCTAGATTTGCAATACCTAGTGATTTAGCCTATGGTACTAGAGGTGCAGGTGGTGTAATCCCTCCAAATGCCGCATTAATTTTTGATGTTGAGCTAATGGATGTAAAATAAACTTTACATTTTATATACACTAAAAAAGGGACTTTTTAAATTTAAAAAGTCCCTTTGTTAGTTTATGATTGTTTTACAGATCAATTACTCATCATTTTCGGCAATTTTAGCTGGTTTTACCGAACTATCATGTGCAGTGTAATATTCTTCTAGCAAATCCATCGTTACCGTTAATAAATCCTTTGTTTCGGTAAGCATGTTAAAATACAACGTTGTGTTTTTAGGACTTGATTCATCTTTACGTGTACGCTCTATTTGCACTTTAATTTTATCTGAAATCATTGATAAAATAGCTTCTTTTTTACTTAACACACCGCCTATTTCTTCAAATGATTGCGATTTAAAAGCTTTGGTTGTATCACTAAACAAGGTTTCCATAACATCATCAACTTGTTTTAACTCTTTAATTTGGCTAAATTTTAGTTTTTTATGGTTGTTATTAATATGCTTATGACTTATCCTTACAATATATTCTAAGGATTGCCCCATGTCCTGAAGGTGTCCTAATATATTAATATAAAAACTACTAGCGTTTACACTTGACTCGTCAAGGTTTTTTATAAAGTAAAACAAGTTGTCCTTTAAATTATCAATCTCGTCAGATAATTTAAGCATTTGTTTTTTATTAGCTTTAAGCATAGCCAAATCTTGTTTAGCAAGCCCTTTAATTGCATTTGTATAAATTTTATTAGTACGTTTTGATACACTTGCAATAGTGGTTGCACTTTCGTGGATTACACCTTGTGTTGAGCTACTTTCAGCTTTAACCAATTCATCTTCTTCTCTACTTTCCTTTGAGGCCTTGCTATAGATATAATAACTTCTTGCCAATAAAAAAACAGCTAAAGCAAATAATATTGGAAACATAACCTGCACATTGGTATTTAATAACAAAGCAATAATACCAGCTACTAAAAAGGCACTAAACGCCGTAAAAAACCACCCTCCTATAACATTAAGCACCCCTGCTACTCTATATACTGCACTTTCGGCTCCCCAAGCTCTATCTGCCAATGAAGTTCCCATTGCTACCATAAAGGTTACGTAAGTGGTTGATAATGGTAATTTCATTGAGGTAGCCACCGATATAAGTACACTAGCTACCATTAAATTTACTGATGCTCTAACCAAATCAAAAGCAGGAGCATCTGTTTTTATACTTGCAGATTTTGGGCTTTGCGTTGAAACTTCGAATTGCTTATCAATAATAATTTTAAATGATTTAGGTATCAAATAATTTACTAATCGGGATAGATAAATAGTTATTCTCACAAAAAAACGTGATAAAAAATTAGGTTTAAAACGCTCTTTAGTATCTGACTGGCTTGACAAATCTATAGATGTTTTAACAACATTTTTAGCTTTACTCGAAAACCATAGTGTAACTACCATGATAACACCTGCCAATACTAATAGACCTGTAGGTGTTTTTACTTCCCCCGAAAGGGCTGACATGTTAAATTGTGTAGGGTCAATACCTGAAGCCGACCATTTATTAAACGCATCTAAAGCTGCCATTGGCACACCAATAAAATTGACTAAATCATTACCTGCAAATGCTAAAGCTAAGGCAAATGTACCTACTATAATAATTAACACGTAAATGTTTTTTTTAATTACAGTAACAAACAAATACGAAAACAAAAACCAGATAATTAAACTAACGCTTATTATTAAGCCTATATTATATTCTAAAAACTGCTTGATGGTAACATTACCTATAACTGCGAAACTTTCATTGGCATAAGGTGTGCCTTTTATACCTTTAATAAAAATAAAATAAGTTATAGCAGATAATGCTATCCCTCCAAAAAGAGCACCAACCCATTTTGCTTTATTTTCAAAATTATACGACAATAGTAAGCGTGACACCCATTGCACAAAAGCACCAATACTAAAGGCTATTACCACTGATAGCAGTATGCCAATTATTATTTCGGTAGCTTTACTGGTATTTATATAATTAGCAAGTTCCTGTAGGTTAAAAATCTCACCTGTATTCTTATATATTTTAACTAATGAAATTGCAACGGCTGCTCCTAATAACTCAAAAACTATAGATACCGTTGTAGATGTTGGTAAACCTATAGTATTAAAAAAATCTAAAAGCAAAAT
>CALDUQ010000103.1 GCA_937924845.1 uncultured Flavobacteriaceae bacterium
AAAAAATCTTTAAAAAATGCACGAGCATTACTTGATACTGTTTTGATAATGCATATTAACAATGACCTTGGTAACTTGAGTTTAAAAAAAGATAACACTACTAAAGCTTTATCTTATTTTCTAAAAAACACTACTTTAAATCCTTTCTTAAACAAAAACTCAATTATTTTTAACCAAACAATTATTAACCTCTCAAAAGTATATTTTAAGAAAAAAGAATATTTAAAATCCTTAAAGTATTTACACCAAACATTAAAGTTTGCAAAAACAAACAAAAATGCATCTCATTTATTTAATAGTTACATACAACTATCAAAAAATCATTTGGCACTTCACCATAAAGACTCCACATATATATACCTAAAACTTGCTGAAGATTTACAAAAAAAAACAAGTTTGATAGATGATGAATTAAAACTACAACAAACCTATGCCGAAGCTTATGAAGTGTTTAAAGATTATCAAAATGCGTTAAAACATAAAACTAAATATTTTAATACATTTATTAAACAGTTTAAAAATAATTCAATCCAAAAATTAAAAGAAGAAGAAGTTAGACAAAACATAGAAGATTATAAAAAACAAAAAAATATTGCTGAACAAGAAGCAAAATTTCTAAATCAAAGAAACAAATTGTACATAATTATTGGTTTATCATTAATTGTGTTAATAATTTTAGCATTAAGCTTTTTATACCATCTCGACAAGACAAAAAAAGAAATTGAAAATAAAAACGCTAAACTTCACCAACTAAATACCACCAAAGATAAATTTTTTAGCATTATTGCTCATGATATTCGCAGCCCCATTATTGCACTTGAAACAGTTGAAGAGCAAATTGATTTTTATTTAAAAAAAAATAGCCAAAAAAAAATAAAACAAACTGCAAAAAACATAAGTCTAACAACAAAAAAATTAAATTCACTCTTAGATAATTTATTAAACTGGGCGCTCTTACAACAAGGGTTAATACCTTATAACCCTAAAAATTTAAATTTAAAAAAAATAATCAATGGTAGTGTCGAGCTTTTTAAAATCAATGCATTGTCAAAAAACATAAATATATGTAGCATAGTAAATGATGATATTTTTATTTTTACAGATGAGCTAACTACAAATACTATTTTAAGAAACTTAATTAGTAATGCCATTAAATTTACTAAAAAAGGAGGGAAAATAACTATACAAGCTAAAAAGATAAACGATGCTATTTTAATTATAATAGCCGATACAGGCATAGGCATTTCTCAAAAAAAAATAGCAGATATTTTTTCATTAAAAACACACAATAAAGCATCTGGCACTAGTGGAGAAAAAGGCACTGGCTTGGGATTAAAATTAGTTAAAGAAATGGTTATACTAAACAAAGGCGAAATATCTGTACAGAGTGACTTAGGTAAAGGTAGCAAATTCACAATAAAATTACCCTTTAAATAAAAGTTTAAACTTGAGATTTTAACGTACACAAATTTTAGGATAGTAACAAAAAATTATCGCCCACAACTAAATTTACAATTATTTTAAGTTTAAATCGTTAATAATTTAACTAAACCTTACTATGCTTAAAATCAATACAACTAATAAAACGACGTCCCTACTTCTTCTTATAATACTTTTTATAAATATTATACTGTTTTTTATTTTTGAATATTATAACAACTACTTGCTAAGCAATTTTGTTAGAATGTTAACCACGCCCTTATTAATTATACTTTATGTGCTAAAAGTAAAAAAGCAACACTTTAACTTTTGGCTTTTAAGCTTTTTAATATTTTATTCATTAGCATTTATTTTATCTATGCTCGAAGAGCTAATTTATGTTTACAATACAGCTAATTTTAATAATTATAGAACTTTTACACATTTGAGCATTAATATTGCATACATATTAGCTTATGTATTTTTATCAACAGGCGCCTTATTAAACATTGGCAAACAAACCTTGTATAAGTACAAGTATATTGCAACTTTACTTTTTATAGTAGCAGTAGGGCTATCATATTACATGTCAACCTTGTTTAACACCACACAATACTACTACCCATTTAAACCCCTAGTTATAAACGCATTCAATTACATTGTACTTATATTATTTTTTATAAGCGCACTAAATTATGTAGTACACGGATCAAAAAAATCGTACTATTTACTTTTAGGGTCACTATTTATTTCTATTTCCGAATTACTACAATTAGCACACTATTATATGGATGGAAAACAGCACTATTTAGTATTTTGCTTCTTTACAATATTATTAGTGTTAGGTTTTTATTTTATTTGGAAACAAATGCTTGAAGACACACAAACTACCAAAAAAAGTTTTCTTGACGTTTAAATTTTAACTTAAAATAAACCCCTTAAACTAGACCTAACACACTAGCTGCTTTTTTCAAAAAGCAAACCAAATACAACATGAAATTTAAACTAACTTAAATAGCTTTAAATTTAGACAAGTATAAAAAATGCTATATTTTTAGCTCTTATTTATTTTAAGTCAATTTCATGTCAGAAGACCACAAAAAACAACTCGAACAACAACTCTGGAATATTGCAAACACCCTACGTGGTAAAATGAATGCCGATGAGTTTCGTGATTATATACTAGGTTTTATTTTTTACAAATACTTAGCCGAAAAAATGGAAATATACGCCAACAAAATCCTTAAAGAAGGTGGCGATACATTTCTGTTTTCTGATATTGACGAAAATACCGAAATAGGAAAACAATATATCGAAGCCATAAAAGAAGAAGCTTTAGATAAATTAGGCTATTTCTTAAAACCATCAGAGTTATTTTCTGCGGTATCAAAACGTGGCAATCATAATGAAGATGAAAAAGAAAGTGATACAGTTGCAGAAAACACTTCTGAAACGTACAACATCAAAGATAATTTCATATTAGAAGACTTACAAAAAATCTTAAACAACATCCAAAATAGTACCATGGGTACGGATAGCGAAGAAGATTTTGAAGACCTCTTCGAAGATATGGATTTAAACTCTACCAAATTAGGGAAATCGCCCGAAGCTCGTAACGAAATTATCGCAAAAGTACTAGCGCACTTAGATAATATAGACTTTAAACTAGAAAACACCGAGCTTGACGTACTAGGCGATGCTTATGAATATCTCATAGGGAAATTTGCAAGTGGTGCAGGTAAAAAAGCAGGCGAATTTTACACACCACAAGAAGTAAGTATGGTGTTGGCAAAATTGGTAACATCTGGCAAAACCAAACTAAAATCGGTTTACGACCCCACCTGTGGCTCTGGTTCTTTGCTGTTGCGTGTTGCTAAAGAGGTTGACGAAGTCAATAACTTTTACGGACAAGAATTAAACCGTACAACGTACAACTTAGCACGTATGAATATGATTTTGCACGGCGTGCATTATCGTACGTTTGATATTAAACAAGAAGACACACTAGAAACCCCACAACATATTGACCATCGTTTTGAAGCCATTGTTGCCAATCCGCCTTTTTCTGCCAAGTGGAGTGCTAATAAACTTTTTATGAGCGACGACCGTTTTAGCCAATACGGTAAATTGGCGCCAGCAAGCAAAGCCGATTTTGCTTTTGTGCAACACATGGTGCATCATTTAGCCGAAAACGGCACCATGGCAGTGGTATTACCGCACGGTGCATTATTTAGAGGAAGTGCCGAAGCCCATATACGTAAATATCTTATTGCAGACCGCAACTATTTAGACGCCGTAATAGGTTTGCCAGCCAATATTTTTTACGGCACCAGCATACCTACCTGTATTTTGGTTTTTAAAAAATGTAGAGAACACCCAAACGATATTTTATTTATAGATGCCAGCGCACATTTTGAGAAAGTAAAAACCCAAAATATGCTAAGCGATGCACATATTGATAACATTGTAAGTACCTACCGCCAACGCAAAACCGAAAACAAATACAGTTATGTTGCCGCTTTAGCGGAAGTTGCCGAAAACGATTACAACCTAAACATACCGCGTTATGTAGATACCTTTGAAGAGGAAGAACCCATTGATATTGATGCCCTAGCTACAGAAATTGAAAGTTTAAATACCAATTTAAAAGAAAACGAAACCCTAATTGCTGCTTTTTGTAAAGAGCTTAATATTAAAACACCGTTTTAAGATGCTAAAAACAAATACAATTTGGGCGTTACCCAAGGGTCGGGCTTTACGCTGCAATCTTTTTGCTCGTACCTCTCAAAAAGGATTTCCACTACAATCCCTAACGCAAAAAAAATCCTAAAATGAAAAAACAGTTAGTGCCAAAATTAAGGTTTCCAGAGTTTGATGGGGAGTGGGAAAGAAATGAATTTAAGGAAATAGTAAAAATAAATCAAGGACTTCAAATTGCTATTGCAGATAGATTACTTGAACCTAAGAAAGGTGCTTTATTTTATATTACTAATGAATTTCTTAATCCAAGGTCAGAAAAACGTTACTATATTGAAAATGCGACAAACTCTGTTATTTGTGACGTAGATGATATATTAATGACAAGAACTGGAAATACAGGTAAAGTTGTAACCAATGCAAGTGGAGCTTTCCATAATAATTTCTTTAGAATAGCATAC
>CALDUQ010000104.1 GCA_937924845.1 uncultured Flavobacteriaceae bacterium
ATGCATACCTTGTATGTAGACAAAAAAATGCAAGGCGCAAATTTAATGCAAGCTATTGCCAGAGTAAATAGAGTTTATAAAGACAAACCAGGTGGTTTAGTTGTAGATTATATTGGAATTGGTCAAGATTTACGGAAGGCAATGGCAACCTATTTACAAAGTGGAGGAGAGGGGAGTCCTGTTGTAGATATTAAAGAAGCTATTGCAGGAATGAAAGAGAAGTTTGAAATCGTAGAGCAAATGTTCAAGAGTTTTGATTTTAAGCAATATTTCAAAGTTGATACCGCACAAAAATTACAAGTATTATTAGGTGCTCAAAATTTCATTTTAGCAGACCAAAAATTGAAAGACCGCTTTCTAAAAGAAGTGACTTTGTTATCTAAATTATTTGCAATGTCAATTCCAAGCCCAGAAGCAGAAGTTTTGAAAGATGGAGTTGCATTTTTTCAAGCTGTAAAAGCAAGATTGAACAAATTTACAGGAAGTGGTGTAAAATCGGATTATGAAGTAGAAACAGCCATCAAACAAATTGTAGATGATGCCTTGTCAAGTGATGGCGTAATTGATGTTTTTGAAGCAGCAGGAGTTGAAACTCCTTCGGTTAGTATTCTTTCAGATGAATTTTTGTTAGAAGTTAAAAATATGCAACAAAAAAATGTTGCTTTTGAACTTTTGAAAAAACTGTTAAGCGATGAAGTAAGTATTAGAAAAACAAAGAATCTAGCACAAGGAAAAAAGTTTTCTGAAATGCTAGAATCAGTTGTAAAACGCTATCACAACAATCAAATAGATTCAGCTCAAGTATTAGCGGAGTTATCAGAAATTGCAAAAGAAATGCGATTGGAAGACAGCAAATCCGAAGATTTAGGATTAACGCCAGAGGAATATGCTTTTTATAGTGTCTTAAAACAAAATGACTCAACGAGCTTTTTGAATGATGACAAAATGAAAGAATTGATTCATACAATTGTAGATGTGATTAGGAAAAATGCAACTGTAGATTGGAGCAAACGAGATGACGTAAGAGCAAAATTGAGACTGACCGTAAAGAAAATATTAATGAGATACGGTTATCCACCAGATTTAGCAAAACTAGAAGCTGATCGTGTATTAAGACAAGGAGAAAGTTTAGCGGATATGTTTTCTTCAGAAAAAGCATAAAATACACTTTAAAAACAAGAGTTTTTGGAGATTATATTTTAGGTATTATTTTGAACTATAATTTATATTATGTAAAATAGAATTGTATAAAACCAAAACTACCCCAACCAACCTTCGCGATCTAAGCTTCTGTATTGTATGGCTTCCGAAATATGCATATTACTTATGCTTTCAGATGTATCTAAATCGGCAATGGTTCGAGCTACTTTTAAAATTCTATCATAGGCACGCGCTGATAAATTTAGGCGTTCCATAGCCGTTTTAAGTAATTGTAAAGAAGTGTTATCTAAAGCACAAAACTCTGCGATGTGCTTAACCGACATCTGCGCATTGTAATGCACCTTATCTAAGTTTTTAAAACGTTCAGTTTGTATAGCTCTTGCGTTTGTAACGCGTTTTCTAATTGCTACCGAAGATTCGCCTTTTCTCGAATCTGATAATTTATCAAATGGCACTGGTGTGACCTCAATATGAATATCAATTCGGTCTAAAAGCGGCCCAGATATTTTACCTAAATAGCGCTGCATTTCTGCAGGTGATGAGGTTGTAGGTGCATTTGGGTCATTAAAATACCCACTCGGGCTGGGATTCATACTTGCTATAAGCATAAACGAAGACGGGTATGTTACCGTAAATTTTGCACGTGATATAGTAACTTCTCTATCTTCTAGCGGTTGTCGCATAACTTCTAATACATCGCGTTTAAATTCGGGTAATTCATCCAAAAATAAAACACCATTATGTGATAGTGATATTTCGCCAGGCTGCGGATAACTGCCACCACCAACAAGGGCAACATTGCTAATTGTGTGATGAGGTGCCCTAAAAGGACGTTGTGCCATTAAGCCCGCGTTAGCCTTTAATCGCCCAACAACCGAGTGTATTTTGGTTGTTTCGAGGGCTTCATGCAAAGTCATTGGAGGTAAAATGCTAGGTAAACGTTTGGCGAGCATGGTTTTACCCGATCCTGGTGGGCCAATCAAAATAACGTTATGACCGCCCGCTGCGGCAATTTCCATACAGCGTTTAATACTTTCTTGCCCTTTGACCTCACTAAAATCAAACTCAGGAAAATCTAAATGTTTTTGAAATTCTTTTCGGGTATCAATTATGGTTTCTTCTAAGGCTTCGCCTTTATCAAAATAATCAATAACCTGGCGTATAGATTCGACACCATAAACTTTTAAATCATTTACAATTGCTGCTTCTTTGGCATTTTGTTTTGGTAAAATAAAACCTGCATAACCTTCTTCCCTAGCCTTAACCGCAATTGGTAAGGCGCCTTTTATAGGTTGTAAACTTCCATCAAGTGACAACTCGCCCATTATTAAGTATTTTTCAAGATGCTTGGCTTTAATTTGCCCAGAGGCTGCTAAAATGCCAATAGCAAGCGTTAAATCATAAGCGCTTCCCTCCTTTCGCATATCGGCAGGCGCCATATTTATGGTGATTTTTTTGCCTGGTATTTTATAGTTGTTGTTTTGAAGTGCCGCAGCAATTCTATAATTACTTTCTTTAATGGCATTGTCGGGCAAGCCTACAAGGTGATATCCAATACCTTTGTCGATATTTACTTCGACTGTAATTGTAGTGGCCTCAACACCAAATACTGCACTTGCAAAAACTTTAGTTAGCATAAATTGGTTTATCTTTTCAATAAAGATATTTTATTTAATGAAAACTAAAAAAAGTATTTGCATTTTATTTTATGACTAACTATGAGATAACGAGGATTCTCTAATAATTAAATTAGTTTTTATTTCGATTGTTTTACTTGCTAGCACTGCTTTTGTAGATTCTATCTCTTCAACTAATAACTTTACTGCTATCTCCCCTATTCGGCCTCCTGGTTGATCAACAGTTGTTAAATTAGGCTCTATTATAGTAGCGTTTTTTGAATTGCTAAACCCAACAACAGCGATTTCTTGTGGGACTGCAATTTTAAACTTTTTTAGTGTTTTTATAACACCAATGGCAGCACTATCTGTAATTGAAAAAATGGCATCAGGTTTTTCTTTTAAGCTTAATAGTTGGTTCGTTAAAAGTTTTCCTTTTTCTAGTGAGATATCATCAGTACTTATAATTAATTTATCATCAATAGCAATATTATGTTTTTTTAACGCTTTTAAATAGCCTTGAAATCGTTTTTCCGAATTATAGGAGTGTTCAAACTCTTTTATTATAGCTATTTTTTTTCTTCCTAAATTAATTAAATGTTCTATGGCGTTAAAAGCCGCTTCCTCTTCATCAATAACAATTTGTGTACATGGTATTTTATTTGAAACTTTATCAAACAGTATTAATGGTTTTTGTTTTAAAATATTTAAAATAGGGTTTATATTTTTAGTGTTTTTACTTAATGACATTAATATGCCATCAACACCAAACTGCAGCATTGTTTGAAGTATTTCTGCTTCTTTTTCAATATTGTTATTGGTTTCAGAAATTATAACCTTGTATCCTCTTTGTTCTGCTTGTAATAATATTTGTTTAATTATAGTTGATGTAAAGTGCGTAATAATAGTAGGTACTATAACTCCTATAATATTTGTTTTTTGAGTCCTAAATCCTTTGGCAAAAATATTAGGCATATAATTTAATTTTTTTGCTAAGGCTTTTACTTTACTTGATGTATTTGGGCTAATATCTGGGTGGTTATTTAACGCTCTTGAAATTGTTGAAGTAGAATAGCCTAATAGTTTAGCCATTTTTTTTAAAGTAGGAATTTCTTGACGCATGATGATTGTTTTTTTCAATAATAATCATTTTCAATCGTTCCCGCAATCGTTTGCGGTAATTATATGATGAAATTTTGTAAAAATAACATGAATAGTGATGTACATTTAAAACATTAACTTTTAACAAGAAATAATGAGAAAAATTTTATTATCAATTTTCTGTTTTGCTATACTGTCTTCAGTTTATGCACAAACAGAATTAAAAGGAACAGTTAAAGATGCTAAGGGAGTTGCTATACTAGGCGCTACTATTAGTATTAAAGGTACAACTTCTGGAGGGACTTCAGATTTTGACGGAAATTTTAGTTTTACAACAGATGCAACTGGTGAAAAAACAGTACTCGTATCCTTTATAGGCTATGATAGTTTTGAAAAACTTGTAAGTTTAAATGGGAGCATCATTAATTTAGACGTAGTACTTAAAGAAGGCGCAACCTCTTTAGACGAAGTAGTATTAACGGCTACATCTACAACAAGATCACAAAAGGAAACACCTTTATCTATTACATCTTTTAGTGCTAAAAAATTAGCGCAAAAAGGAACAAGTAGTCAAGCTGATGTTTTAAGAAGCGTACCTGGTATTACTGCCGAAGGAGGCGGTGGTGAAGTTGCTTCTAATATTTTTGTAAGAGGATTGCCTTCGGGAGGTCAATACCAATTTAATCCATTGCAAATTGATGGTATGCCGGTATTAAGTACATTTGGTTTAAACTCATCAGCACATGATGTGTATTTTAGAAATGATATTGGTATTAAAAGTTTGGAGTTTGTTCGTGGTGGTTCTTCTATTTTATATGGAGTTGGTTCGGTTGCAGGTATAATAAACTATACTAGTGTAACAGGAAATCAAAATCCTAAAAATATAATTCGTACCGAAGTGGCTTCAAATTCAAGATATAAAGCAGATTTTTTAACTACTGGTCCATTAGGAGGAAAAGATTCTAATACATTTTATGCCGTATCTGGTTTTTATAGATATGACGAAGGGCCTGTAAAAACAGGATTAGCTACCGAAGGGTTTCAATTACGTGGTAATTTAAAACATGTAACAGAAAAAGGTTCAATTACATTTTCGGGTCAATTTATTGATGATAATGTACAGTTCTTTTTACCATTCCCTTTACAAGGTGGTTCTCGTGAGCGTCCTAATGGTAATGATGGTAACGAAATATTTACTTTACAAACGGCAGCAGCATCTGATATATCGTACATGACTCCTGATGGTATATATAACTCACCTATTGAAGATGGTGTTGTAACTAAGGGTGGCTACTTTTTAACAAACTTTAAACATCAATTTTCTGATGACTTAAAATTAGATGCAAAATTAAGATACTCAAGATATAAGCACCAGTTTAACTTATTTTTAGATGGTAGTGGTAATAGCAATGCAAAAGTAGTTGAAACACAACAAGAGTACCTTGACGCTAGAGGATTAACTAATGGTAACTTTACATATTTAAACGGGCAGCCATTAGCTGCAGATGCTTTATTGTTTGAAAACAGAATATTAGACAGAAATAGACCTTTAACAGAATTAATGGCTGATTTTAAAATCACTAAAAATGCAGGTAATCATAGTGTAACATTAGGCTCATTTATGTCAAGATCTCAAGCAGGAGATTTTAATGTAATCACTAACTATTTGGGTGAATATAATAACAGACCAGATTTGGTTGAATTATCAGGGTATTCGGTAAATGGAGTAACTAATAGAGGTACTGCCTATACAAACCGTAACATAAGTAGTAATAAAATAGCGGTATTTTTAACAGACGAAATTAAACTTGATCGTTGGAACTTAGATATAGGTGTGCGTTATGAAAGAGCCTCTGGTGATATTGAAAATGAAGGTACTTCATCTTTTAATGTAGATAATACAGGTATTGCTAATTTAGATAATGTAACATGGGGTAATGGTAGCTGGACACGTGGTCATGTGTCTGCCGACGATTTTGCAGTAGCAGTTGCAGCGCTTTATAAGGTAAATGATAATTTAAGTGCATATGGTAACTTTTCAAGAGGTTATTTTTTTCCAGAGTTAAGAGGAACAAAATTTGATGGTTTTGGTAACCCTAATTCATATGACACTGAAAAAATATTACAAGGTGAGTTAGGTCTTAAATACGGTAAAAACAACTTTTCAAGTACAGTCGCTTTATATAGCGTTAACTTAAATGATAGACGCTCTGTAAGTTTTATAAATGCTGCAGGTGGTGGCTTTATTGAAGAAGTTGATACACAAGATACGAGCACATTTGGTGTAGAAACCACTTGGAACTGGGGATTTGCTAAACATTTAAATTTATCAGGTTCATTAACATTTCAAGATCATCAAATTAAAAAATCATCTGCCGACCCTACTATTGAGGGTAATAAGTTAAGAAGACAGCCTAATGTAATATCATCATTAGCTTTAGATTATGATAACTCAAAATTTGATGGCAGTTTTGTATTTAACTATACTGGCAAAAAATTCACTAACGATAATAATTCTATTGAGCTAGATGCCATAGGATTGGCTAATCTTAATGCAGGTTATACATTTGGTGTTGGCGAGGGTGATGAAACCGTAAGACTTGGTATGCAAGTATTTAATTTATTTAATTCGCAAGGAATTACTGAAGGTTCTCCTAGGCTTAATAATAGTCAAACAGAGGAAGAGTTTTTTGTAGGAAGACCTGTATTACCTACGCGTATATTTTTTAACGCAACATTTAACTTCTAAATTAGATAGAAGAATTGATTTTTTAGCTACTCATTATAAACTTATAATGAGTAGCTATTATATAAAAGCAACAAAAATTTATGACAGCATTACAAGAAAAAGCAAAAGACGTATTGATCAATAATTGGCGTGAAAAATTTACAATTCCTTGTGCTAATTTATATCCATTTCAATGGAAATGGGACTCAGGATTTATTGCAATTGGTTTAAGCTATTTTGATATAGAAAAAGCAAAAATAGAGTTAAATACATTATTAGATGCCCAATGGGGAAATGGATTTATACCTCATATCGTGTTTCATACCGATAATGATAGCTATTTTCCAGGTGCAAAATTTCATAGATCAGATTTACATCCATTAGCTTCAAAAACACACAAATCAACAGGTATGACCCAGCCTCCTGTTTTAGGGTTTGTATTAGAAAAAATGTATCAAATAGCGGCCAATAAAAATGAGTTTTTGTCATATATTGAAAGCGTAATTGATAAAGTGTATTTTAATCATGAGTATTTTTATAATAATCGAGACCCTAAAAATGAAGGTCTTGTTTATATTTATCATAACTGGGAGTCGGGCACAGACAACTCACCAATATGGGATGACATTTGGGAAACAATGAACCCACCCGAATATGAATTTGAAAGAAGAGATACAACCCATGTAGATGCTTCCGAAAGGCCATCAAAACGTGAATATGACCATTATTTACATATCATCGAAATTGCAAAAAAACACAATTATGATGATGTTAAAATTGCTAAGCATTCGCCATTCCTAATTCAAGACCCACTGTTTAACGCAATGTTAATTAAATCTAACGAAAGTTTAATTAATTTATATAAGCTAATTGGTAATAACTTGGCTAAAATACAACAGTTAGAAAATTGGCAAGTAAAAGCTAAAAACAGTTTTAATGCTAAGTTATTTGATGAAAATATAGGCGCTTATTCACATTACGACTTAAGAAACGAGAAGTTGTTACCTTATTTATCATCGTCATCATTTTCTCCAATTTTTGCAAACATACCCGATCAAAACAGGGCAAATCAAATGGTAGAAACAATGTTGCAAAAATTTGGTAACGAAAATCAATATTTATGTGCATCATTTGATCCTACACATCAACGATTTAATCCAAAAAAATATTGGAGAGGACCTGTTTGGATAAACTTAAATTGGATACTTTATAATGGCTTAAAAAATTATGAATTTGATGCTATTGCACAACGTGTAAAAAGTGATACTATCGCTATTATAGAAAAAAACGGTTTTTACGAATATTTTGATTCTAGAAAAGAAAAACATGAAACAGGTGCAGCAGGATATGGTGGTAATGATTTTTCTTGGAGCGCAGCATTATTAATTGATATGCTCGAAAATTAAAAATTAAAACACTTATTTAACATTAAACTCTAATATCATGAATTATATCGATTATATAATAATTGTTTTATACTTAATTATTTTTTTAGGCATAGGCTATTTTTTTAAAGAAAATAAAAACTCAAAAGATTACTTTTTAGGAGGTCAATCTATGGGATGGTTACCGCTTAGTTTGTCAACTATGGCAACGCAATTATCAGCTATTAGTTTTATATCTGCCCCTGCTTTTGTTGGTTTAAAAGATGGTGGCGGTTTACAATGGCTAACCTATGAGTTTGGAGTGCCTTTAGCGATGGCATTTTTATTAATAGCAATTATTCCTTCGCTTTATAATTCGGGTATTGTTAGTGTGTATGAGTTTTTAGAAAAACGTTTTGACGCGTCATCTCGATTATTAATAAGCTTTGTATTTCAAATAAGTCGTTCGGTAGCTACGGGGGTTATGGTTTATACTATGGCTTTAATTTTGCAAGCTACAATAGGTATTGATTTTTGGATTTCAATATTACTTATCGGAGTAATAACGATGGTCTATTCGTTTCAAGGCGGAATGAAAGCCGTTATTTGGGGAGACGTGATACAAATGTGTATATTATTTTTTGGCATCGTTATTTGTTTACTGTATGGGATTAGTGAACTAGGTGGCTTCGAAAATTTTCTAACAAATGTAGATAAAGATCGTCTTACCGCTGTAGATTTTACAAAATGGGGGTTCAATAATGCTAATGGAAATGACGAATTTGGGTTTTGGCCTATGGTAATAGGTGGATTCTTTTTATATGCGTCATATTATGGTACCGACCAAACACAATCTCAACGGTTATTATCAGCAAGCGGTATGCCAACAATAAAAAAGCTATTATTAGCTAATGGTTTATTTAGATTTCCATTAACATTAACTTATTGTGTTATGGGCTTGGTATTAGGTACATTACTAGTTCAGGACGCTGGTTTTCAATCATTGATGGATAGTGTGTATCAAACAAATATAGGAACTCTTGAAGGTAAAAAAGCCGATTTAATGGTGCCGGTATTTATAATTAAATATTTGCCTAATGGTATTATAGGTATATTAATTGTTGCCATAATGTCGGCAGCAATGTCAAGTTTAAGCTCAACAGTAAATTCACTATCAGCAGTATCTTTAGAAGATTTTATTAAAAGATTTAAACCAAACATGACAGATAACCAATATGTGTCTTATTCAAGATTATTATCTGTTTTTTGGGGAGCAGTTTGTTTGTTTTTTGCCTTCTTTGCAGGTAATATCGAGGGTACTGTTATTGAAGTAATCAATAAAATAAGTTCAATATTTTATGGTCCAATTTTAGCGGCATTTATATTAGCTATATTAACTAAAAAAACACATGCATTAGGAGCCAATATAGGTATAATCGCAGGTGTTGGATTTAACATGTACTTATGGTTATATGTACCAAGTATTTTTTGGTTTTGGTGGAATGCAATAGGTTGTATTGTTACAATAATTGTAGCATATACCATAAGTATAGTTATTAAAAAAGAAACTAAACAAGGTCTAGAAGTTATATTTTATAAAACAG
>CALDUQ010000105.1 GCA_937924845.1 uncultured Flavobacteriaceae bacterium
GAGCGTTATATTTTTTCAAAGCCTGTTCATCTTTAAACACTTCGATGCTTTCAATATCATCAGGAGATATTTTTTCAAGCATTTCTTTATCAGATTGTTTTCCGTTAATAATTATCATGGGAGCCTTTTTATTGACATCATCACCTTTAAATTTTATCTTATACAAAGCTTTTTCAGCAGTAAATTTTTTTGTTGTAACAAGCACAACACCATTTTTCGAATTATATTCTTTTATAGCCTTATCTCCTTTAACAACACTTACTGATTCAATTCTATCTACGTCCAATAAATCCATTGGAAAATCGAATTTTTTGCCATCAACATAAATATCTGGTTTTGCACCATCTTTTAGCTTAATATTGAGTTTTTCTGGTTTTGCGATTTCACCTTTTTCTTCAGCATGCCCTTGTGCTTGAATTAACGAAATTGATAGTAATACTGTGCATGCAGTTAAAATTAAATTTTTCATGTTTCTAAATGTTTACTTGTTAATGATTTATATAGTTATAGATAATTAGGGTGTTGTGTAAATAATAATCATTTCATTTTCGTAAATAATACTTTGTTGGATTTCTGATGGTTCTGAATTAGACACCATATTTAGAGCTTGATTTAATAAATCTTCTTTCTCAGAATAGCTGAGTTCTTTTTCTTTTGTACTGGCTATATAAAGAGAGATTAATAATATTACTGAAGCCACTGCAGAGATGATTCCAACAAATCTCTTACGTTTTCCGGTTTTATTATTTTGAAAGGATTCCCATAAGGTATCATTAAAATTATTTGGTGTTTCCTTTTTATTATTTTTTATGAAAGTAGACCATGCTTCCAATGAGGCTTCTGAATTCTTTATATGGTCAAACAAAAACTGTTCTTCGTTTAACGTACTATTCCCTTCTTTATATTTTTCAATTAATCTTTCAATTTCATCCTCTTTCATAGCGATATGTTTTTTCTAATTCTATACTTACCTGTTTTCTAGCTCGTGATAATAAAACTCTAATATGTTCAACCTTAAGTTGTGTTGCAGCGGCTATTTCAATAAATTCATAACCGTCTAAGTCTCGCATCATTATAACTTCTTTTTGTTGTTCAGGTAAGGTTTTAAGGATTTTTTTAATAATAGTATTTAACTCTTTCCACTCCAATTGTTCTTGACCGCTTTCTGATTTTAGTATCTCCAGTTGGAAAGGAGCGTCATCAATTTCTAGCCTTTTTTTTCTAATTAAATCAATACAGTAATTGCGAGCGGTTAAGAATACAAGACCTTTAATGTTTGGATGTAGTCCAATTTGCTTACGCTTTAACCAAAGTTTCATCATTATTTCTTGAATAGCATCTTCTGCGTTCACTTTATTTCCGAGCATTCGAGAAACCATAGGAAACAAATGCTCTGATAGAGAAAATACTTTAAGTCTAAATTCTTTCTTGTTCATTCTATTTTAATAACGATAAAATGAGTATAGGCATAACAAGAAAATGTGCTTTATTTTAAAATTATTTATAAATTACTGATAATCAATTATAAAGATGTTTTTTTAAATAAGCTAACCCGAACCCCTTTGAAATTAAAAACACTTGTTTGGAGTACAGGGATGATATAATGCTCAGTTACTTGTATTCGTACTTGTAGGTAACATAAATATAGCTACGTTAATCTATTGCTTTTATCAAATAGGCATACACTGCAAAATGGTCGCTATACCCATTAGTAAATAGCCCATTAGCGTAACTTCTAAAAGGGTATCCTTTATACTTACCATGCCTAGTAATTAAGTAATCAGGGTTAAAAATTCCTGCTTTATAAAATTGATAACCTTTATCGTTTTTGTTTAGTAAAGCACTTGACACAATTATTTGATCAAATAAACTCCATTGATCTCGATATGCAGCACTACCAAATCCATCTTTAAACATAGTGTACATTGGGTTAAAAAGGCGTTTTAATTGTGTTTTTGACCGTGTTGCACTAGTTTTTAAAATTGATTTAAAACTTTTGTTTGTAGGATTATCATTAAAATCGCCCATCATAATAATTTTTGCATAGGGGTTACTATTGTAAAGCGAATCAATAATATGCTTTGCTAATTGTGCAGCTTTAATACGTTTTGGATCACTTTTTTTTACACCCCCACGTCGTGAAGGCCAATGATTTACCAAAACATGAACTTTTTCATGATCTAACAATCCTGTTACAACCAATTGGTCGCGTGTATAAATACGGGTTTTATTTTGGGGGTCGTATAGCTTTAACTCATAAACCTTATGATGTAATGGGGTAAATGTTTTTGATTGATATATTAAAGCAACATCAATACCACGCGTATCCGAGGAGTTATAATGAATACTATTGTAATTATATGATCTTAAATTAGGATGATGTATTAAGTCGTTTATGACCAACTTATTTTCCACTTCGGCTAGCCCAATTATGGCAGGTGCATTTTGTGTTTTATCTTTTCCTATTGCAGCAATTACCTTGCTAATGTTTGCAATTTTATTTTTATACGCTATCGTTTTGTTAACTTTTAAAGCCATAATTGGGCTGTTTTCATCATAATGATTTGGGTCATTTATGGTGTCAAACATATTTTCAACATTATAAAAGGCAATAGCGTGTATTTTAAAGTGTTTTTTGCTTTGCGACGCCAAAGCATTAGGTAGCGCTATAAAAACGCATAAAAACAGTGTGTATTTAAGTTTTAAGCATGACATTATGCTTAAAGTTACAATTTTTTTAAATAATGAAGATTAGTGTGTGTTAATTAGCATTGTTGTTTTTGATTTTTCTTTAAAACTTTAATATATAAATCTTCTACTTTTTTTCTAGCCCAAGGCGTTTTTCTTAAAAATTTTAAACTTGATTTTATGCTGGGCTCATGATTAAAACAATTAATATCAATTTTAGAACCAAGATGCTCCCAGCCATAAGTGTTTACTAAATGCTCTAAAATACTTAGTAATGTTTTGCCGTGTAGCGGATTATTTGGTTGTTTTTCCATAATTTTTATACCTGTATAAGGTAATGGTTTAATAAAGGCAAAATATTTAAGGCTTAGTGGTGAGTTTTAAGCCAATTTAAACGCTGTATTATAAGTTAACAATCACTCATATTTACTTGAACAGCCAATCCGCCTTCGCTCGTTTCTTTGTATTTTGAAGCCATATCTTTAGCGGTTTCCCACATGGTTGCGATGACTTTATCTAAAGGTATTTTTGCGTTTTTTGGGTCGGTATCTAAAGCAAGTTCGCAAGCATTTATAGCTTTTATTGCACCCATAGCATTACGCTCAATACACGGTATTTGTACCAAGCCTCCAATTGGGTCGCAGGTTAAACCTAAATGATGTTCCATTGCGATTTCGGCAGCAATTAAAACTTGCGCAGGTGTACCGCCCATAAGTTCGGTCAAACCAGCTGCTGCCATGGCTGATGATACGCCTATTTCGGCCTGGCAACCGCCCATTGCTGCAGAGATGGTTGCATTTTTTTTAAACAAACTTCCTATTTCGCCTGCAACCAATAAAAAGGTTTTTACGTCGTTAAAATCGGCATCATGGTTTTCAATCACCATATAATACATTAATACGGCGGGTATCACACCTGCACTACCGTTGGTTGGTGCAGTAACTACACGACCTAATGAGGCATTAACTTCGTTTACTGCCAAGGCAAAACAGGACACCCATTTTAGGATTTGCCTAAATTTAACTTCGGTGTTTCTAATGGCGTCAATCCACTCGGTAGGATTGTTGTAAGTGGTGCTGCCTATTAGTTTTTTATGTGTTTCAAAAGCACGACGTGTAACATTTAATCCGCCAGGCAATATCCCTTCGGTATGGCAACCCGTATACATGCTATCTAGCATTACATCCCAAATGGCTTTAAACTTGTCGTTGATACGATCTTTATCACGAAGCGATAATTCGTTTTGATAAACAATTTCGCTTACTGTAGCATTTTGGTTTTGACAATAGTGTAAAAGTTGTGTTGCTTTTTCGATAGGATACGGAAATTGCGAGAATTTTTTGGTTTGACGTTTAGAGCGTTTTCCTTTTTTTTGCACTACAAAGCCACCACCAATTGAGTAATACGTGTTTGTTTTTGTGCTTCCGTTTCTAAATGTTGCGGTAAAGCTTATACCGTTTGGGTGAAATTCTAAAAATGTTTTATTAAACACAATAGCTGTTTTAAAATCAAAAGGTATTGACTTTTCGGAGTTTAACAACAATGTGTTTTTGGATTTTATTTTTTCAATTTCTTCATCAATAGCCTTAACGGGATAGCTTACAGGATCGGTACCTAGTAAACCCATAATAACAGCAACATCGGTAGCGTGCCCTTTTCCTGTAAGGGATAATGATCCGTACAAATCTACTTTAACCTCGGTTACTCCAGTAAACTGTTCTTTTTGCTGTAGTTTTTCAATCCACATTTTTGCAGCTCGCCAAGGGCCTAAGGTGTGTGAGCTTGATGGGCCTACACCAATTGATAACATGTCAAAAACACTAATACTTTCCATAACACATCGTTTTTTACAAATTTAGGGTATTTTTTAGGGTTTATTTAAGATATTTATCGACATAAGTTGCTACTTTTTTGGGATGTTGAGTGCCTATTAAAAATTGCTTGCCATTGTTAAGGGTTAACGCCAAGCCTTTGTTGCCTTTGGTATTATAAATTGTACCGTATTTAGTAAATAACCTAATACCCCAGCCAACAAAATTGTATGTAATTACTGTTGCTGATTTGATTTGTGCCCAAGGGAAAAATTTATATATAAACGGAAAAAACCGCACATAAATACCTTGGTTATTAATTGTTGTTTTTAAGGTCATTTTAAACACACCCAATATTAGTAAAAAAAGTGCGCCTGTAATTATAATAAGTTGAGTGTCAGTTGCAGGTTTACTGCCAAATGGTTTACCTAAAACAAGTTGCTGAAACAATCCAATTAGTGGCATAATAGCGATGACAATTGAAATTATTAGTAATAGCTTTTTGTTAAATTTTTGAATTTCAAAATAGGGCATTTTTTATATTTTATCTACTGTTATTAATCTATTGGTGTAGTAGTTAACCGTTAACCTTATGCACTTGGCTTTGTTTGTAATATAAATATTTTTTCCTGATTTAATATAGAGATTCATATTGGTCGTGTTCAAAACATCAACTATCATTTTTTCTATTTCGATTATCGATAAATCTAACCCTAATTTTTTGTTTACACGTTGATACACCATTGGTGTATAACAAATATGCTGTAAAATTTGAGCTTTATAATTTATCGTTGAGATCATTTTTTTCAATTTTATGTGTTTGTCATTTCATCAGCAATTTTTTGGTCAAAAGGACATTGTTTATTTAAGGATGCTATAATGTTTTTTTGATCTTGCTCACAGCGCGTTTGTGATAATTTGTATGTAGCTTGTAGGTTGGTAATTGTTATTTTAAACCCAACAATACCATTAATTTGTCGCATGGTGTTTTTTGATAAATTGTTTATACTTACGGGGTTTTTGTACCCTGCTTCATACTTATTAACTAATTTATCTAGGGCGTATGTTAACTCAGTTTTGTCAATAATTTTTATAGTACCATATACGTGTACGGCAATATAATTCCATGTAGGTACGTCCTCTTTGGTATATATCGAAGAGGACACATAAGCATGTGGCCCATTAAAAATAAGTAAAACCTCCTCGGAGTCATCAAACTGTTGCCACTGCATATTTGCTTTTGCTACATGCCCATAAATTACCTCATTGCCGTTGGGATCAATTTCAAGCTCCAAAGGGATATGCGTGCCTGTTATTTTATTAGTTTTGGTAGTTAGTAATATACCAAAACTATTAGCTTTAATAAATTGCTTTATTTGTGCTAAATCGGTGTTTTTATAATACTCGGGAGTGTACATGTTTATTAAAAATAATAGGCGTTAGTAAAAATGTAAACGCAAAGCAAAAGCACAAACAAATTTGTATGACTTTTTTAGCTTACGCAGTAATTGAGGCACATTAATGTGCCTCTAACCAATTACGTCCCGTATCAAGCTCGACATCCAGCGGTACCGAAAATTTATAAGCATTTTCCATTTCGGTTTTAATAAGCATGGTCATGGTATCCAGCTCTGGTTTGTATACATCAAAAACAAGTTCATCATGTACTTGCAATAGCATTTTTGTTTTATAGTTACCAGCCTCTAATTTATTAAAAATGTTAATCATTGCAATTTTAATAATATCGGCAGCACTACCTTGTATGGGTGCGTTTACGGCATTACGCTCAGCGGCACCACGCACCATGGCATTACGCGAATTGATGTCTTTTAAATAACGACGGCGACCCATAATGGTTTCGACATAGCCATTTTCGCGAGCAAAATCGACTTGACTGCTTATGTAGTTGCGTAGTTTTGGGTAGGTTTCATAATAGGCATCAATAAGTGCTTTAGCTTCGCCTCGTGATAAATCGGTTTGATTGCTTAATCCAAATGCCGAAACGCCATATACGATACCAAAATTTACCGTTTTGGCATTGCTACGCTGCTCACGCGTTACCTCATCCAAAGGCACATTAAATAATTTTGAAGCGGTTGCAGCATGAATATCTTCGCCGTTTTTAAAGGCATTAATCATGGTTTCTTCTTCGCTTAAAGCGGCAATAACTCGCAATTCGATTTGCGAATAATCGGCAGCTAATAAAATATAATCGTCGCTTCGCGGAATAAATGCCTTACGCACTTGTTGCCCACGTTTGGTCCTTATTGGTATGTTTTGCAAATTGGGGTTGTTGCTACTTAATCGCCCAGTTGCGGCAACGGTTTGCATGTAATCGGTATGTATGCGTCCTGTTGTAGGTTCTACTTGATTTGGCAAGGCATCTACATAAGTGCTTTTTAATTTACTAAGCCCGCGATATTCTAAAATATTGCTAATAATATCGTGCTCTTTGGCTAGGTTTGATAAAATATCTTCGGAGGTGGCATATTGCCCCGTTTTGGTTTTTTTAGGCTTGTCAACCAATTTTAATTTTTCAAATAAAATGATTCCCAATTGCTTTGGCGAGGCGATATTAAAGGTTTCGCCAGCGGTTTCAAAAATTTTAGTTTCGAGCGATTTGATATCGGCGTTTAAATCTCCCGAAAGGGAATTTAAAAATGCGACATCAAGGTTAATCCCTTCAAGTTCCATCGCAGCAAGTACACGCAATAAAGGTAACTCAATATCATTAAATAAAGCTTGGGTGTTGGCTTGGTTAAGTTCGGTTGCAAAATGATGTTTTAGTTGTAATGTAATATCGCTATCCTCAACGGCATATTCGGTTTGTTGCTCTAAAGGCACAGCGCGCATTGATAATTGATTTTTACCTTTTTTACCAATTAAAGTTTCAATAGCTACGGGCGAATAATTTAAATACGTTTCAGCCAGCACATCCATATTATGGCGCATATCGGGGTTGATAAGGTAGTGCGCAAGCATGGTGTCAAATAATTGCCCTTTAACGTTGATGTTATATTTTGATAAAACTTTAATGTCGTATTTTAAATTTTGACCGATTTTTTCGATGCCTTCGGACTCAAAAAACGGGCGCAACTGTTCGATAATAGTTTGCGCTTCGGTTTGATCTTCCGGAAACGGCAAATAAAATCCTTTGCCAATTTCCCATGAAAATGAAATCCCTACCAACTCTGCCGTTATTGGGTTTAAACCTGTGGTTTCGGTATCAAAACACACCGAATTTTGTTGCATCAGTGTTTTAATAAACAATTTTGTTGCCATGCCAGGTGCTACACTTTGGTAGGAATGTGAGGTGTTTTTAATGGTTTTACGCGTGTTTTCGGTTTTAACGTCATCATTACTTCCATTGGCATCAAATAATGAAAATTGACCTGCGCCAGCTTGTTTATCGGGCGTTTTGGGTACTGTCGCCTTTTTTGGCGATGTTGGCGTTGTTGAGGTGTTTTGTGGGGCAAAAGTTTTGGTAAAATTATCAATAAGCCGTCTAAACTCGAGTGCTTCAAAAATCTCGGTTACTTTTGGCAAATCGGGTGTTGACATTTTAAAATCTTCCGCGTTAAGCGTAACAGGCACATCTAGCATTATGGTTGCTAGTTGTTTTGATAATAAGCCTAGTTCGCCATTTGCCTCGATTTTTTCTTTCATTTTGCCTTTTAGCTCGTGTGTGTTTGCTAAAAGGTTTTCCATAGAGCCGTATTGTTTTAAAAACTTTTTGGCTGTTTTATCGCCAACACCAGGTAGCCCTGGGATATTATCACTGGCATCGCCCATCATGCCTAAATAATCAATAACTTGTCGGGGGTTTTCGACCTCAAATTTTTGTTGTACCTCAGCAATACCCCAAGTGTCGTATCCGCCGCCAAAAACGGGACGGTACATAAATACATTATCGGTAACTAGTTGGGCAAAATCTTTATCGGGTGTAACCATAAAGGTTTTAAACCCTTGTTGTTCTGCCTGTACCGAAAGTGTGCCAATAACGTCATCGGCCTCAAAACCTTCTTTATACACAATGGGGATGTGCATGGCTTTTAAAATATCGTAAATATATGGTACTGCGGTTTTAATACCTTCGGGAGTTTCGTCACGATTAGCTTTGTACTCTTGGTACATTTCTACACGGTCGGTGCTACCGCCTTTATCAAAACAAACTGCCAAATAATCGGGGCGTTCGCGTTTAATAACATCTAATAACGAGTTCATAAAACCCATGATTGCTGAGGTGTCTTCGCCTTTAGAATTGATACGAGGGTTTTTTATAAAGGCGTAATAACCGCGAAATATTAAGGCGTAAGCATCTATTAAAAATAAGCGTTTGTTATTTGGCATAATCGAGTGGTTTTATATGGCTATAAAGCTACAAGAAACCTTTTAAAACTATCTAAAAAATATTAAAAATATCTGTTTGTAAATATTTAGGCATTACTTTATGATTATGTATACGCTGCTATTAACCTGGTTTGGAGTGGCTGTTTAATAAATTTATGTTAATGGCCAAAAAAAACAATCTAAAAGTTGTAGTTTAGTTAAGATTTTACAGTTACTTATACGTTACTTAAACCACAATAATCTTTTGAAAATTAAAATTCTAGTTTTAGTCTTTATTTCTGCATATACTTCAGTTTTTTGTCAAAACCATAAAGAAATTGAGGCGTTATTACAAAAAATTGAGGTTCAGGTTTATAAAAATTATGAGTTGGGCTTAGGTCAAAATAGTATTTTTAAACTAATACAAGTTTATGATAACATTACTGACCCTAAGCAAAAGGCCGATGCCGATGCATATCTTGGCATGTATTATAGCTCAATTTTTGATTCAAAAATGGCAATTTCATACATCAATAAAGCTCTTGATGGGTATGCAAATTTAGAGCAATGGGATGATTACTCATATATACTAAAAACCATTATAGATCTTTACAGGTTTACAGCTACTATAAATCCTATAGAGCCCATGCTGTTAAAAGCGTATAAAATAACACAAACCCAAACTATAGGCTATCACAAGTTATTTGTGTTACAGGAGCTTTGCGTGTATTACTCGTATGATACCCCTCAGTATGATAAAGCGATCTATTATGGCGAAATGTTTTTTAATGACTTAAAATATTATAATACACTTAACATTAATACAAAAAGGTATAACTACCTTGCTACAGTAGATGCCGAAATTGTATCCTTACAGTTGGGACAATCTTATTTATATACAAAGCAATATGATAAAGCTTTTTTAAGATTAGAAAGAGCTAGAGCGTTTTTTGAGCCAGTAAAAGATAATGAAAAATTAGCACGCGTTTATGCGCATTTGTTAAAATGGGCGATAGACACAAATCAAGACAAAGCGGTTATTTCAAACTATTATGAAAATAGCTCAATACAATTTAAAGAAAGCACACGGTTTTCTGTTTTTATGCTAAACGAATATTTAAAAAAAGCCATAGCGGCAAAAAAAGCCGAGGAGCAAAGTAAAATAGAAATTAAAGAACGGTTAAATTTAATTGTCTTATTTACGCTAATTTTAGCATTGGCATTTGCAATTATTTACTATCGACTAAAACAAAAAATCAATAAAAAAGAAGTTAATCGCCTTAAAATTGAAAAAGAATTAAGTAGCCAAAATGCTTTTATAGAAGGCGAAGAAAAAGAAAGGAAACGAATTGCCGAAGATTTGCATGACAATATTAACGGCAATTTAGCTGTAGTAAAATACAAACTGAATAGCTTTAACTTGAAAGAAGCACCAGAAACAACTCTTAAAGATACGATAACCATTTTGGACGAATGTATTGACGATATTAGAAACATGTCGCATAACATATCACCATCAGGATTATTACACTTTGACCTGCCTGAAGCTATTAAAATTTATGCAAATCGTATTTCAAGCTCAGGTAATTTGGATGTAGATTTTCAATACTATGGTAAGCTTATTGTGTTAGAAAAATCTAAACAATTAATTGTTTATAGAATTATTCAGGAGGTTTTAAATAATGTATTAAAACATGCCCATGCCTCAAATGTAATTATTCAATTAGTGTTTAATACCAATACACTTAGTATTACGATAGAAGATGATGGAGTTGGTTTTGATACAACAACAGTTACAAATGGATTAGGACTTGCCAACATCAAATCGCGTGTGGCATTAATTAACGGCACTTACGAGGTTATATCTGACCAAAAAGGCACCACAACCGAAATTTTAATTGATAGCTAACTTAAAATAACTGAAGTTTACTAAATATTTTTTAATCCCCAATTACTCATTGCATCTATAATTGGGAATAAACTTTTTCCATATTTAGTAAACGAGTATTCCACTCTTGGTGGAATTTCAGGGTAAATTTTGCGACTTAAAACACCATCATTTTCTAATTCACGTAACTGTTTTGTGAGCATTTGTTTCGTAATACCGTCAATACCATTGTATAAAATGCCAAACCTATTTCCACCCTTTCTAATTAAATAAATAATTATAGGTTTCCACTTTCCACCAATTATTTTAACACAAAAAGTGACAGGACATTCATAATTTTTAATTTTATTTTTCATTTTAATTTATTGATTATCAATATTGGTATGATTTAAAATAATATGTTATTTAATAATGACTACTTGTTTAAAACAGACAAAGTTATAAAATTTGCAAAAAATATATGATACATGAAAGCAATACTTAGAACTAAAGCAGGTAAACATTTTTCAACAATGAAAGTTGAAACTATAAAAGCATCAGTTATAAAACCAAATGAAGTAAGAGTAAAAATGAAAACAAGTCGAATAAACCCTGTTGACATGGATTTAATGAAAGGTTTTCCTTCATTAAAATACAAAATTAAACAAATTGGAGGTATTGATGGCGCTGGAAAAATAACTGCGCTAGGAAGTAATGTAAACAATTTTAGCATAGGTGATGAAGTGTTTTTTTACCGCTTGTTTTCAGATATAGGGACTTGGGCAGAAGAAATAACTATACCAGTTAAATATATATCAAAAATTCCAAAATCAATATCTTTGAAAGAATCTGGAGCAGTTGCTCTGCCAATATTAACAGCTTTCGAATCTATTTTGGCGTTAAACTCAAAAAAAGGAGATACTATTTTAATTCATGGAGCAGGTGGTGGAGTAGGTTTTATAGCCGTACAAATTGCAATTATTATGGGTTTAAAAGTAATAGCTAATGCAAGTAATAAAGATTTTGAAGATCTTAAAAAAATAGGAGTAAATACATTAATTGATTATAAAACACATGACTTTTATGACCAATTGAAGCTAAATCCTCCTGATTACGTGTTTGATGTCATTGGAAAAAAAACCTTAATGAAATCCATTACACTTAAGCCTAAAAAAGTAGTGTCAATTGCTTTTCCTGACCCAGCTCAAATGCATAAATCTGGTGTAAATTTACCTTGGCTTTTAAAAAAAATATTAATCTTAATGAATAAAAAATTTACTAAAGCAGCAAAAAAATTTAATGTAGAGTTAATTGGTCAAGTTACAGGAGCTAATGGAAAGTTACTAAATGATGCTGCACGTTTATTTGATACACATAATTTGTATATTAAGTCTTTTAAAACAAAAACATTAAATGAAATAGAAACTAACGGACTAAATAAACTCGATTTAGGCAAAATCATTTTATTTAATTAACAGCTTTTACACAAAACATCGCAGTTTAAAAGAAAGTAATCTATTTTTTTAAACTGCAATATTTTTTAAAATCTAGCTTAGTTGCTTTGAAACTTTATTAACTGCTGCAATTGTTTTATCTAAATCATCGTAACTTAAAGCATCACTAATAAACCAAGTTTCAAAAGCACTTGGCGCAATATATATGCCTTCAGACAACATACCGTGAAAAAACGCTTTGAAATTTGCATTATCTCCTTTTGCAGCCGAATTAAAATCAACAACGGCATCTTTTGCAAAATGCACTGATATCATAGAGCCTTTTTGATTTATTGTAAAATCTAGATTACTTTGATTTAAAACGTTTTTAATACCGTTGTGCAAATACGTAGTTTTGGCTTCCAAACGTGTAAATAATTCGTCGTCGGCATCAATAGCCTCTAGCATGGCTAATCCTGCAGCCATAGCTAATGGGTTTCCGCTTAATGTGCCTGCTTGGTAAACAGGACCCATAGGAGCAAGGTGATTCATGATTTTGTTTGGCCCTGCAAAAGCACCAACAGGTAAGCCACCACCGATAACTTTTCCAAAACAAACCAAATCAGCTTTTACATTAAAAAGCTGTTGAGCGCCACCTTTTGCAAGTCTAAAACCAGTCATGACTTCGTCAAAAATTAATACAATTTCATGCGCGTCACAAAGCGTTCTTAATTGTTGTAAAAAATTATTTTTTGGTGGGATGCAACCCATATTACCAGCAACAGGCTCAATAATAATGCAGGCAATTTCGTTTTTATTGGCAGCAATTACTTGCTTAACATTATCAATATCGTTAAAGTTACAAAGTAATGTGTCTTTGGCAGTGCCTTTGGTTACTCCAGGGCTATTAGGGACTCCTAAAGTAACGGCGCCACTTCCAGCTTGAATTAAAAAAGAATCGCTATGCCCGTGATAACAACCTGCAAATTTTATTATTTTTTCTTTTTTGGTGTAACCTCTCGCTAATCTTACAGCGCTCATACACGCTTCGGTACCCGAATTTACAAAACGAATTTTATCAATATTAGGCACCATGTTAACAGCTAGTTCGGCAATTTTTGTTTCAATTTCGGTTGGCGTGCCAAATGAGGTTCCTTTTTTAGCTTTTTCAATTATAGCATCAACAACAGGCTGATACGCATGGCCTAAAATGGTTGGTCCCCATGAGTTGATGTAGTCAATTAATGTATTACCATCTTCATCATACATATATGCGCCTTTGGCTTCTTTAATAAAAATAGGATTTCCTCCTACCGCTTTAAAGGCTCTTACAGGCGAGTTTACGCCTCCAGGTATTACTTGTTCGGCTTGCTTAAAAAGTGCACTACTGCGTTTGTAAATCATAATTTTTGTTAAATTATCCTATGGCTTGTGTTAAATCTTCAATTAAGTCGTCAATATCCTCTATACCAACACTTAAGCGTATTAATGAGTCGACAATTCCTATTTTTTCGCGTTCGGCTTTTGGTATACTAGCATGAGTCATACTTGCTGGATGTCCTGATAAGGATTCAACGCCACCTAACGATTCGGCCAAAGTAAAGAGTTTTAGTTTTTCTACTATTTTAATAGATTCGTTATAATTATTACCTTTTGTGCTAAATGATAGCATCCCTCCAAAATCTCGCATTTGTGATTTTGCAATTTGATGATTTGGATGCGATGAAAAGCCAGGCCAATATACCTGTTCAATTTTTGGGTGGTTTGCTAAAAATTCAGCTACAGCTTTACCATTTTCGCAATGGCGCTGCATACGTACATGTAAGGTTTTAATGCCTCGAAGTACCAAAAAACTATCTTGCGGGCCACAAATAGCACCACTAGCTTTTTGTATAAAATATAATTGCTCGGCAAGTGTATCATCATTTACAATTAAAGCTCCCATTACCACATCACTATGCCCTCCCAAATATTTGGTAGCTGAGTGCATAATTATATCGGCGCCTAACTGCAAAGGTTGTTGTAAATAGGGTGTTGCAAAGGTGTTATCAACAACAAGTAAAACCTTATGTTTTTTAGTAATGCTGGCGATTTGTTTTATATCAATAATATTAAGCATTGGGTTGGTAGGCGTTTCAACCCAAACTAACTTTGTGTTTGTATTAATATATTTGGCGACATTACTAGCATTTGCCATATCAATAAAATGAAATTTGATACCAAAATGCTGATAAATTTGAGTAAATAAGCGGTATGACCCACCGTATAAATCTGCGGTTGACACAACTTCATCACCAGGTTTTAGCAGTTTAAGTATCGCATCAATTGCTGCCATACCAGAGCCAAAAGCCAAACCATACTTACCGTTTTCTAGGCTTGCAAAAGCGTTTTCTAAAGCGTTGCGTGTTGGGTTTTTTGATCGTGAATACTCATAACCTTTATGGCCTCCCGGAGTAGTTTGAGCATAGGTAGAAGTTTGATATATAGGTGGCATGACAGCATTATATGCTGGGTCGAGAGATTGACCACCGTGTATTGCTTTTGTGTTAAATTTCATACCTAAAAATTTCAACAAATTTAAATTTAAATTTGTTCTATTTCAAATCTATCTTAATATCTTTATATTTGTTGTTGGATTACTATCAAACATGCAAAAATATTGTTATACATTGGGCGTTTTACTATTGCTTTTTTCTTGCGAAAAAAAAAGCAATTTTAAGTTTTCAACGTATAACTTTAATCAAGAGGCGCCAACGGTATTAAACCTTAATTTTCCCGTTTTAACCGATAGTACGCTGCCAGCAAAGCATATTAATGCACGGTTAAAAAAAGAGGCAGCATTTCAATTAAGTCCGTTTTATATTAGAAACGACACCTTAACACTTAACGGCGCTATTCACTACTTTAACTCTAACTTTTTAGGGTTTAACACCGATTTTGAAACATCGGATTTTATTTGGGAAGCTAGTTTTAATGGAGAAATCAGTTATAACTCTCCTAATATTTTATCTATTGCAACGCAAAGTTATGTAAATAAAGGAGGAGCGCATGGCAACACAACGGTTTCATTTTTTAATTTTAATGCCAAAACAGGAGCTGTTTTAAAATTAGATGATTTTATAAAAAATATAGACGGGTTTAGTGCCTTGGTAGAAGACTATTTTAATAGAACTTTTAATGCAGATGGCTTAATTTACTACCAATTTAAACTTCCAAAAGCTATTGGTTTTACTGCCAATGGATTAGTGTTTTATTACAACACTCAAGAGTTAACTGATTATTATGAGGGTTCTCCCGAATTTATGATTCCGTTTACGGAGCTAAATTCATTTTTAAAATTAAAATAGCAGTTGGGCAATTAGCAAATGTGTGCTTAATCAACAAAACTTATTAAATCGTAGTTTTGCGTAAATTACGTATGCTATGTGCAGTTCAGTTTTTATTTTTTGTTCCAGCTTCTCAATTGTCTGATTAAATACAGTAATAAAGTTCCAACAAATAAACTTATAATCAGATATAAAACATATATTTCCTTAAAGTCAGTTGATTTTCTTTTCAAGTACAAATAACCTAAACATAAAAAAAAAGAACCTAGGAAAAATAATATATATTTCATTAAAAAATCTTTCTTTGGAAGGTAATACTCTTTTTCAGGATTGTCCGGATTAAAGTATATTGTAGTAATCTCACCATTATTTACAAGAAGAATTTATTTTTCCTTTAACTTTATAAAAATTATTACCATTTTCATACCAAAAGCTAAAAACAGGAACTTTTACAGAAGAAGAGTTTCCAATTCCTTTTTCTTTTGAAAACCCTATACATTTAGCTTCTTTCATTAAACCGTATTTTTTCAATCTATTTTGTTTTCTAAATGTTGAAAATGAAATTATAATAGAAATTCCACCCATAAACATCATAAAAATATTCCAAAAATATTCTTGAATAAAGTTTAGCATTTTAATTTTCTTTTTTTAGTAAAAATTCGTCCTAATTGACTGCAAACACCAAAATAATTACAAGGCTCTTTTAAGTGCCAAAACATAACCTAAATGTATGCCTTCATGAAAGTTGTTAAAATGAATTGCGTCTTCGACGTTTTTTAAGGTGCTTTTTGTTGATACTGTATACTCAGTAAATGTTTTAAAAACACCAGCCTTATAATCGGCTTCACTTTTAGTAATAGTACTAGTTAACAGTAGCTTTATGGCATCAACATCGGCTTGTGTAGCATCAATAGTATGTTTTGTTCCCTTTTTGTAAAGCTCAATTAAGTGTTTGTCAACATTACCGGGTAAGTTTGATAGGCCGTAAACCAATAAATTTTGTGTTACTACGGTATGGGCAATATTCCAAAAAATTGAATTATTAAAGTTGTTTGGTACAGTATTTAATTCCGTTAAGGATAAATTATCCAAAAATTGAGCGAAAATTTGTCTGTTTTTTTTACAAATGTCAAAAATATAGTCCATAATTTATTTTTTTATAAAAGTACTTAATTAATCGGTAATTTATTTACTTTGTGACATATTGATTTTTTTAAAACCAACCGCCATGAAAACTATTTTTTATTTAAAAACTTGCAATACTTGCATGCGTATTTTAAAAGAAATTAATGCGCCAAGTACTTTTGTTTTGCAAGATATAAAGGCGCAACCTATTACGGTTTCACAGCTTGAATTATTGCATGAGTTGGCGGGCAGTTATGAAGCCTTGTTTAGTAAAAGAGCAAAACTTTATAAAGAACGTGATTTAAAAAACAAAACACTTACCGAGGATAATTATAAGGCATTGCTTTTAGAGCATTATACGTTTTTAAAACGCCCTGTAATTGTTAATAACAATGCTATTTTTATAGGAAACTCGACCAAAACAGTACAGTTAGCAAAAGCGACGTTACATGAATAAACGTACATTAGCTATATTAGCGGCCATTGGTGCTACAACTATTTATGGCATAAACCATAGTATTGCTAAAGAAATTATGCCAACATATGTTAAGCCATTTGGTTTAATTTTTATACGCGTATTAGGCGCTACAATTTTATTTTGGTTAGCAAGTTTATGGGCGCCAAATGAAAAAATTGACCGTAAGGATTATATGCGATTTTTTTATTGTGCTTTAGCAGGCATGAGTATCAATATGCTTATGTTTTTTAAAGGTTTAAGCTTATCAACACCTATAAACAGTGCTATTATCATTACCATTTCGCCAATATTAGTATTTGTACTTTCGGCAATTATTTTTAAAGAGCGTATTAAATTACTTAAATACATTGGTATTAGCTTGGGCTTATTAGGTGCTTTACTTTTAATTTTATTTTCAAAAGAAGTTAGGGTGGATGCGCCAAACATTCCGCTAGGCAATATTATGTTTGTAATTAATGGCAGTGCTTATGCTGTATATTTAATATTGGCAAAACCACTTACTCAAAAATATCATGCTATAACTTTAATGAAATGGCTGTTTTTATTGGCTGTATTTATTAACTTGCCTGTTACTTTTAGTGAGTTTTTAGAAGTTAAATGGGCACAATTACCATTTACTGCCATTTGGCGAATAGTTTTTGTGGTTTTGGGCACTACCTTTTTAACATATTTGCTTAATATTTTTGCATTAAAAACACTAAAACCCTCATCATTATCAATATTTATATACGTGCAACCTTTAATTGGTATTTTATTTGCGCTTGTTATAGGCAGTGATACAATGAGTGTTATAAAAATTGGCGGCGCATCATTAATTTTTATAGGCGTTTATTTGGTACTCAAAAAACCAAAACAAAATTTAAAAGCATAGCGTTTTCACTTTTATTATCTTTGCCCAAATTTAATTTTCACAAATGATACAATCGATGACCGGTTACGGAAAGTCTGTTTTGCAACTTCCAAACAAAAAAATATCTATAGAAATAAAATCCTTAAACAGCAAAAGTCTCGATTTAAACGTACGAATACCATCGGTATATAGAGAAAAAGAATTATTTGTAAGAAAATTAATAGCCTCACAAATCATACGCGGAAAAGTTGATTTTTCACTATACATCGAGTCTACTGGTGAGCAAAGCTCAAGCCAAATTAATACACCAGTTATTAAAGGTTATATGCAGCAATTAAAGCATATTGTGCCTACGGAAAACGCTGTAGAGTTACTTAACATGGCTGTAAAAATGCCAGACGCACTAAACACGGTAAGAGAAGAAATTGATGAAAGCGAATGGCAATCAATACAAGATTGTATTGAAGCAACCCTAAAAAAAATTGTTGAATACCGCAGCGACGAAGGCAAAGTTTTAGAAACCGACTTTGTTAATCGCGTAAATGCCATTAAAACATTACTAACCAAAGTAATTACTATTGATGCCAACCGTATTGAAAACGTTAAAGCCCGATTGCATAAAGCAGTTACTGACTTAAAAGAAAAGGTTGATGAAAACCGTTTTGAGCAAGAATTAATTTACTACCTCGAAAAATTTGACATTACAGAAGAGAAAGTACGACTTGAAAACCATTTAGATTACTTTGTTACCGCATTAAATTCGGCAGATTCTAACGGTAAAAAGTTAGGGTTTATTGGTCAAGAAATGGGTAGAGAAATTAACACCATTGGCTCAAAATCAAACTACGCACCAATGCAAAAAATAGTGGTGCAAATGAAAGATGAACTCGAAAAAATTAAAGAACAACTTTTAAACGTACTTTAGTATGGCTACAGGCAAATTAATTGTATTTTCAGCACCATCAGGCTCAGGAAAAACCACCATCGTAAAACATTTATTACAACAAGAACAGTTAAATCTTGAATTTTCGGTATCAGCAACATCGCGCGATAAACGCGGTGATGAGGTTCACGAAAAAGATTATTACTTTTTATCCTTAGACGATTTTAAATCTAATATAAAAAATGATGCGTTTCTTGAATGGGAAGAAGTATATCGCGATAATTTTTATGGCACTTTAAAATCTGAAGTTGAGCGAATTTGGAAAAAAGGGAAACACGTTATTTTTGATATTGATGTTTCGGGCGGACTTCGTATTAAACGAAAATTTCCAGAGCAAACCCTTGCTATTTTTGTAAAGCCACCAAGTATAGATGAGTTAAAAATTAGACTTAAAAAACGTAAAACCGAAACTGCCGAAAAAATAAGTATGCGCGTTGCAAAAGCCTCTGCCGAGCTTGCTACAGCACCCTTGTTTGACGTAGTTTTAGAAAACAACATACTTGAGCAAGCTCTTGAAAATGCCGAAACATTAGTACATGATTTTGTAAGCACTACGTAACATGAATATTGGTTTATATTTTGGCACATTTAACCCCATTCATGTGGGGCATTTGGCAATCGCAAATCATTTGGCACAATTTAGCGATTTAGATCAGGTTTGGTTTGTGGTAACCCCACGCAGTCCGTTTAAGCAAAAACAAACACTTTTAGACAACTATCAGCGCTTGCAAATGGTTGAGTTGGCTACCGAAGATTATGACCGTTTAAAACCCAGCAATATTGAGTTTAACCTACCACAACCCAATTATACCGTTACCACATTAGCGCATATACAAGAAAAATACCCAAACAACACCTTTAGCCTTATTATGGGCGAAGACAATTTAAATAGTTTTCATAAATGGAAAAACTACGACGTTATTCTAGAAAATTATAAATTATACGTTTACCCCCGAATTAGCACCAATACCAAAGAAGCAGAATTAAAAACCCACCCAAAAGTGCACTTTGTAAATGCACCAATTATGGAAATTTCATCAACCTTTATCAGAAACGCTATTAAGAACAAAAAGGATATTCGTCCGTTATTAGCACCAAGTGTGTGGCGTTATATTGATGAAATGAATTTTTATAGCAAGTAAAAACCTTGTTATGCCTTAGCAAATATTAATTTATCTGTATAAGTTGTGTTTTTCTATGTCTGCTTTCGCAGGAAAACGAAACCCTTTTAAACGTTATAAAAATATAGCCGTCAAAAACCGTTAATCAGTCACATAATAATTATCTTTTCTGTTGTTGTGCCACCGAAAAACATAGTCTACCCAAAACGGTAGTTTTTTATCCGCACTTACAAAAATACATAAGCCTTAAAGCGTATAAAACCCTTTTAAAACTACCAGTAAATCCAATCAAATACAATTGACTTTTTATTTCTGTTTGATTTTCACTAAATTACAAGTCAAAATTAATTAACTAAACACAAAACACATTATGGAATCTATGATGATTTACATGCCAATTGTTATGGCATTAATTGGGTTGCTTTACATGGTAATCAAACAATCTTGGGTGATGAAACAAGATGCAGGTGATGGTAAAATGAAAGAAATTTCTGATTACATTTATGAAGGCGCCTTGGCTTTTTTAAAAGCCGAATATAAGTTACTAACCATTTTTGTAATTGTGGTTAGTATCCTGTTAGCTATTGTATCAGTTATTGTGCCCAGCACACATTGGATGATAGTTATTGCGTTTATTTTTGGCGCATTTTTTTCGGCATATGCAGGCCGAATAGGTATGAAAATCGCAACAAAAACTAATGTAAGAACCACGCAAGCTGCAAAAACAAGTTTGCCAAAAGCTTTAAACGTTTCATTTGGGGGAGGTACTGTAATGGGCTTGGGTGTTGCTGGTTTAGCCGTTTTAGGACTTACTGGTTTTTTTATTATATTTTTTAATGTGTTTATGGGAGGTGTTTGGACCAACACTAATGACATGACTGTTGTTTTAGAAACATTAGCAGGCTTTTCGCTTGGTGCTGAGTCTATTGCGCTTTTTGCAAGAGTTGGTGGTGGTATTTATACAAAAGCAGCAGATGTTGGAGCCGATTTGGTTGGTAAGGTTGAGGCAGGTATTCCTGAAGATGACCCCAGAAATCCTGCAACTATAGCCGATAATGTTGGTGATAATGTTGGTGATGTGGCTGGTATGGGTGCCGATTTATTTGGGTCGTATGTAGCTACTGTTTTAGCGGCCATGGTACTTGGTAATTATGTTATTAGTGATATGGGGGGTAATATTGTTAATTCGGGCTTTGGTGGTATAGGTCCAATACTATTACCAATGGCAATTGCAGGTACAGGCATACTCATTTCTATAGTTGGTACGTTTTTGGTAAAAATTTCATCTAATGATGCTAAAGAAGCACAAGTGATGGGGGCGTTAAATAAAGGCAATATTGTTTCGATTATATTAGTGGCAGTATCTTGTTATGCATTTTGTAATTGGATGCTTCCAGAAACCATGACTATGAAATTTTTCGGCGAAGCCGATAAAGTAATTACAGCAACACGAGTGTTTTATGCTACTTTGGTAGGATTAATTGTTGGAGGGGTAATATCTGCCATTACCGAGTATTATACAGGATTGGGTAAAACACCTATTTTAAAAATTGTCGAAAAATCAAGTACAGGTGCAGGTACTAATATTATAGCAGGATTAGCAACAGGTATGATTAGTACATTTCCTTCGGTACTATTATTTTCAGGAGCCATTTGGGCATCTTATGCATTAGCAGGTTTTTACGGAGTTGCGCTAGCAGCATCGGCAATGATGGCAACTACGGCAATGCAATTAGCTATTGATGCGTTTGGGCCTATTGCTGATAATGCCGGTGGAATAGCCGAAATGAGTGAACAAGCGCCTATTGTGAGAGAGCGTACCGATATTTTAGATTCTGTTGGTAATACTACCGCAGCTACGGGTAAAGGTTTTGCAATTGCATCGGCAGCATTAACCTCATTAGCTTTATTTGCAGCATACGTTACTTTTACAGGTATTGAAGGAATTAATATATTTAAAGCGCCGGTGCTAGCTATGCTGTTTATTGGCGGTATGGTGCCTGTAGTATTTTCGGCTTTAGCTATGAATGCCGTTGGAAAGGCAGCTATGGAAATGGTTTACGAGGTTAGGCGACAATTTAAAGATATTGCAGGCATTATGGAAGGCACCGGTAAGCCAGAATATGATAAATGTGTGGCAATTTCAACAAAGGCATCGTTAAAAGAAATGATGTTGCCAGGTTTACTTACTATTGGGTTACCGTTAGTAATTGCATTTTTACCATTAGTGTTTGGAATGCCAAATTTAGAAATTGCCGAAATGCTTGGTGGTTATATGGCAGGTGTTACAGTAAGCGGAGTGTTATGGGCTATTTTTCAAAACAATGCTGGTGGTGCATGGGATAATGCCAAAAAATCATTTGAAGCAGGAGTTGAAATTAATGGTGTTATGACGTATAAAGGATCTGATGCACATAAAGCAGCGGTAACTGGTGATACTGTTGGTGATCCTTTTAAAGACACCTCGGGGCCATCAATGAATATTTTAATAAAATTAACCTGTTTAATAGGTTTAGTTATCGCTCCTATTTTGGGTGGTCATGATGTAAATACAACCGAAGTCTCTATTGTAAATGGTAAAGAAGTTACAGGGGTTTTAGCAAGCTGTGGGCAATGTAAGTTTGGCTTAACTACACAAAAAGGCTGTGATTTAGCCGTTAAAATTAATGGTAAAGCGTATTTTGTTGACGGTAGCCATATTGATGATCATGGCGACGCACATGCTTTAGATGGGATGTGTGTTACAAAACGACCAGCCATAGTGAAAGGTAAAATTGTATCAAATCGATTTATTGCTAAACATTTTGAGCTAAAAGACTAAATTTAGTTTTAATTAGTATAAAAAAAGCTACAAAAAGTTGTAGCTTTTTTTGTTTTGTGAAACCTAGTATATTTAATATCAAATGCTGTCTACGCAGAAACCCATATTAAAACTGGGCACAAAACATTTTTAATTTGATAATGTTATGTAATGCTTACTTAGTAATATGTTTTTATAAATTTAACATACCGTTTATTAGAAGCTTCAATATTATTAATAGTTTTGCATTTATAAGGGTTATAACTTATAAACCTTAAAACCTTACTCGTCTTTTGATAAAAACAACAACAATTTTATGTTTTTTAATATTAGTTACTTCTGTGCATATTTTAAATGCGCAACAGTTTAGGGGTATTGATAATAAAGGGACTATTATAGTCGTAAAAAACACCCGAGTAACAACTGCAAATACAGCGCCATTAGCATCTTCAAACCTTGTAGTAGGCGATGTATGGTTTGACGCTAGTGTAACTCCAAACAGATTAAATATTTGGGATGGAACGCAATGGATAAATGGGTTTTCAGCCATTCAGCAAGTTACTAACGAACTTATTTTTGAAGATGATGACTATTGCTATGTATCCTTATTAATTAATATGGTAATGTGGGAAGTTACCCGCTATACCCGCGCCGATATTAATGAAGAAGTAACCGTGAGAGGAACCGGTGCTCAACCTAGTAGTTTAGCTGATGTACAGGCTTTAACGTATTAATGAATGCGCTTATTTTTTTTGATATGATAAAAAAAACACTATTCTTTTTTACATTATTTATTAGTGTTTATTCATTTTCACAGATAACACATACAGCAACCCTCATTAATATATCTGGTGTCCAAACAGGTGATAATTTGCGCGCCTATATTGTAGCCAATAACCTTGGAACAGTAATCGATAGGACAACTATTATGGCACGTTCATTAAGGCTAGCTACAACTGCTAGTTTTACAGACACAGATGCCACATGGATATACCCAGGTGCGCTACACATGGATTTTAATAGAACACCCGTATTGTTGGATTTTGAAGATGTAAGTATTGTTTACACCGAAGGTGCAAAAAGTCATAGTTCGCAGCCAAGAGCACAAACTTTAAGGCTAGTTAATGTACAGTACAGAATTGAAGG
>CALDUQ010000106.1 GCA_937924845.1 uncultured Flavobacteriaceae bacterium
AATAAATTTGATAGCGTATATAACTTAACTTAATTGTAAATTATGAAAAAATTAGCATTATTATTTTTATGTTTAACTGTAGCGGTATCATTTTCGCAAGTTGAAACACCAGCACCAAGCCCATTAAGCAAAATTGAACAAAAAGTTGGCTTAACAACTATAACGGTAGAATATTCAAGACCAGGTGTTAAAGGAAGACAAATTTTTGGTAACCTAATTGAATACGGTAAATTATGGCGAGCTGGGGCTAATGCACGTACAAAAATCACGTTTAGTGATGATGTTAAAATAGCTAACAACAACTTAAAAGCTGGTACATACGCTATTTTTATCACTCCACAAGAAAAATCATGGGATGTGATATTTTATACAGAATATGCAGGAAGTGGTGCACCTCGTGACATTGACGAATCAAAAGTAGCTGCTAAAGTTAGTACTCCTGTGATTAACGTACCTTTTAATGTAGAAACCATGATGTTTGATATTAACAACATAACAAACACAAGTGCTAGTATCGATTTAATTTGGGAAAAATCATATATATCAATTCCTTTCACTGTACCTACGGAAACTAAAGTTTTAAGTACCATCGAAAAAACAATGAATGGCCCAGCTACAAATGATTATTATGCAGCAGCAGTTTATTATTTAGAATCAGGTAAAGACATCAATAAAGCAAAATTATGGATTGACAAAGCAATTGATGCTACTAACGATAATCCTCGTTTTTGGATGCTAAGACAACAAGCATTAATATATGCAAAAGCAGGTGATAAAGTAAATGCAATACAAATTGCGAAGCAATCATTAGAGTTGGCAAAAAAATCGGGTAATGCAGCCTATGTAAAAAACAATAAAGCCTCTATCGCAGAGTGGTCTAAATAAAAATTTAAAAAGAATATTAAAAACCTTTAATTAAATTAAAGGTTTTTTTTATTTAATTTTATTTTTGTAACAATACTTATATTCTATCTAATTGAAATACGCTGTAATTTTTATAATATCATGCTATATGCTACTGTCTTGTCAAAGTACTAGCCGTAGCAATGATGGCGAAGTAACAAATCAACTAGACAGTGTATCGTATTGGATGACAGCATCTAGAAATGCTGATTTACCTGTAAATGAAAAACGGTTACTATTAGATAAATCATACAAAACAATTATTGCTTCTAAAATAGATTCATTTTCTGTTAGAAACTTAAGCACAATAGCCTGGGCTAATTTCAGATCTGTTAAAGATACAACTGTATTTAAACAACAAAATAAAAAAGCATTAAATATAGCTAAACGCATTAAAGACACTTTTGCATTAGGTGATTTAAACTGGAATTATGCTAGTTATTACGAGCGTTTACAAGTTTATGATAGTGCCTATTACTATTATGACATCGCTAGTAAATATTTTGAAAAAAGCGGCTATAAACTTGAAAACGCAAACACATTGCACGGTATGGCTATCATAAAACGTCGATTTAAAGACCATTCGGGTAGTGAAGTACTAACATTTAAAGCCATCCGAATTTTTGAAGCCTTAGAGCGTTATCAAGATTTATACTCGAGTTACAGCCTACTAGCGTTATTACAAAATGACATTTATGATTATGAAAAAGCTATTATATACAACGAAAAATCATATGAGTATCTAAAAAAAACCAGAAATAACAAAG
This sequence comes from uncultured Flavobacteriaceae bacterium, assembly GCA_937924845.1. Classification (GTDB taxonomy): domain Bacteria; phylum Bacteroidota; class Bacteroidia; order Flavobacteriales; family Flavobacteriaceae; genus CALDUQ01. The sequence continues at coordinate 1,671 of CALDUQ010000106.1, forward strand.
CATTAAGAGAAGATTACTTAAATAACTTAGGATATACTTATTTAAAAAAAGGCGATTACAAAACCGCTTTAAGCTATTTTAAAAGCCTCTTAGAAAATAAAAATTTAAAGAAACAAAACATTACCATTTTTGCCAAAGTGATAGATAACTATGGGTATGCAAAAATGCTCTCTAACGATACCATAAATGTACTATCTAATTTTAAAGAAGCTCTAAAAGTTAGAGACTCTTTAAACGACAAGCAAGGTGTTGTTATAAGTAAAATTAGGCTTGGACAATATTACGCGTTAAAAGGTGATACTATCAAAGCTGTTAGCTTGGTAAAAAACGCTAACACCTTAGCAAAATCAGTTTTAGATACCCGAGATTACTTAGAGTCCTTAAAACTATTATCAACGCTCGATAAAAAAAACTCACAATTACATCAATCAAAATATATTAAATTTAGTGATAGCCTACAAATTGAAGATCGCAAAACACAAGATAAATTTACTAGAATTGAGTATGAAACCGATGAATATGCTGAAAAAAACAAACAGTTAATACAAAAAACAATTACATTATCAATATTTGGATTTGCCTTAGTGCTAATTTTTGGTTTAGTATATTTTGTGCAAATACAACGTGCAAAAAATAAACGATTAATTTTAGAAAACAACCAACAAAAAGCAAACGAACAATTATATTTAATTAAACTTAGACAGCAAGAACGCCTTGAGGAAGAAAAAATCAATGAACGGAATAGAATTTCTGAAGAATTACATGACGGCATACTAGGTAAGCTTTTTGGAACACGTGTTGGACTTGGATTTTTGAAAGTTGACGGCGATTCTAAAAAACAAAAACAGTTTCATTCCTTTTTAAATGAACTGCAAATTATAGAAAAAGAAATTCGGGATGTATCGCATGAACTTAGTGATAATTTTGAACCAACCTCCGATTTTAAGTTAATTATTAACGACTTGGTTGAAAGTAAAAGTAAAATTGCTAATTTTGATTTCAAAATAGATTTTGACGATAATATCAATTTTAATGGCTTTAGTGATTTACTTACAACTAATTTATACCGAATATTTCAAGAAGCTTTTCAAAATATAGTCAAATATGCATCTGCCAAAAATATTAATTTAAGTTTCGTGCTTGACACAGACGAAAACATAACTATACTATTAAAAGATGACGGCATTGGTTTTAATGTAAAGAAAAAATATAAAGGTATTGGATTAAAAAATATTAGATCGCGAGTAGAAAAATTAAATGGAACATTAAATATTATTTCGTCAGAAAACAATGGCACAGTAATACGTATTAAAATACCAACTAACAACACATAATAACATGGAAATAAAAAAATATACCGTTTTTATTATAGATGACCACCCCTTAATTACCGAAGCCTATAAATCGGCTTTAGACTTTTACAGCAGTGAAAACGAAGGTGTACAATTTGTAGTTAAAACAGCTCAAAATTGCGATAGTGGACTTAAATTATTTAGCTATTTCACTAGTAAAAAAAAATCTGTTGATATTATTTTTTTAGACATTAAGTTACCTCCGTCTAAAGATGGTGAAATTTTATCTGGAGAAGACTTAGGTATTAAAATTAAAAAACTTCAGCCGAAGGCTAAAATAATAGTGTCGACTACGTTTAATGACAACTATAGGATTCATAGCATTTTTAAAAGTTTAAATCCTGATGGATTTTTAATTAAAAATGATATTGCACCCAATGAGCTAATAGAAACTATTGATACAATTATTAATGACCCTCCGTATTATAGTAAAACTGTAGTGAAATTATTAAGAAAAGAAGTGTCAAACAGTTTTACCTTAGATAATATTGACCGAAAATTGCTTTATGAATTATCTATAGGCACAAAAACAAAAGATTTACCTTCATTAATACCATTATCAATTGCTGGTATTGAAAAACGAAAACGACAAATCAAACAAGTGTTTGGCATTGAAAAACAGGATGACAAAGTTTTAATTCAAACCGCAAAAGAAAAAGGATTTCTTTAATGACTTCCTTTTTCTTTATTTAAAACCTGTAGCAACATAGCTATTAGCAACACTACAATACAGCCTATTAAATTAAGCCATAAATAAGGTAAGTTAATAAGCTCATATTTATCTAAAAAATAAAGTGAAAATATAATTAGCTGTGTTATAATACCTGCCACAAAAACAGCATTTCCTTTAACAAATTTAAAAAAGAATGCTAGTAAAAATATACCTAAAACGTTACCATAAAATACAGATCCGATAATATTAACCAATTGTATTAAGTTTTCGGCTAAGTTTGCAAAGCAAGCTATAATAATTGCTACCACGCCCCACATCAATGTAAAACGTTTGGTTACAGCTACCATTTCTTTTTCTGTTTTTTCATGCTTTTTATGCCTGCCATATAAATCTATTGAGGTAATTGTAGCTAATGCATTAATTTCGGAAGCTGTTGATGACATAGCTGCCGATAATATCACTGCCAATAGCAAACCAATTAAGCCTATTGGCAAATTATTTAATATAAAGGTTATAAACATATAATCTCTATCATTGGTTTTTGTATCCTTTCCAGATGCTTTATAAAGCGCTTTTAGCTCACTTTTTTTGTTTTCATACAACTCTGTACCCTTGTTTAAATTATGCAACTCGGCACTAATTTTATCATAATTTTTTGCGTATGATGTGTCAATCGCTTTTTTTATTAAAAATTTAGCTTCAGTTTTATAACTACGTTCAACACTATCAAGCGATATAAGCTTTTGACGTGTAGCTTCACTGCTGTTTTTAGCTAATTGCAGGTTTAGTAACTTTTTGTTTTCAAAAAGCAACGTTTGTTTTTGCTGCAAAGCTTTATAAGCATTAGCATATGGCGAATTTAAAACCGTTTGTGTGGATTTATTAATAAAATTTAACGGTGCTGGGTTAAATTGATAAAACACAAAAACCATTATACCTACTAATAGTATAAAAAATTGCATTGGCACTTTAAACAAGCCATTAAAAAGCAAACCTAATTGCATTTCTTTAATTGATTTACCAGATAAATAACGCTGCACTTGACTTTGATCGGTACCAAAATACGACAGCATTAGAAATGTACCTCCAATAAAACCTGTCCACACATTGTATCTGTTTTCAAGATTAAATTCAAAATCTAATATTTTCATCCTGCCACTTGCTCCCGCAATATCTATAGCTTTTGAAAACGAAATGTCATCGGGAATTAAATTTAAAATGATAAATAAAGCGGCTATCATACCTCCAAAAATGACAATCATTTGTTGTTTTTGAGTAACGTTTACTGCTTTTGTGCCTCCAGAAACCGTATAAATAATAACCAACACACCTATTATAATATTTAAATAAATAATATTCCAATCTAAAACAACCGACAATATTATTGCTGGTGCAAAAATTGTGATACCTGCTGCCAAACCACGTTGAATTAAAAATAAAATTGCCGTTAACGTTCGTGTTTTTAAATCAAACCTGTTTTCAAGAAACTCATAAGCTGTATACACCTTTAAACGATGGTATAAAGGTATAAACACTAAGCAAATTATTACCATTGCTATAGGTAATCCAAAATAAAATTGCACAAACCCCATACCATCGGCATAGGCCTGCCCAGTGGTCGATAAAAATGTAATGGCACTTGCTTGTGTTGCCATTACCGATAAACCTATAGTCCACCATTTACTTTGGCCACCACCTTTAATATAATCTTTCACATTTTTACTGCCTCTACTTTTATATGTACCATACAAAACAATAAAAGCAAGTGTAATGCATAAAACAACCCAATCTATCCAATTTAATTGCATGCTACGAAAATGATTTGGTTATAAAATAAAAACATATAAAATAAATAATATTAGCTATAAGCACAATGCTATATAACTTTTTCCATTTTTGTTTTGGTGTTGTATTCAAAATATAAAATCTAATTTTAGTATTATTTTCCGATCGAAATCATGTTTGCAAATAACCTATAAGCTCCTGGATTACCCGCAGGAAATTGCCTAAAAAAGCTAAGTCCTGTGTAAATATAATAGCCCTTGCCATATTTTGCAACAAGCAAACTTCCTAGGTTTTCTGGCTCACCAGCATCATTAATTGACAATAGTGGCACAAAGTTTTTATCCCATTTATTAGGAAAATACAAACCTCGCTCCTGTACCCAACCATTAAAATCGGCATCAGAAATTTTATTAGGATAATTTAATATAGGGTGTGTTGTATCTAAAAATGTAACCTTAGCATTTTCATCTGTAACTCTAGCTCTAGATAAAGACAATGGATAAGGTGCTAACTTATTGTCTTGAACTTTTAAACGCCTATTTGTATTGTATTGAACAATAAGATTACCACCATTTTTTACAAAATCAAACAAAACTTCTTGTTTAAATTTTAATTCATCTAAAATATTATAAGCTCGTATACCCACAACAACAGCATCATATTGCTTTAGTACCTGTGATGTAATTTGGTGTACAGGTATAATATCAACAGTATATCCTATTGCTTCCAAACTGCTAGGCACTACATCGCCTGCACCTTCAATATAAGCAACAGTTTTACCTTTCGTGGCAATATCAATACGCACAACTTTGCCTTTACTTGGCAGCAATACCGTTTGAGTAGGTATATGTTGGTAATCAATTTCGACAAGCTGTTGCGAAAATGCTACACCATCTATTTTTACTATAGGTTTTATATAACCTTCGCTTTGATGGTTTGGCGGTGTAATTACAAAGCTAAAGCTTTCTGATTCACCTTTATTATTTATACTAACTGGTATTTTTTTTGAAGTTTGCCATCCTTTTGGCATCTCTAAAGATACGTATCCGTTTAAATTATCTCGCCCAGATGTTACGGTAACTTTTATAGTTTTAGGTGTATTATTATTAAAAATATGTACTTGATTATTTAATTTTACTGATGCCTCTGGAATAATCTCAAAAGGACGATAAAGCTCGCCTTTTTCGGGTTTTGCATACCTATAAATAACATCTTTTGTAAATGTAAAAGGCACATTATTAATACTAAGATTAAAATCTACCGAAACTGCTCGAGGTGTTTCGGGCAAACCTATTAAGTTTTGACGAGCTACCTCATACATACCAAGGCTACCTTTTTTATTAAGCCAATACGGCGTAGTATACTTTTGATTGCCATCGATAGTTACTGTACTGGTGAAGTTTAATTTTTTATTATTATCTAAGGCTATATTTTCATCTATAATTGTATTGGAGTTTGACAACTTATAAGATAGTAACGTTACGGGTGCTTTACTTCTATTTAGCACTTCAATATTTAAACCTACGGTTTCTCCCGGAATAGCGGTAGCACTTTGAGCCGAAACCTCTAAATACAGCCCTAAACAGGCTTCAATAATTGATTTAAGTGCTTTAGACTTTACAACTTTCCAATGCTCATTTGTTGAATTTTGCAACAGTTGATAGGCTTTAATAAAATCATCAATATGCACCGCAGGATTTTCAAAATTAAAATTTTGCTCTACAGCCTTCAATATACTTTCAATTTCAGCTCCATTTTTACCAATTCTATGCCATGAAGTATCAATACCCGAAAACAAGTTGCTGTTTTCTTTTGGAAAATCACCTTTAATAAATTCAATATATTCATTTTGCGAACCCCGTTGGTTTAATCGCCCAAAACCTTGACATAAATGTTGGCTACTTGCTTTAGCAGCAACCTCATTGTTTGAAAGTCCTTTAAGAGGATAATAAACACCTACATCAAAACTTAACATATTACTTTTATCAGCTTTTTCAAATTTTTCTCTACTACCGTAAAACCACCATGATGTATTAAAAAACATGCGTTTAGGCTGCCACGCACTCACTAAATTTAATTGATTAACATAACTATTTGAATCACCTGCAAGGTCA
>CALDUQ010000107.1 GCA_937924845.1 uncultured Flavobacteriaceae bacterium
CATCCTAATGCACCTAAAACCATAAGTACAATAGCTGTTATTTTTAATCTGTTTGAAAACTTATACATATTTTTGATATATAACTTTACTTATTTAGTTAATGCTTCTTTTAATGACTGTACGTAAGCAGTAACTTGCCAACGCTCTTCTTCGTTAAGTTGACCTGCATATGACCCCATTGAGTTTTTACCCCAATAGATAACGTGATAAATACTACCATCTGTAATATCTCTGTCAGCATAATTTGGTATACCTAGTATTTTTTCGCGTTTTACTAAGTTACCTTGCCCTTTACCTTTATTACCATGGCAAATACCACAGTAAATATCGTATAATTCTTTTCCGCGTTTAGCGTCAATCATATCTGGTGTAAGCGGGTTTTTTAATTCTGCTTTAGCAAGATCATAACCTTCATTAGTGTTTTTGTAATCGTATAATGAATGTCCTCTTGGCACTGTACCTTCAACTGGTAGTTGTGCTTCTACCCCGTTATTAAATGCATCAGATTTTGAGTACGTTTCATAACCTACCGATGTATACATGTTTGGCATGTATTGGTAGTTAGGTCTAGAGTCCTTTTTACAAGATACTATAGTTGTTATAACTATAGTTAACGTTAGTATTTTATATAAGCCCTTCATATTATTAATGTGCTTCTTCGTTATCTACAATATTAATTTCTACTGCTCCTGTATCTTTTAATAAATTTTCTAGTTCAGTTTGGTTATTATGAACTGGTATTTCCATTAAAAAATGATCGTCGGTAGTTCTTGGATCTGGGTTTTCAGCTTTTTTAAATGGCCACATTCTACTACGTAAGTAAAACGTAATTACCATTAAGTGCGCTGCAAAAAACACCGTTAACTCAAACATAATTGGCACAAATGCCGGCATGTTATCAATATAACTAAAACTTGGTTTACCACCAATATCTTGAGGCCAATCTTGAATCATGATAAAATTCATCATAACTGTTGCCACGGTTAAACCAATACAACCATACATAAATGCTGCTATGGCGATACGTGTAGGTGCTAATCCCATTGCCTTGTCTAGTCCATGAACAGGAAAAGGCGTATATATTTCTTCAATATGATGTTTTGCTGCTTTTACCTTTTTAACGGCATTCATTAATACATCATCATCTGTATAAATAGCGTGAATTACTTTTGAAGCTTCCATAGACTATTTTATTATTTTATTAATTTTTTTGCTTGTCCTGCCCAATCATCTCGTTCTGCACGTCCAGGGAATGATCCTGTAAGTGAATCTAATAAATCGTACTCTTTTTTAGTCATTTTACTAACTTGTTTAAATGTAAAGATTCCGATTGTATTTAATACTTCTTCCATTTTTGGACCAATACCATTAATATCTTGAAGTGCATCTACCTTATGATCGTTAGCATCAAAGCTACCAATACCTTGTAAAAGATTTGAGACCTTTTCTTTAGTTTCTTCCGAGTTTAAATCTGGCACTACAGTTGGCTCAACAGTAGCAACTTTAGTCGCTCCATTGGCAGTTCTTTCATCAGATCCTGTACCAACTAAACTTTTACCACTTTCACGAATGTTTTTATAACGCTCGCCCGAAGATTTTAAAATAGTTTTAACTTCCGCTTGAGCGATAACAGGGAATGTTCTAGAGTATAATAAAAACAACACAAAGAAGAACCCAATTGTACCTATAAAGATACCGATATCTACAAAAGTTGGTGAGAACATGGTCCATGATGACGGTAAGTAATCACGGTGTAATGATGTTACAATAATTACAAAACGCTCAAACCACATTCCAATATTTACTACAATAGATATAAAGAAAGAGAACATGATACTTGTACGTAGTTTTTTAAACCACATAAACTGTGGCGAAAATACATTACAAGTCATCATTGCCCAATATGCCCAAGCATAAGGTCCTGTTGCTCTATTTAAAAACGCATATTGCTCAAACTCTACACCAGAGTACCATGCGATAAATAACTCAGTAATATAAGCTACACCTACAATCGACCCTGTAATCATAATTACAATATTCATCAACTCAATATGCTGTACTGTAATGTAATCTTCAAGATGACATACTTTACGCATAATGATTAATAGTGTATTTACCATTGCAAACCCAGAGAAAATTGCCCCAGCAACAAAGTATGGAGGGAATATTGTTGTATGCCATCCTGGAATTACCGATGTCGCAAAATCAAAAGATACGATGGTATGTACAGAAAGTACTAATGGAGTTGCTAAACCTGCAAGTACCAAAGACACCTCTTCAAAACGTTGCCAATCTTTAGCACGTCCAGACCAACCAAAACTTAATAAGCTGTATATTTTTTTCTGGAACGGTTTAACGGCTCTATCTCTAATCATTGCAAAATCCGGAAGTAAACCAGTCCACCAGAAAACTAATGAAACTGATAAATATGTTGAAATTGCAAATACATCCCAAAGTAATGGTGAGTTAAAGTTAACCCAAAGTGATCCAAATTGATTAGGGATTGGTAATACCCAATATGCTAACCATGGACGACCCATGTGTATAATTGGAAATAAACCTGCTTGTACTACCGAGAAAATTGTCATTGCCTCTGCAGAACGGTTAATTGCCATACGCCATTTTTGACGGAATAACAATAGTACTGCCGATATCAATGTTCCGGCATGACCGATACCTACCCACCATACAAAGTTGGTAATATCCCAAGCCCAGTTTACTGTTCTATTTAATCCCCAAGTACCTATACCTGTTGATACTGTATATATTATACATCCTATTCCCCAAAGAAAAGCCACTAAGGCTATTGAAAAAACAATCCACCATTGTTTATTTGCTTTTCCTTCAACAGGTGCAACTACATCTAGAGTTACATCGTGGTACGATTTTTCTCCTGTTACTAAAGGTCTTCTAATAGGTGCTTCGTAATGAGACGCCATATTGTTTAAAAATTATTATAGTTATCTATTATGATTCTGTTGTATTTCTTACTTTAACTTGGTAAACCACATTTGGTTTAGTACCCACGCTTTCTAGCAAGTGATACGCTCTGTTATCGTCTTTTAATGCTGCAATATCGTTTTTATTGTCATTAACATCACCAAAAGTCATTGCACCACTACTACAAGCTGCAGAACATGCTGTTTTAAATGCATTTGGTTCTACCACTTTACCGTCACGCTTAGCATCCAAAATTGTTTTTTGTGTCATTTGTATACACATCGAACATTTTTCCATCACCCCTCTTGATCTTACAGTCACATCAGGATTAATTACCATACGACCTAAATCATCGTTCATATGGAAATCAAACTCATCATTCTCTGCATATAAAAACCAGTTAAAACGACGTACTTTATAAGGACAGTTGTTTGCACAGTAACGCGTACCTACACAACGGTTATAAGCCATATGGTTTTGACCTTGACGACCATGTGATGTTGCTGCCACAGGGCAAACAGTTTCACAAGGTGCATGATTACAGTGCTGACACATGATAGGTTGGAATGCCACTTGTGGATTTTCAGATGGATTTTCCATCTCACCAAATCCTCCTAAAGAGCCTTTATCACCCCATAATCCAGACATGCTTTCTTTTTTATGGTCATCACCTGCAAAGGTCTCTTCTGATGAGTAATATCTATCAATACGCAACCAGTGCATATCACGACTCTTACGCATTTCTTCTTTACCTACTACAGGTACATTATTTTCTGCATGACAAGCGACTACACAAGCCCCACATCCTGTACAAGCATTTAAATCTATCGAAAGATTAAAATGATGTCCTACAGATCTATCAAAAGATTCCCATAAATCAACATCTGGTGATGTTACAGGCGTTTCTTGATGGTTTAATGATACCTTCGGAATTGGGTTCCAATACTCTTTATCTTTTGTATTAAATACTTCTAATGTTGTCTCACGAATAATATCGCCACGACCCATCAACGTATTTTGTAACTGTATACAAGCAAACTCATGTACACCGTTAGTTTTTTCGATTTTTACAGCTTGTACATCCTTAAAGTTATTATATAACGTATAAGCATTTACACCTGTTTGCATTTCGGTTTTTAAACCTAACTTACGCCCGTAACCAAATGATAAACCTACAGAACCTTTAGCTTGCCCTGGTTGTATTAATGCAGGTACATTTTTAAGCGTTGTACCGTTAACCGTTAAGTTTACATAGTTACCATTTAAACCACCATCGGCAACATTATAGTTTTCTAAACCTAATGCTTCGGCATCTGCGGCAGAAACCGTTAAATAGTTATCCCACGTTGTACGCGTTAATGGATCTGGAAACTCTTGCAGCCAAGGGTTATTAGCTTGTTGTCCATCACCCATACCAGTTTTGGTATATAAGCTAAGCTCCATACCTTCAACAGATGCTTTTGATAACTTACTAGCTGCTGCATTTGCAATTGCGCTTTGAGCTGCTAATACATCTTCATCAATAATAGCTACTGATGCAAAAGGACGTGTATTGTAAACCCCATCATGTAAAGCAGTACCCCAAGAAGCGGTTGCTAAAATGTTGGTTTTCCAGTTTGATTTAATATAATCATGATAGCTAGTACTGTTATCATTCCATAACAATAACGCATCTTGAAATTGTCTTGTGTCAAATAATGGGCGTATTGCAGGTTGCATTAACCCGTAATTACCTTTTGTTAACTCAACATCACCCCAAGATTCTAAATAATGTGGTGCTGCTGCAACGTAATTTGATATTGAAGCTGTTTCGTCATCTTTCATTGAAAAGCTAACTGAAACTGTTTTTTCTAATCCTGCCTTAAAATCGGCATTATTTGCTAGTGTATACATTGGGTTAACGCCGCTCATAATAAGTGCGCCAACTTTACCAGCTTTCATATCAGTAATTAATTCAGCTACTGCTGCATCATTACCTTGACGTGTTTTTATTGGTGATGTCACATCAAATGCTTTACTAGATATTTTAGTATTAATTGCTAATACTAGTAATTGTGCATCTACATCTTGAATACCAGAAACTACTACCGCTTTAGAACCTGCTTTAATAATTTCGGCAACTGTTGCGTTTACCGCTTTATCAACATTTGCAGGAAGTTGACCTCCTACCGATGTGCCCATTACTTTAGCATAAATTTTTGCTAAAGCAATTTTTTGTTGCGTTGGTGTTAATGGCACACGCTTATCGGCGTTTGCACCACTTAATGTCATGTTTGATTCAAATTGAATATGGCGTGACATTTTACCTTTTTTAGGTACACGTCCTTTTGCATATCCCGAATCAAAACCTCCACCTTGCCAATCGCCCAAAAAGTCAGCACCTACAGACACTATGGTATCTGCCTTTGAGAAATCATAATTAGCTAAAGCACGCTCGCCATACATTTGTTGGTAAGCATCTAATGCTGCTGATTGTGAAACTGCATCATAAACAACATGACGTACATTACCGTAAGTGGCTTTAAACTCTGCTATTAATTTATTAGTTGATGGACTTGCAAAAGTTTGTGTTAATAACACAATTGCTTTGCTGCTTAATGTACCATCTGCTGCAGTTTTATACTTGTTTAATTCAGCTTTTATAGCTGCATCAAAAGCATCCCAAGTAATGGTTTTACCATCTTTTTTAGGTGCTTTAAGTCTTAAATTGTCATATAAATCTAATACCGAAGCATTAACTCTCGCATTTGCACCCGAGTTAGCTAAATCGTTATTTTCAATTTTAATAGGACGACCTTCTCTAGTTTTTACTAAAACGCTAGCAAAGTCAAATCCGTTTGCAATTGTTGTTGCATAATAGTTAGCTACACCAGGAACAATTTCTTGTGGTTTTACTACGTAAGGTATCGATTTTACAACCGGTCCTTCACATGCTGCTAAAGTTGCAGCTGCTGTACTAAAACCAACGTACTTTAAGAAATCACGACGAGTAGTACTTGAAGATTCCATAGTGTCGTCATTTCCTAAAAACTCATCCACCGGTATTTCTTCAACAAACTCCTTTTGCTTTAAAGTCTCAAGAGCCTCGCTGTTGCTTTGGTCTAACTCTCCAACACTTTTCCAGTATTTCTTGTTTGATGACATATTATTTGTTTTCTATTATTTAAGATTACAATTGTTTTATAATCGTAATTTTATAAAATACTATTTTAATTATTCTCTAAATTTAAGAGTTATTACGCTTTCGCGGAATTTAGTAATGACATTTACCACACTCAAGACCTCCCATTTGCGCTACTGTAATTTTATTTAAATCACCGTATTTGGCAGTTAGTTGGTCGTGTATTTTTTTATAATAGTCATTACCTTTTATTTTTAACCCTGTATCTCTGTGGCAATTAATACACCATCCCATTGTTAGTGGTGCAAACTGCTCTACAATTTCCATGTCTTGTACTGGCCCGTGGCAAGTTTGACACTCTACCCCTGCTACACTTACGTGTTGTGAGTGGTTAAAGTAAGCAAAATCTGGCAAATTATGTATACGCACCCACTCTACTGGTTTTGTAACACCAGTATAAGCTTGATTTGCATCATCCCAACCTACAGCTTTGTATAACTCTTCGATTTGTTTGTCATAAAAATCCTTATTGTACTCTGCTGTTGTTTCTCCGTTGTATTCTGAAATTGACTTATGACAATTCATACACACGTTTAACGATGGTATTCCTGATGTTTTACTTACACGTGCCGATGAGTGGCAGTATTTACAATCAATTTTATTGTCGCCTGCATGTATTTTGTGTGAAAAATGTATTGGTTGTACTGGTTGGTAACCTTGATCAACACCAACCTGCATTAAGTACCCATATACAAAATAGCCACTAGCAAGTAAAAAGAAGATTGCTGTAACCAATATTAAAAATTGATTTTGTACAAAAGCTTTCCATAATGATTTGCCTTTTTCTTTTTCTTCAATTACAATTCCTTTTTCATCAGCAAATCGACGTAGCGTTTTGTTTACCATAAACAAACCTGCTGCCAATAAACCAAAAAGTACTACTAGTGCCAATAATAAAATTGTATTTGATACACCTCCAGATGTATTGTTAGACGCACCGCTTTGAGTTGGCGTTACTGTAGCTTCTGATTTTTTAGGCGCTTCAGCTGCTGTATATGCTAAAATATTATCTATATCAGCGTTTGATAATTGAGGAAAAGCAGTCATTGCAGATTTGTTATATTCTGCATAAATTTTATTTCCGTAGGCATCACCAGATTTAATTACTGCCGAACTATTTTTAACCCATGCATATAACCACTCACGGTCTAAGCCTTGCTCTTCTGCTAAACGTGACTCAACGTTTCTTAACGCTGGGCCAGTCATTTTTTTGTCTAATTTATGACAAGCAGCACAATTTGAGTTAAATAATGCTTTACCTGCAGTAGCATCTCCTTCTTGCGAAAAAGAAAAAAGAGCACTTATAAAAAAGAGACCTAAAAACAATTTTTTTAAGCCTAACTTACGGTGTATCACCTGTTTCATATCTTTGGTCGAATTATTTTCCGAATTTTGGTACGATTCTTTCATATAAACTTTAACATATTCGGTTATAAAAATCAGAAGCAAAAGTAATACTTATAGACCATTTTATAAATTTTAAAGAAGTGTTAAACTTCAATTTATAACTATTCTAAATAATGCAACACCACTGTTTTCTTAATAAATATTACATTTGTATAAAATATTAAAGTATGAGCGTAACAATTTTTAAAACCCTAATCACTATTAGTATTGTTTTACTAAGTTTTGGTGTAAAAACTCAAGCCCAAAACGCTAATGTTACTGTAAATCAAGATGAAAAAATAGCAAAATTACTTGATGTCAAAAAACAAATTAATAAGAAAAATTATAATTTTACCATACAAATATTTAAGGGTAATGTAGATAAAGCTAGTGCTACACTTACAGTATATCAAAAGTTATTTACGCAATGGCGGGCGACAATAGAATACGGTAATCCTGACAGAAAAATATGGGCTGGTAAATTTTTAACTCGATTAAATGCCGAAAGGGCTTTAATAAAAATCAAAAAGCAATTTAACGACGCCTTTATAGTACCCTTAAGATAATATTATATCACTATTTCGCTCAAAAACGTAATGTCTTGTATATTATTAGGGTTTAGTTTATATTGATACAACCCAGTACTCCCAATTGCAATAAGTAAATTATTATTTATAATTACATCAAACGCAAGTTGATTTATTGTTGCAACTAAAGTTGAATGTAACGGGTCAGAAACATCAAATATTTTTATCTCATCATCACAAATAATTAAATAGTTATTATATAACCCTAAGCCTTTTGGGAAGGTTAAATTTCTAGTATTAATTAACATTGGGTTTAATGCGTCTTCAATATTATAAACCTCTAGCCTATTTACATTATTACCACACCCCACATCACTCCAAAGAGTAACAAATGCATAATTATCATTTGCCACTACAGGATCACATGCTGTAAAATGATCGACAGAGGATAAGACTTGAGGAAACTCGGGGTTTTGAATTGAATAAATAAACATACCTGTTTGTGAGCCTATATACAAAAAGTCCTTGTAGCTAAAAATAGTTTCGATACCAAAACCAATTGCTTGGGTATTAACCAAAACAGGATTTATAGGGTTTGATATGCTAAACACATTTAAGTCAAATTCATCTACAGTGTACAAATAATCGCCCGAAAGGGCAAACTTTGCAAGTGATCCGCCTTGACCTTCTGTTGCACTAAACGCATCGCTATTAACACTAGTAGTATCGTTAGCACATGACAAAAAAATACACGCAAAAAAAGCAATTATATATGTGTGTTTCATAATTTAGTTTGTTATTAAAGTCCAACCAACCACAACATCATCTGATGCTACAGGGTCATATACAAAACCATCTGGTGATGCTAAATCAGGAAATGTGTTTTTAATACGTTTTAGTATGCTAACGGTATTGGTGGTTTGTTGTACTGAAATTGCAACAAGATCAACTGCTTGATTTATATACAACACATCATTTTTTATAGCCACATCGGTAGCGCCTGGAGCATTTATAAACTGAAGTGGAGTTGGGTTTTGAGGATTTGCATTATTAAAAACATGAAATCCTTTATTTACTTCATTGATAAAAAGTAAATTTTCGATCACATATATTTTACCCGAATTTATGATTGGCATTGATGGCAAAACCGAAATACTTGACTCAAAAACTGGACGAGACATTAGTATAGGTTCATAATTTGTAGAAAAAATTGGTGTTGTTGTATCATCATCCGAAGGTAACCAACAACATTGCAGCAAAGTAATTATTGTAAAAAGTAATACCCATTTTTTCATAACACAATATTTGTAAAGATTATAAATATAACACTATTTATAATCTTTACAAATAACATGCTGTATAATTATCGAAATTAATATTTAGCAACCAAGTTAACAGCTACTACAGGTGCTCTATAATTTAAAGCATTACAATCAAAAACAATATCATCAATTTTTAAATTTAATTTTTTACCTGTTTTGTCTGATATTGATATCGCGATAACATTATCCCAGTTTAAATCTATAATTGAACTTGATTCACTTACAACAGCTTCTACTTTATCGTTTTTGCCAAAAATAGGAGTTATAACAATGTCATTAACATCAGCTACACTTTGTAAACTGATACTTGATAAGTGCACACGCTTATTAAAAGAAAAATCTACTGAACTTGCATTATTAGAAACAAAATAAGAGCCATTATCGGTTTTAACTACCTTATTTTGCGTGTTACTTATATTGGTAACTATGGTTATACCTTTTAAAGTTTCCTTTACTTCTGAAAAATTCATTGCGTTAGTACTAACCTCAGCCGAATCAAAAGTAAACGTTGATTGTGCCGCCAATTGTAGGCTAAAAAGTAAAGCTGTAATGTTTAAAACCGAATAAATAAATGTATTTTTCATAATCTTACAATTTAAGTACACTGCAAATATACGATTAAATACTTAAAATCTCGATGAAATACATATTTTTTTTAAAATTTTAACTTTTGACCAAAAAAAAAGGCTACAATAACTGTAACCTTGTAATTTATATTTAATAATTCCTATGCATTTGCAAGTACTGCAACATATTCTCTAAGGTCAACTTCATTAGCAGCTTTATTGACATCACGAATTAAACATAAAAAATAATAAAAACTTTCATTTCCATTAATAACTTCGGTAATAACATCATTAGCGTCGTCAATTGGCTCATCACAAGGTATGGCAACATCAAACGACTCATGTTTTTCAAGATGCTCTAAAGCCAAACGTGTAGCTTTAGCTAATAAAGGAAACTCACCAGTGATAGTATAGGGACGTAAAGCTGTTAAATCATCAATAACTGTATTAATAATTATACCGTTACGATTTACATCGTCAATCATTTTATTAAGTATTTTTAAAGCTTTACTGTCAGTTAGTGTATTCATAGCAAGTGTGATTATATAAAATTGAGCTGCAAATTTATACTTTTATAACACGTTTAAAAATAGATTTTTTAATAATTTAACATATCTTGTTAACACAACAATTATAACATATTACAACTTATTAATAATGAGTAAAAATCAGTTAAAAAACCACCTTATAAATCTGAACAAAGAAGAACTAACTGAAGAACTGTTAGATTTATATGAACGGTTTACCGAGGTTAAAACCTATTACAACTTTATTTTTAACCCAAAAGAAGACCAATTAACAAACACCGCTAAACAAAAAATTGGCAAAGAATATTTTCCCGATGGGAAACGACGTGCAAAAAAAAGACGATCAATTGCACAAAAATTAATCAAACACTTTATAAAACTAGGCGTTAACCCGTTAAAAGTAGCTGATGTTATGCTTTTTAATATCGAAGTTGCTCAAACCTATACTTTAGAAACCAAAATTACTAATGATGCGTTTTGCAAAAGTATGTTTAAATCGTTTTCTGAGGCATTAAGTTATATAAACTATCATCAAATGCATCATGAGTTTAATAAACGTGCTCAAATGATAACCAAACAAGCGATAACACAACATTGGCATAACAGTTATTTGTTTGAAAATGAACTAACTAAGTATAAAAACTAAAAAAGCCATTCAATTTCTTGAATGGCTTTGCGCTTTTTAAGCTCCTCCTCTTGGGCTCGAACCAAGGACCCTCTGATTAACAGTCAGATGCTCTAACCAACTGAGCTAAGGAGGAAAGTACTTATCTTTTGCGAGCGCAAATATATATTAATTTCTGTTTTCTGCAAACAAAAAATAAAAATATTTTTTTTTGTTTTTCACAAGCCTAACTATTGCTCAGATTAGATTTTAAAATCTCCCCTTTGTTTATGCTCGCTATTTTCATAACGCTCAATACATTTGTTTAAAATATCATAAGCTTCTTGGGCATCACCCCAACCGCCTACATCAACTTTTTTCTTTTCTAAATCTTTATAAACTTGAAAAAAATGTGTGATTTCTTTTTGCCTATGCGGATTTAAATCAGCCAAATCATTATAACTATTCCAAATAGGATCAGTAACAGGTACACATATAATTTTTTCATCTGGTCCTTTTTCATCAGCCATATGAAATACACCTATAGGTTTAACCTCAACAACACACATAGGAAATGAAGGCTCGGTAGCCATAACCAATACATCAAGTGGGTCGCCATCAAGAGCTAATGTTTCGGGTATAAAACCATAATCTCCAGGATACATCATTGATGAAAATAACATACGATCAAAACGAATTTTGTTTAATTCAAAATCGTATTCATATTTATTTCTACTTCCTTTTGGAATTTCTATTAAAACATCAAATGTTTTTTTATCGTTTTTTGTCATAAAGCTTTAATTTTTAAAAGTCTGCAAATATAAGCAAAAGCATCTTTTTATTCTTAAAAAAAAATTGACAAAAAATATTTGCTTAAATGAAACTTTATTATAAATTTGCACTCTCAATTACGGTACTGGCCTATGGTGTAACTGGCAACACATCTGTTTTTGGTACAGAAGAGTCTAGGTTCGAAACCTAGTAGGCCAACAAAAACCCCACAAACATTATGTTTATGGGGTTTTTTATTTTTATACTATCCTTTAAAAAAAGCCTAATGCTACAAATAAACATTAGGCTTTACAAACATCATAACCTAACAACTATTTTCTTTTTCTTTTTGATTTATCACCTTTATTTCCTTTTCTAGCCAAAAGCATATCAAGTTTTTGATATTGTGCTTCTGTCAAAACTTCTTTCATTTTTTGTTTATACGCAATTTGAGCATCTAAACGTTCGTTCATTTTTTCATAACGATTTTTATTTGGTTTTGGCTTAGTATCGTTATCAACTTTAGCATTTTCATGCGCAGCTCGTCTTTCGTCGTGCAAAGCTTTACGTTTATTTTCAACCTCTAAATTTATGGCGTTTACCTTTGTCTGTTGCTCTGCTGTTAAGTCTAAAAACAATGTCATTTTTTTGGTTTCAAGCTCTGCTTTTTGTGCTGCTGTAAGCTTTTCGCGACCATCCTTTTTCATATCACCATCGTGATGTTTGCTTCCTTCATGACGTTGAGCCGATAATTGAAGTGCTAAAAAGGCTAATACTACTGTTAATACTTTTTTCATGTCTAATAAAGTTTAAGTTTTATTTATAAGACACATAAGTTTTAAATTAGTTTAAAAACAAATGTCATTTTAACATATAATTATGCTTTTAACAATTGGGTTTCGTTTACAATACGTGCCTTTATACAAGCCGCGCTTATCCCAATTTTGTTTTGTAATTGCTGTACTGTGCCGTGATTTATAAATTTATCTGGCACACCCAAAACAACAATTTTGGCTTTATAATTATGTTTTACTAAAAATGCTGTAACAGCACTGCCAAATCCTCCGATAACGCAACCATCTTCGACGGTGATAATAGTTTTATACGTATTAAAAATTTTATGTAGTAAAACCTCATCAATAGGTTTAACAAAACGCATATCGTAATGCGACACCAACATCCCGTCAATAGCTTGAGTTACATTGTTTGCAATAGCGCCAATGCTTAAAACAGCAATATCTTTGCCTTTTTTAAGCTTAACAGCCTTACCTATTTCAATTTTCGAAAAACTTTTTTTCCAATTTATAAGTGTACCACGTCCTCTGGGATATCTAATTGCAATTGGACTTTTAAGCCCTAGTTGAGCTGTATACATAATATTTCGCAATTCAATTTCATTACAAGGCGCTGCTATAATCAAATTAGGTATACAATTTAAATACGCCATATCAAAAACGCCATGATGAGTTGCGCCATCTTCTCCAACAAGTCCTGCCCTATCTAAACAAAATATTACTGGCAAATTTTGTAAAGCCACATCATGTATAACTTGATCGTAAGCACGCTGTAAAAACGTTGAATATATATTACAAAACGGAATAAATCCTTGGGTTGCCATACCTGCAGAAAACGTAACAGCATGTTGCTCGGCAATACCTACATCAAATGCCCTATCAGGCATTACATTAATCATATATTTTAATGATGAGCCTGTTGGCATTGCTGGAGTGACTCCAATTATTTTTTTATTTTTATATGCCAATTCAACTATTGTTTCGCCAAATACATCTTGAAATTTTGGTGGCAAATTAGTGTTCGGCTTTAATATTAAATCACCTGTAGCTGGATTAAACTTACCTGGTGCATGGTATGTAACTTGGTTTTCTTCAGCCTGCCTTAGCCCCTTACCTTTGGTTGTAATTATATGTAAAAATTTAGGGCCTTCAATTGTTTTTAAATGTAATAACGCCTTTGTTAAAGCTGTTAAATCATGACCATCTATAGGACCTGTATAATTAAAATTTAAGGCTTCAAAAACATTATCTTGCTGTTGCATACCTTTTTTAACACTCGTTAAATATTGCTTTAAAGCACCTACACTAGGGTCAATTCCTATGGCATTATCATTTAAAATCACCAAAATATTTGCATTAGTATCACCTGCATGATTAAGTGCTTCAAATGCCATTCCGCTAGCAATTGAGGCATCGCCAATAACAGCAATATGATGCCGCTTTTCATTTTTTAACTTTGAAGCCATAGCCATGCCCAATATAGCCGAAATTGAAGTTGACGAATGTCCAACGCCAAATGCGTCATATTTACTTTCATCGCGCTTAGGAAAACCGCTTATCCCATCCAATTGCCTATTGGTATGAAATTGCTTTAACCTACCTGTTAATAATTTATGACCATAGTCTTGGTGACCAACATCCCAAACCAACACATCATCTGGTGTATTATACAGGTAATGCAAAGCTATAGTCAACTCAACAACACCCAAACTAGCACCCAAATGCCCCTCTTTACTCGCCACAACAGTTATTATAAACTCGCGCAGCTCTTGAGCCAGCTCATACAATTGCTCAGGTTTTAATTGGCGTAAATCTGTTGGATCAGAAATTTTATTTAACAACTTCGACATATTTAACAAATGTACGTGATGAAATTGTATTTTTGAACTTATGATTACGCCTTTTGATGATATTTATTTTATGAAAAAAGCACTTCAGGAAGCCGAGATTGCTTTTGATAAAAACGAAGTGCCTGTTGGAGCAATTATTGTAATAGACAATAAAATCATAGCGAGGGCTCATAATTTGACCGAGTTATTAAATGATGTTACTGCTCACGCAGAAATGCAAGCCATAACAGCAGCCGCAAATTATTTGGGCGGTAAGTATTTACAAAAATGCACATTGTACGTTACCCTAGAGCCCTGTCAAATGTGCGCTGGAGCACTTAATTGGAGTCAAATTTCAACTATTGTTTATGGTGCCAGAGACGAACAACGAGGCTGCATTGCATTAAACACAAAATTACACCCAAAAACAAAAATTAAAGGTGGTGTACTTGCAAATGAAGCAGCGCTATTATTAAAACGGTTTTTTATTGAAAAACGAAATTTAAATTAATCGTTTATTGAAGGGCAATCACATTCGTATTTTTCTTTGGTTTTACCAAAATTTAAACCTAAAGTAACTTGATGTAAACCAGAGTTTGAAAACACTACTGAGTTTGCTTGATATGAATAGGTATATGCAAACATATATTTTTTATATGTTGCGCCAATAAAGCCCGTGTAATATTGCAAACGTTGTTCTTTAGTTTGGTTGTTCGAGATATATTCGGCACCATCAAAACTGGTACGGTAAGATGCACCACCCCATATCTTACCAAAACGCACCTTACGCGAAACTTTAAAGTTACCATCAAAAAAGGTTTCATTAGTTACCGATCGGTTAGCTATTAATGCCGAAGGCTCAAAACTCCATTTATTTCCTAATTGATGAAATGAATATCCTGCCGATAAAATAAACGTTCGTAAATTATTAAAACTCAAACCTTGCTCATTAAAGTTTACTCCATTGTTTTCTAAAATATTTTTAACAGTAAAATGTGCGTAAAAATTAAGGAAATTATAACTTAAGCCAGCATCAACGTTAAAATCTACAGCACTAAGTGCAATACCCGATATGGCAGGATCAATAATGCCGTTTTCTAAAAAAGTACTCTCATTTAATCCATATTGTATAAAGCCAGCACTTAAACCAAATGATAACATATTTAAATCAATTGGATTACGCGAAAACATAATATGATGCGCATAAGTTAAGTACCCTCCTGTTTGTGAATGGAATCCA
This sequence comes from uncultured Flavobacteriaceae bacterium, assembly GCA_937924845.1. Classification (GTDB taxonomy): domain Bacteria; phylum Bacteroidota; class Bacteroidia; order Flavobacteriales; family Flavobacteriaceae; genus CALDUQ01. Next base: position 15,688 of record CALDUQ010000107.1, read on the forward strand.
TTTTTATCAGCAAACAGTGAGCCTCCAATTCCCGAACTAGTTTCTCCAATTCGGCTACTTACACTTATTGTTTGCAAACTTGGGGCGTCTTCGGTATCAAACCATTGCTGTCGTCCAGTTAATCTAAGTTTACCATTTATACCAATACCCGCCGTAGATGGGTGTAATAAGTAGTAATTATCAGTGAGATAATCAGAATATATAGGTAACCCTTCTTGTCCGCACAAAATTCCGCTTAACAAAACGAAAAAAAAGATAATGTGTGTGTGTTTTATTTTCATGGAGTTAAAGGGAATAGTTAAAAACTATTCTTTGCTCAAATATATAAACTCTTTTCACAGCAATAAATTGTTTAACATAAATTACTAGTAAATATTTTTAAATTTTGCATCAAAATGTTAAGTATTTTTGTAAAAAAAATAATCGTGTCAAAAACAACAATATCAATACAAGAAACAGCTAACCCAAACATATTAAAGTTTGAGGCCAATCATTTTTTAACCCAATACAAAAGCTATGAGTTTAATAATATTGATGAAGCAAAACCATCGCCCTTAGCACAACAGTTATTTTATTTGCCTTTTGTAAAAAAGGTTTATGTTTCTGGCAATTTTATTGCAATAGAGCGTTTTGATATTGTGTCATGGGCCGATGTACAAAACGAAGTTGCAAAACAAATAGAAGATTATATTAACAGTGACGGCGTTATTGTTGAAGATAATAGTACAAAAAAAATAGCCGTTACCGTTTATGCCGAAAGCACCCCAAACCCCGCTGTTACAAAATTTGTTGCTAACAAAAAATTAGTAACTGCAATATGCGAATTCACCTCTATTGATGATGCTAAAGATTCTCCTTTTGCAACAAAACTCTTTCATTTTCCTTTTGTTAAAACTGTTTTTATCGATAATAATTACGTGTCAATTACAAAATATGATGTTGCCGAATGGAATGACATCACCATGGAATTACGTGAGTTTATAAAATCTTACATTGAAAAAGGACAACCTATTTTAAATAACAACACAAATACATCTAACACACAAGCAAACATATCCAAAAAAGTACCTGTTGAAGCACTTGATGTTACCTCCAAAAGTATTGTTGATATTTTAGATGAATATGTAAAACCTGCAGTAGCAAGTGATGGCGGAAATATAGAGTTTCAATCATATAATCCAGAAACCAAAGCTGTAAAAGTAATTTTACAAGGCGCATGCAGTGGCTGCCCATCATCAACATTTACATTAAAAAATGGTATCGAAAACATGCTCAAAGAAATGCTTGGCGACAAAGTGTTGACCGTCGAAGCTATTAATGGTTAATATTTAGTTATGAGCAGTATTGTTTTAATTATTATAGGCCTAACATTGCTAGTTGTTGGCGGCGATTTTTTAGTGCGTTCATCTGTAGCTTTGTCGTTTAAATTTAGTATTTCAAAAATGGTTATTGGGATGACGGTGGTATCATTTGCAACCTCAGCACCCGAGCTTTTAGTTAGTTTAAATGCCGCACTTACAGGATCTCCAGCAATTGCTATTAATAACGTAATTGGGTCAAATATTGCTAATATTGGGCTTGTATTAGGCGTAACAGCCTTACTTGGTGCTATTGTTACCGATAACACTTTTTATAAATTTAACCTACCAAGTATGCTACTCTTTTCAGTAGTATTATATTATTTTTTATGGAATGACAACCAATTAACGTTTATTGAAGGTTTTGTTTTATTTAGTGGCCTTATTATTTTTTTAATCATTTTAATCAAAAAATCAAAAAAAGACCCAGTTGATAGCGATGAGGTTAACGAAACGTTGGCAAACACTACCTATTTTAAAATTACACTATGGCTTTTAATTGGCGCCTTAGCACTTTATTTTGGGTCTGAGTGGCTTGTAAGTGGAGCAAAACAACTAGCACAGTCATTAGGAGTAAGCGATGCTATTATTGCCGCTACAGTTATTGCTATAGGCACAAGTGTGCCTGAATTATCAGCATCAGTTATTGCAGCACTAAAAAAAGAAAAAGCACTATCATTAGGTAATTTAATAGGGTCAAATATTTTTAACATTGCATCGGTACTTGGGTTAACCTCAATGATAAAAAGTATACCTGTTACAGATACAAATATACTCTCTAAAGATATTTTTTGGATGCTCGGTTTTGGAGTTGTTTTACTTTTAATGATACGTTTTCCTAAACGTTTAAAAATTGAACGCTTTGAAGGCTTACTTTTATTAATTGCTTATTGCACCTTTATAGTGTTATCGTTTGTTACTAATTAAAACGTATTGTCACTTAAAAGTTAATTTTTTGTAGCAGTGCGTATCGCCTGAGTTTTTGCTAAAATACGTTTTAAAAGCGCTATCATTTCGTCTTGTTTCTCTTCAGAAGCTAACTCGATAGTACCTTGGTTAATGCTGTTTAGTGTAATAGTAGGTATTGCCTATTATTTAATTGTATATATGCATGTGGTTAACACTAAAAAAACCATGTTTTTACGGAATAAAACTCCCTCTTTTTACGGCCTTGAAAACAAAAATTTACAATATTGTAAAATCAACTGAAATCTCTACAGCATTAGAAGAACAGAACAGGTTCTCAAAATTCATTTATAAAAAACAACCCATTTAAGTTCGTAACCTTAAGCTTAACGAGAAATCGATACATGAAAAAAAATCGAAACTTTACAAATATTGTAGCATTGCATTTTA
>CALDUQ010000108.1 GCA_937924845.1 uncultured Flavobacteriaceae bacterium
GGTGTTGGTGAAGATGAAAAGTTAGAAGATTCAATAGCTGTAACCATTATTGCAACAGGATTTGACGTGCATCAACAAAATGAATTATCTAATACCGAAGAAAAAAAGGTGATTCATTCATTAATTATTGATGATACTTCAAACAATAACAAAGTTAATCCTACGCAACAAGCCACTAGCAATACTATTTCTTCGGCTAACGAAAAAACAAAAAACGCACCAAAACCGGTTATTCATACTTTAGAAGAAAAACCAATAAGTATTACATTAAATGTTAATGAAAAAACTTCAATTGAACATCAAATTGATGCCGACAGTTTTATTATAAACGATGTAACGCCAACTTCAGAAGACATTGTTGATGAATTTGAGGCTACAGAAAATCAAATTGAATTAAGTTTTGATTTACCTCTACCAAATACAAACACAACAGAAGTTATAGATGAAGACACAAAAAATGCTACTATAGAGAGCAATACAGAGGTCAATAACACCAATAAAACGCGTTACCAATTAGAGGATTTTCAAAATGAAAACAAACCAAATGACAGCGCACAGGTTTATGATTCTATAGAAATTAAAAAAACAGCATCATCAACTGCTAAAACCAATAATACAGAGGATAGTGTAAATATTGAATCTAATGATGCTGATCCGTTTAATGCACCGATATCTCAAATTTTAAAGGATAGAGCCATTCAACGCCGACAAAAAATGAAAGAGTTTAATTACAAATTCAATCCTGTAAAAATTGATGCTATTGAAAAAGAACCTGCTTATAAACGTCAAGGTGTTTCAATAGATAATTCAAAATTATCTGACGCTAACCCTAATAATTCAAGACTATCGGTTGGAGAGGATGACAATGATGACTTACAATTAAGAAGAAACAATTCATTTTTACACGATAATGTAGATTAGAAAAATTTTAATATTAAGTTAATAAAACCCGTGTAAATAATCTTGCACGGGTTTTTTATTGCATAATATATAACTTGCAAATTTGAGGTTAAAATCGTAACATTACGAACAAATTACTAATCGATGGCTAACGCGAATAACAGTTCTAATATAAAGGCAAACGACCAAACTATTATAGAAAACAACAAACTGAACATGCTCGAAGCTATGATTCCTGTTGTAATATTAATGTGCATGTTGGCTTACAATATCTTTTTTGTCGAAAGTCAAGAGCTATTTGGCGTATACACCAATCAAATTATATTACTTATTGCTGGTGCTGTTGCTGCAATTGTAGGCTTATTTAACAAAACCACAATTTCCCAAATGCTTACCGAAATTTGGGAAAATTTAAAAACTGTATTACTACCAATTATGATTTTATTTTTGGTAGGCGCCTTGGCTGGCACATGGTTAGTTAGTGGCGTAATTCCGGCTATGGTTTATTACGGCTTACAAGTATTAAGCCCCGAAATATTTTTACCAGCTTCAGTAATTATTTCTGCTATTATTTCAATAGCAACAGGCAGCTCTTGGACCACATCGGCTACCGTCGGAATCGCACTTGTAGGCATAGGCTCGGCATTAGGTATTAGTCCAGGTATTATTGCTGGCGCTGTTATTTCTGGCGCCTATTTTGGCGACAAAATGTCCCCTTTAAGTGATACTACTAATTTAGCACCTGCCATGGCAGGAACTGACCTATTTACCCATATTCGCTATATGGCATTAACCACTGTTCCTACAATTGTAATTACACTTATTGTGTTTTCAATTATTAGCGTTTTTAGCGACACCACAGGCGATACTGATATAGGCAACTTATTATCTGTAATAGATAATACATTTAATATTAATCCTTGGTTATTTATAGTTCCGCTTACTGTAATCACTTTAATTTTATTTAAAACTAAGCCTTTAATAGCTTTAGGTATTGGTGTAGTTTTAGCTGCAGTTTTTGCACTGATTTTTCAACCACAGATACTAGACAGTTTATCAGAAACAAAATTTAAATCAATAATAACTTCAATTTTAACAGAAACAAATATTGTTACAGACAATGCCAAGCTTAATAAATTATTTTCGGCAGGTGGCATGAAAGGCATGATTTGGACTATTTTACTTATTGTTTGTGCAATGGTATTTGGCGGCATTATGGACGGTATAGGAGCACTTGCTCGTATTACAAAAGCACTATTATCTATTGCAACTACCATTTTTGGTTTATTTGCAAGTACTGTAATAAGTTGCTTAGGACTAAATATTGTTGCCTCCGACCAATATTTAGCCTTAGTTATACCTGGCAAAATGTTTAAAAAAGCTTACGAAGATAAAGGCCTAGCTCCTGAAAATTTAAGTAGAACTTTAGAAGATTCAGGCACTGTAACCTCTGTTTTAATTCCGTGGAATACCTGTGGAGCATACCAATCGGGAGTTCTTGGTGTTAATGTTAGCGATTATTTTGTATACGCTATTTTTAACTGGTTAAGCCCATTTACTACATTATTATATGCTGCGCTTAACATTAAAATTAGACAATTAAAAGACAAAAAATAAACACAACTTAAAAAAACAATATTGTTTTTAACTAAACTCTGATGTGAAGTGAAACTTAATTGTCGGAAATTTTTGTTGTGTCATCTGCAAGGTAAACATTGAGTCTGCCAAAAACACCAATTGATCTTGCTTATCTTTAGCTAAAAAACGCTGTTTTACACGTTTAAACTCTTCAAATTCACTGTTTTTTTCATCTTCAGGTTCAACCCAACATGCCTTGTGCACATTTAGGTTTTCGTATGAACATTTAGCACCATACTCATGCTCTAATCGGTATTGAATAACCTCATACTGTAACACACCTACCGTACCAATAACCTTACGGCCATTAAGATTAAGTGTAAATAATTGAGCAACACCTTCATCCATTAATTGATCAATACCCTTGTAAAGTTGCTTTGATTTTAGCGGGTCGGCATTATTAATATACCTAAAATGCTCTGGCGAAAAACTAGGCACACCTTTATAGTTTAAAATTTCGCCTTCGGTTAAACTATCACCAATTTTAAAATTACCTGTATCTTGAATCCCCACAATATCACCTGGATAAGAAATATCAACAATTTCTTTCCGTTCGGCAAAAAAAGCGTTGGGGCTAGAAAATTTCATTTTTTTCTTATTCCTAACATGTAAATAAGGTGTATTTCGTTTAAATTCACCCGATCCAATTTTTATAAATGCCAATCGATTACGATGGTTAGGATCCATATTGGCATGTATTTTAAACACAAAACCCGAAAATTTAGTTTCATCAGGCTTTACAATTCGTTCTTCACTTTGTTTTGGTCTTGGCGTTGGTGCAATTTGCACAAAACAATCTAATAATTCTCTTACACCAAAATTATTAAGTGCCGATCCAAAAAACACAGGCTGCTGTTCACCTTTTAAATAATCGACTTTATTAAACTCAGGATAAATACCTTGAACCAACTCTATCTCTTCACGAAGGGTATCTGCTGCAGTATCACCAACAAGCTTATTAAGTTTTTGATCTGCCAAATCGGTAATTTCAACCGTATCCTCTATATCTTTTTTACTATCGCCTGTAAAAATATTTACATTCTTTTCCCAAATATTAAAAATTCCTTTAAACTCGTAGCCCATGCCTATCGGAAAACTTAAAGGCGTAATTTTTAGTTTTAGTTTTTGTTCAATTTCATCCAACAAATCAAAAGCGTCCTTCCCTTCTCTATCTAACTTATTAATAAAAACAATGATAGGAATATTTCGCATTCGGCAAACCTCTACTAATTTCTCGGTTTGCTCCTCTACTCCTTTGGCAACATCAATCACTACAATAACACTATCTACCGCGGTAAGTGTTCTAAAAGTATCTTCTGCAAAATCCTTATGTCCGGGAGTATCAAGTATATTTACTTTTATATCGTTATACTCAAATGCCAAAACAGAAGTGGCTACCGATATACCACGCTGGCGCTCTATCTCCATAAAGTCACTGGTTGCACCTTTTTTTATCTTATTACTTTTTACAGCACCAGCTTCCTGAATTGCCCCTCCAAATAATAATAACTTTTCGGTAAGTGTAGTTTTACCAGCATCGGGGTGTGATATAATACCAAAGGTACGTCGTCTTGCAATTTCAGTTTCTAAACTCATAATATATTTTGGTCGCGATATAAATTCGGGCAAAAATATTAAAAATAAAGGAGGATTTTTTATCTACCGAGGCAGAAATCTAATAATAGTACATAAAAATTGTTCATCCACATATATTAAATTAGTTTTGTAAAATGCAATTTAAAATTGAATCTGAGTTTTCTCCAACAGGAGATCAACCTACAGCTATAAAAAAACTAGTTGAGGGCTTACATAAAAAAGAGAAATACCAAACTTTGCTTGGCGTAACTGGCTCGGGAAAAACATTTACTGTTGCCAATGTTATCGAAAAGGTTGAAAAACCTACATTAATATTAGCGCATAATAAAACTCTAGCTGCGCAATTGTACTCAGAGTTTAAACAATTTTTTCCAAATAATGCGGTAGAGTATTTTGTATCGTATTATGATTATTACCAGCCCGAAGCCTACATTCCCGTTACTGGCACTTATATTGAAAAAGATTTATCTATTAATGAAGAAATCGAAAAGCTTAGGCTTAGTACAACCTCATCACTTTTGTCGGGCCGAAGAGATGTAATTGTTATTGCTTCGGTATCATGTTTATACGGTATAGGCAACCCTGTTGAGTTTCAAAAAAATGTCATAACTCTAGAAAAAGATCAAGTTATTTCTAGAACCAAACTCTTACATAATTTAGTGCAAAGTTTATATGCACGAACTGAAGCTGAATTTAGTCACGGTAATTTTAGAATTAAAGGTGATACTGTAGATGTGTTTCCGAGTTATGCAGATGACGCCTTTCGGATTCATTTTTTTGGTGATGAAATTGAGGAAATTGAAGCCTTTAATATTATGACCAATGAAGTTATAGAAACTTATGACAGACTAACCATTTACCCTGCAAATATGTTTGTAACATCACCCGATGTTTTACAAAACGCTATAAAACACATTCAAGATGACCTTGTAAAACAATATGACTATTTTAAAGATATTGGTAAACACCTTGAAGCCAAACGACTTAAAGAACGTACTGAATTTGACCTTGAAATGATTAGAGAACTAGGGTACTGCTCTGGCATTGAAAACTATTCACGTTACCTTGACGGAAGAGCACCTGACACTCGCCCATTTTGTCTTTTAGATTACTTTCCTGACGATTATTTAATGGTTATTGACGAAAGCCATGTAACCATTTCACAAGTTCACGCCATGTATGGTGGTGATCGAAGCCGAAAAGAAAACCTTGTAGAATATGGCTTTAGACTACCTGCGGCAATGGATAACAGGCCTCTAAAATTTGAAGAGTTTGAAGCTTTACAAAATCAAATTATTTATGTAAGTGCAACGCCTGCTGATTACGAATTACAAAAATCCGAAGGCATCTATATTGAGCAAGTTATTAGACCCACAGGATTATTGGACCCCATTATTGAAGTGCGCCCTAGCTTAAATCAAATCGATGATTTAATAGAGGAAATACAAGTTAGGGCTGAAAAAGATGAACGCACCTTAATTACCACGTTAACTAAACGCATGGCTGAAGAACTTGTAAAATACCTTGAGCGCATTGAAATTCGCTGCCGATACATACATAGCGATGTAGATACGCTTGAGCGTGTTGAAATTATGCAAGATTTAAGAAAAGGATTATTTGATGTGTTAGTTGGTGTTAATTTACTTCGTGAAGGTTTAGATTTGCCCGAAGTTTCGCTAGTTGCAATTTTAGATGCCGACAAAGAAGGGTTTTTAAGATCAGCAAGATCGCTAACGCAAACCGTTGGTAGAGCGGCTCGAAACATTAATGGTAGAGCAATTATGTATGCTGATAAAATTACTAAAAGTATGCAAAAAACAATTGATGAAACCAATTACAGACGCGAAAAACAAATTAACTACAACACCAAAAATAACTTAACTCCAAAGCCTCTAAATAAAAGCTTGGATAACGTATTGACAAAAAACTCGGTGAGCTCATATTACTATGAAATTGAAGCTCAAAAAGCTGCCGAACCCGAAAGCGAATACCTAACAAAACCGCAACTACAAGAAAAGATAAAAGTCGCTAGAAAAGCCATGGAAACGGCTGCTAAAGATTTAGATTTTATGCATGCAGCAAAATTTAGAGATGAAATCAAAGCTTTACAAGAAAAAATAAAAAGTCTTGATTAAAATATTTATTATTTTTAATATTAAAAAAAATCCTTATAACTGTAACTAATTAAACACACCCAATTACATGCCTTTACTAAACGTTAAACAACTAACAATTGGATTTGACAACAATACTGTTATTGATTCAATTAATTTTCATTTAAATAAAAATGAAGTTTTAGGTATCGTTGGTGAATCAGGAAGTGGCAAATCTGTAACTTCATTGGCTATTTTGGGTTTATTGAGTCAAAACAGCCAAATTAACGGCAGTATTACCTATAATAACATTGAGCTAACCACTTTAAAAAACTCGGCGTTTAAGGCAATAAGAGGCAATTCCATTTCAATGATTTTTCAAGAACCAATGAGCTCCTTAAACCCTTCAATGAAATGCGGAAATCAAGTGCTTGAAGTTTTATTACAACATACTAACTTATCTTCCGCTAAAGCGAAAAAAGAAGTTATTGAATTGTTTAAAAATGTTAAACTTCCAACCCCCGAATTAACCTACAACAAATATCCGCATGAAATATCTGGCGGTCAAAAACAGCGTGTCATGATTGCAATGGCTATTGCTTGTAAACCCGAAATTTTAATTGCCGACGAGCCTACTACAGCTCTAGACGTAACTGTACAGAAAGAAATAATTTTATTGCTAAAAACCTTGCAGGAAAATTACAATATGAGTGTTATTTTTATATCTCATGATTTAGCTTTGGTATCTGAAATTGCAGACAGGGTAATTGTAATGTATAAGGGTAAAATTGTTGAACAAGGAAGTAATTTGTCAATTTTTAAAAGCGCCAAACACCCTTATACCAGAGGACTCATAAACTCTAGACCTTCATTAAATCAACGGCTTAAAAACTTACCTACTGTTAGTGATTACCTTAATAACACCGTTAGCAATGAAGTTATAACAAACACTAAACGCGCTAAATCACACGAATTAATTTACTCAAAACCACCGCTTTTAGAAGTTAAAAACTTAGACAAAGTTTATTTAAAAAAGAGTGGCTTTTTAAAAAAAAACAAACCTTTTAAAGCTGTTGATTGTGTGAGCTTTAAACTTTATGAAGGTGAAACCTTGGGATTGGTTGGCGAGTCAGGCTGTGGCAAATCTACCTTAGGAAACGCTATTTTACTACTCAACAATGCTACTGCTGGGCAAATTTATTACAAAGGTGAAGCTATTACTTGCTTAAACAAAAAAGCTACGCGTGCATTACGCAAAGACATTCAAATAATATTTCAGGACCCTTACTCTTCATTAAATCCAAGACTGTCTGTAGGCAAATCGATTATGGAACCTATGAAAGTGCATCGAATTTACAATTCTGACAAAGCAAGAAAAGCGCATGCCATAAATATTTTAGAGCGTGTTGGATTATCTGCCTCGCATTTTAACAGGTTTCCGCATGAGTTTTCGGGCGGGCAACGCCAGCGTATTGGTATTGCGCGCACGATAGCATTACAGCCAAAAATTATTGTTTGTGACGAATCGGTTTCGGCTTTAGACATTTCGGTGCAAGCCCAGGTTTTAAATTTATTAAATGAATTGAAATCAAAATTTGGCTTTACTTATATTTTTATTTCTCATGATTTGGCAGTTGTAAAATACATGTCAGACCAACTATTAGTGATGCAGAATGGTAAAATTATTGAATCAGGTGAATCTGATAACATTTACAAAAACCCTCAAAACACGTATACAAAAACTTTAATTAACTCAATGCCTAAAGGTATTTAAGCTGCTGGCAAAATTACGTGTATTTTAGTACCTTGATTTAACTCACTTTCTGCCCAAATTTTTCCTTTATTTTTTTCTACAAATTCCTTACATAACATTAACCCAAGCCCTGTGCCTGTTTCGCCTTCGGTACCATTTTTACTTGTATTTGCTTCGCTATTAAAAATAGTTGTTTTTGTTACGTCATCCATTCCTATACCTTGATCGGCAATAGTTATTTGATTACCTTGATCTAAAATTTTGCACGACAATGTTATCGTACTATTTTTGGGCGAAAACTTTATAGCATTGCTTAAAATGTTTCTTAATACAATTTGCAATTGATTGCTATCAGATTTCACATAACACTTAGGATGAATATTACACTCTAAGGTGATTAACTTATTTTTTAATTGTATTTCTAAAACAGGTTTAATTTTTTGAAAAACATCTAACACATTAACATCTGCTATACTAATATTATTGCCGTTCATTTGGCTTTGCCCCCAATGAAACAAGTTTTCAAGAGAGGTTTGAAGACCATTAGTTAACGTGTTAATTGACACAAAACTCTTTTTAATGTCTTTTAAATTTATATCATCTGCATTTACCAAATTAGTTAAAAATGACAATAAGCTTAACGGGGTTCGTAAATCATGACCAATAACTGAAAATATTTTATCCTTAGTGCCGTTTAAATGCGCTAATTGTTTTTTTTGAGCTATTAATCTTAAACTTAGCACTCGTTTTTTTCGATAAAGTTTATAAACATAAAAAACTATACCTAAAATAAAAATTAAGATAGCTAAAATAAAATACGTAATAATTTTATGTTGCTTTAATTTTTGTTCGCTTTTAATTTGCTCACTTAGTACTTTATTTTCTAAAACTTGCTTTTCTTTATTAAAATCATACTCTAATGATTTTGTTGCCATATCAGCTATAAAACTTGCTTTTTTTAAGCTATCATTAATTTCAATGTAATTTTGACTGTAATGAAAGGCTTTTTTGTAATTTCCTGTTTTTTCATATGATTGAGAAAGATCCTCTAAAACAATATTAACTTTAGAGTAATCATTTACTTCATAACATAAACGTAATGCCTGCCTCAAGTTATTGATTGACTTATTATACGCTTTTTTTAAAAAATAAAACTTACCCAACAAATGGTATGTATTAGATTTAAAATGAATGTTTTTTAATGAATTTACATGTTTTTTTGCAAGATCATAATAGTTTTTATAAGAACTATCACCAAGTTTAAAGTTAATAATAGCAAGGTTGATACTAGACATTGTCAAATAATCAATGTTATTTAATTTTTTTGCTAACGTATAAACATAGTCAAATTCAACTTTAGCTTTTTCGGGTTTATTAATAATATTATAAACATTACCTAAATCTATTTTAGCAAACATGATACTTTTGGTATCATCTTTTTTAGCAACACGCAGCACCTTTTTATAGTATTTAATTGCGCTCTTATAATTTTGTTGGGTCACAAACAATCTTCCTATATTATGAAGGATTGGAATAGCATTAATGGTTCCGTTTTTCTCACAAAGCTCCAAGGCCTTAAATAATCTATCTAAAGCTGCTGCATAATTGCCTTGATTAACATAAGTTGCTGCAAAATTGTTGTTAATTTTTATTTCGTGTACTTCCCAACCTATCTTACTAATACTCATTTGAGATTCATACTCATACTTTGCAAAGCCTACAATATCACCCTGCTTGTAAGCGCTAACAGCTTTTAAATTTAAAATTTCGGCTTTTAACCGGCTTTGGTCATAAGCTTGCATTTTAGATAAAGCCTTATTAATGTAGGTGTCACACAAATCAAACTTATCTTGCTTAAAATAAATAAATCCTATACCAAAATTTCCTTTTGCTATAAGTGTATCATTTTTAATTTGACGCCCAATGTCTAAACATTTTTGATAAAGCTTTTTGACGCTATCATTATGAGTTTTATTAAGTATTGCTCTGCCATATAGATAAGAAGCTTCAGCCGTCCAATGCAGCGAATCAAATTCTTGAGCATAAGCTTCGATTTTTTGCTTATATTTTAATAAATCTAAAGTATCAGATTTATTTAAAAGCAATAAATTTTGATAAACCTTAATACGCTTATACTTATCTTTTTCCGTTTTTAATTGAGTATTTAGCGCTTCTAATTTTGGGTCTATGTTTATTGCAAAGCTGGTTTTAGCAAAGAAAAAAAAACCAAACAAAAGTATATACAAACTCCTCATTATAACTTTAATTATAATTTATAAAATTATAATCTATTAACATTAAACACCTGGTAATAAACAAGGAGTTATAATTATGGATATTTACCCTATGTTTTGATTTTATTAATTAGTCATAACTTGGTTGATATAAATAAATATTTATTGTTAACTATTGTACTTAATGCATTTATCCTATTTATTTTTTCACCACACAAACACCCTCATTTATTTAAGCTGAAGGTAATATAACATGCATTTTGGTGCCTACATTTAATGCACTTTCAACCCAAATTTTGCCTTTATTTTTCTCTACAAATTCCTTACAAAGCATTAAACCTAACCCTGTACCAGTTTCACCATCTGTTCCATTTTTACTTTTATTGGCAACGTCGTTAAATACTGAGTTCTTAGTTTCCTCATCCATACCTACACCTTCATCGGCAATAGTTATTTGATATTTATCTCCTTGCGCTTCGCAAAACACTTTGATTTCAGTATTTTGAGCAGAAAATTTGATAGCGTTACTCAATAGATTTCTTAAAATTATTTGTAATTGATTTTCATCTGACTTCACATAAAAATCTTTATTTACTTCACATTTTAACGTAATCAATTTATTATTTAGTTGCATCTCCAAAACAGGCTTAATTTTTTGTAAAACCTCTAATACATTAACCTTTGTAACACAAACGCTAATTCCATTCATTTGACTTTGCCCCCAATGAAACACGTTTTCAAGAGAGGTTCGAATACCATTAGTTAGTGTATTAATTGATACAAAACTCTTTTTTATATCTTTTAAATTCATATCATCCGAATCAACCAAATTGGTTAAAAATGACAATAAACTTAACGGGGTACGTAAATCATGACCTATAACTGAAAATATTTTATCCTTAGTTCTATTTAAACGTGCAAGCTGCCTTTTTTGAGCTATTAACTTTAAACTGAGCATTTGTTTTTTTCGATAAAGTTTATACACATAAAATGTTATTCCTATTATTAGGATTAAAAATATTAGAATTAAATACGTTATTGTTTTTTGTTGTTTTAATTTTTGAGCGCTTTTAGTTTGAGCAATTAAAGACTTCCTTTTTAAATCTACTTTTTCCTTATCAAAATCATGCTCTAAGGATTTTCTGGTAATTTCTGTAACATAACTTACCTTTTGCAAGCTATCCGTTATTTTAATATATCTATCATTATAATAATATGCTTGTTTGTAATTGCCTATTGCGTTGTAGGCTTTAGATAGTTCACCTATCGTTTTTTTAACTCGAGAGTAATCATTTATTTCATATCGCAAAGCAAGCGCGTGCTTTAAATATTTAATAGATTTACTATAATCCTTTTTTAAAAAATAAAATTCACCTAATAAATGAAACATTAATGATTTTAGGTACTTATTTTGAGTAGATTTCAAGTTTTTTTTTGCAACTTCTAGATACGTTTCATACCCTTTACCCTGTTCTTTCAAATTTATTAAAGCAAGGTAAACACTAGATTCAGTTAAATGTGGGATATTATTTGATGTTTTGGCTGCATCAAAAACAATTATATATTCTTGTTTAGCTTTTTCGTATTTTTTTAAAGCATAATATAATGCCCCCAAATTTTTTCTAACAAACGAAATATCTCTACCAACTTTAGTTTTTTGAGCTATTATCATTGCTTTTTGAGTAAACTCTATAGCATTTTCATACTTTTCTTGCAGCCTATATAATCTTGATATATTGTGCAAAACAGTAATCATGATTTCATAATTTTCTGTTTTTTCACATATTTTCAATGCCTTATACAACCTAGCTAATGCTGCTGTGTAATTACCTTGGTTTATATAACTTGCTGCAAGGTTATTATGAATTCGGAGTTCATGTTTTTTCCAACCTATTTCACTAACCGCTTTTTGAGATTCTAACTCATATTTTACAAAATTAACCTGATCGCCTTTTTGGTAATAATAAGCAGCCTTGCAATTTAGTATTTCAGCCTTAAGCCTACTTTGCTTGTATGACTGCATTTTTGATATTGCTTTATCAATATGAGTGTTACATAAATCTAGTTTTTGTTGCGAATAATAAACAATTGCTGTACCTAAGTTACCCTTTGCAATTAATGTGTCGTTATTTGTTTGTTTACCAATAGCTATACACAGTTGGTAATACGGCAATGCAACATCTCCTGTACGGCTATAAACTTTAGCGTACCAATAAGCTGCTTCGGCCTGCCAGTGCGGAGCTTTAAATTTTAAAGCGTAATCTTCAATTTTGTTTTTATAAGCTAATAAATCTAAAGAGTCTGATTTATTTAAAATTAATAAGTCTCTATAAATTTCTACGCGCTGCAGCTCGTTTTTTGTATTCTTTAGTTGAGATTTTAACGCTACTAGTTTTGGATTGCTATCCGAAGAAAATGCAAAATTAAAAACAAAAAAAACGCTAGATATGACTAAATATAAAATTCTCATTATCAACAATGTTATAATGAGTAAAATTATACATAGCTTATTTAATATAGTTCATACTAAACAAGGAGTTTTATTTTTGGTTATTTACCCTGTATTTAGCAGGTATATCAAATTTTATATAATCATTTCTGGTGTATTTGACCCAATTATCAACTCACCTTCTGTAGCGTCAATAATTTGCTTTACACTTACTCCTGGAGCACGTTCAAGCAGCTTAAATCCTTTGTCAACAACTTCGAGTACTGCCAAATTTGTAACAATTTTTTTAACACAACCTACGCCCGTTAAAGGTAAAGCACATTGCTTTAACAACTTTGATTGACCTCTCTTATTGGTATGCATCATTGCAACAATAATATTTTCGGCACTCGCTACTAAATCCATAGCTCCACCCATACCTTTTACCATTTTACCAGGTATTTTCCAATTTGCTATATCACCGTTTTCAGCAACTTCCATTGCTCCCAATATCGTTAAGTCAACATGTTTACCACGAATCATACTAAAACTCATTGCCGAATCAAAAAAACTTGCTCCCGGTAAAGTTGTAATTGTTTGTTTGCCTGCATTTATAATGTCAGCATCCTCTTCTCCTTCAAAAGGAAAAGGCCCCATACCTAAAACGCCGTTTTCACTTTGAAATTCAACGCTTAAATTTGGCGGCACGTAATTTGCGACTAATGTCGGAATACCAATACCTAAATTTACATAATAGCCATCTTTTACCTCTTTGGCTATACGTTTTGCAATTCCTATTTTATCTAACATTTATTATAATTTAGAAGACTTTTAATTACTATTGCTTTTTTGTTATAGTTAACTGCTCAATTCGTTTTTCATAGCTTACTCCTTTAAAAATACGCTGAACAAAAATTCCTGGCACATGAATTTCGTTTGGATTTAATGCTCCAGCAGGGAGTAACTCTTCAACTTCAACTACTGTAATTTTAGCAGCACCACACATATTAGGGTTAAAGTTACGCGCTGTGCCTTTAAAAATTAAATTACCTGCCTCATCACCTTTCCATGCTTTTATGAAAGCAAAATCGGCTTTAAATGCATGTTCTAACACATACATTTTACCGTCAAATGCTCTTGTTTCTTTTCCTAAAGCAACCTCTGTACCATAGCCTGCTGGGGTATATATCGCAGGAAAACCTGCCTTAGCTGCTCTACATCTTTCGGCCAAAGTACCTTGTGGCAATAGTTCTACATCCAACTCACCACTTAGCATTTGTCGCTCAAACTCATCGTTTTCGCCTACATATGATGAAATCATCTTTTTTATTTGTTTATGTTTTAACAACAACCCAAGACCAAAATCATCAACACCTGCATTATTAGATATACATGTAATATTTTTAACTTCTAATTTTACTAATTGTGCTATTATATTTTCTGGAATACCGCATAAACCAAAACCACCCAACATAAAGGTCATGTTATCACTTACTCCTACCAAGGATTCTTTTACAGATTTAACAGTTTTATTTATCATAAATTAAATTAGTTTATGGTTATAAATATACTTTAATAATATTAAAATTATTAATTAACTTTTGATAATGGGCTTATAATTTTAACATTTTGAAATGCTATTGCACCTCTTACCACTCCCGAAATTATATTATATAACGCATCGATAATGTGAAGTTTTAGTTCGTTTTTATTATAAATCAAACTGACTTCACGAGATGGATGTGGCTCTTCAAAAAAGGTTAAATTATCTTGCTCACTAGCCTTTAAATCTAAAGTATGTAGGTAGGGTAATAACGTCATTCCTAAACCTTCATTGGCTAGTTTAACCAACATTTCGATACTACCGCTTTGCAACTGAAAATTATCAAAATTTATACTCCTATTAGCATTACAAATATTAATTACGCCGTCTCTAAAACAATGACCGTCTTCTAGCAATAAAATTTCGTTTATATCCAAATCAGAAATTTCAAGCTTTTGCTTATCGTATAGTGCATGCCCATTTGGCACATAACCAACAAATGGTTCATAATAAATCACACGTTCTTTTATAAAATCTGTTTCTAGTGGTGTTGCTGCAATTGCTGCATCAAGATGCCCTGAATTGATTTTTTTTATAATATCCTTTGTTGAAAGTTCTTCTATTTTAAGCTTAACTTTAGGATATTTTTTCGTGAAAGCTTTTAAAAACATTGGTAATAAAGTAGGCATTACTGTTGGTATGACACCTATACTAAATGTACCTCCTATAAAACCTTTTTGATGCTCAACAATATCTTTTACCCTATTAGTTTCGTTAATAATGATTTTAGCTTGTTTTACAATTTTTTCGCCTACTTCGGTTAATTTTATAGGTTTTTTACTCCTATCAAAAATTTGAACATCTAATTCTTCTTCAAGTTTTTGCACCTGCATACTTAAAGTTGGCTGTGTTACAAAACACTTTTCGGCAGCATTGGTAAAATTGGCATGTTCGGCAACAGCCAACACATAATGTAATTGTGTAATAGTCATTATATAAACGTTTCTATTACTAAACTACAAATTTTATAAGAAAAAACTATATGATATGTTCTTAAAATTGTGAATACATGATATTCACTATTATTTGATTTGGTATAATCCCTTACCAAAATTAAAAGATAGCGAAAATCTAAGTGTATTTTCTAAAGGGCTTTGAATGTTTGATGCTGAAAATAAATACGATAAATCAATTGTTATATTATTATACACAAACCCTGCTCCTAATGCAAAAAATCGTCTTGCACCCTTAATTTCCGATTCATTAAAATAACCAGCTCTTAAAGCAAACACTTCGTTATAAGTATACTCGGTACCTAAAGCCCAAGTAAATTCTTTAATTTCCTCACTAAATCCACCTGGCGCATCTCCAAATGACTGAAACATACCTTGTAAAAAACCAACATCATTAGATTTTCCAGAGGCAATAACATCTGTACGTATTGGCGAAGCACCTAATTCATCAATATCTGCATCATAAATACCATTTGAATTTACATCCGTAAAGTTATATTCATTACCCAATAATGGTGGTGTAGGCACTAACAACTTAGTAAACTCCGTCGTAACCGCTAGTTTACTACTTGGGCTAAATATAAAATCAAAACCACCACCAAGTCGCATTGTTGTAGGTAAAAACACCTCGCTACCATCATCATCAAATTTAATTTGAGGCCCTATATTTTGTATTGCAAAGCCACCACGCCATTTTCCATTAAAATTTGTATATGGAATTTCTTGACTTTCATAATACCCAGTAAGGTCAACCCCAACTGAGTTTGCTGAGCTTGAATTATTATCACTCGCCTGAAGCCTTAGGTCAGACCTCAAATACCTAAATGCTATACTCATAGCGTAATTTTTAGATAATTTTAAGGTATATGACGCATCAAGTGTTAGTTGATTAGGGCTTTCGATTAAAGATTGCGAAAACGCGTTATCTCTAAATTCAAAATCACCTAAACTAAAAAACCTAAAACTTGCAGCAAAAGCACTACGGCTATTGAGTTTATTAAAATAAGCAATATTACCCAAAAATACATCGTTTGTTAATTGACTTAAGTAAGGTGTGTAATTAACTGCTAAACCTGATTTATATTCTGAAAAAACATATTTTGAAGGATTCCATTGTTGCGAATTTGCATCAACACTAGTAGCAACACCTATATCGCCTTGAGCCGCCGACCTAGCATCAGGTGCTATTAATAAAAAAGGTAGCCCAGGTATTATTTCTCGTCTATCATTTATATCAGGTATAATAGTAGTTTGACTATAACTATTTAAGGATATAATTACTACTAAAAAAAATACTATTTTATGTTTCATATTCATTATTGTCAATTAATACTACCATAGCAATATTAACTGGTTTAAATTTGTTGTTACATACAAGTCTTACTAATTAAACTAACGTTAAAAAAGTATTTTATTGCATTTTACAAAAATACAAAAACAAGAAAGATTATTACATTTCTATTTTATGAATATATTAAAATGTATTTTTGCACATTAAATTTGTAAGTTTGATTTATTTTATCATAATAAATCATTTTTTTTATCGTTTTATAACTTTGTAAGTTTAATAGGCTTAAAATTCATTTTAAATAAAACAACAAATAAAACAGTCAAAAATAATATATATGAAAAATTTTGCTTCGACAAAATTAGTAGTACTAGCATCACTCATAATCATATTAATGAGTAGTTGTAGCTCCAATAATGGTTCTGGGACATCAAGAGGTACAGGTTGGAAAATAAATGACCCACAAGGAGGATTTCAATTTAACTCTTCATTTAAAGAACAAAAAGCATCACCAGGTTTAATTTTTATACAAGGAGGTACATTTACAAAAGGTAAAGTACAAGATGATGTAATGCATGATTGGAATAACAAACCAACTCAACAGCATGTGCAATCTTTTTTTATGGATGAAACCGAGGTTACTAATCTAATGTACCTTGAATACCTAGATTGGAACAAAAGAGTTTACCCGCCTAGCGACAAAAAATATCGTGCCATTTATGACGGTATATTACCCGACACCCTTGTATGGCGCAATAGACTTGGCTATAATGAAGAGCATATTAATAATTACCTTAGCCATCCAGCATACGCTAATTACCCAGTTGTTGGAGTAACGTGGATACAAGCTGTAGAATACTCAAATTGGCGTACTGATA
>CALDUQ010000109.1 GCA_937924845.1 uncultured Flavobacteriaceae bacterium
CCTTGCATTAATGCCGAAGCACCTAAACGGTTAGCGCCATGATCTGAGAAGTTTGCTTCACCAATTGCATAACAACCTGGTATAGTAGTCATTAAATTATAATCAACCCAAATACCGCCAATTGTATAATGTACAGCTGGGTAAATCATCATTGGGGTTTTATATGGATCTTGATCTACAATTTTTTCATACATCTGAAATAAATTGCCATACTTTGCCTCAACAATAGCTTCGCCTAATTCAGTTATTTTTTGTTTTGAAGGCTTGTCAATTCCATGAATTTTAGCCTGCTCTTTACCATAACGTTCTATCGCCGATTTAAAATCTAAATAAACCGCCTCTCCTGTAGCATTAACACCGTAACCTGCATCACAACGCTCTTTTGCGGCACGAGATGCCACATCACGAGGTACTAAGTTACCAAATGCTGGGTAACGACGCTCTAAGTAATAATCGCGTTCTTCTTCCGATAAATCGGTAGGTTTTTTACGACCTTCGCGTATTGCCATAACATCATCCATTGATTTTGGCACCCAAATACGTCCGTCATTACGTAATGACTCAGACATTAATGTTAATTTTGATTGATAATCGCCCGAACGTGGGATACACGTTGGGTGAATTTGTGTATAACAAGGGTTTGCAAAATATGCCCCTTTTTTATGTATTTTCCATGATGCTGTAACGTTAGACCCCATGGCGTTTGTAGATAAAAAGTATACATTACCGTAACCACCAGAAGCAATAACTACGGCATGTGCCGAATGTCTTTCTATTTCACCAGTAACTAAGTTACGAGCTATAATACCTCTAGCTTTACCATCAACAACTACAACATCTAGCATTTCATGACGATTAAACATCTCAATTTTACCTCTAGCAATTTGCCTATTCATTGCCGAATACGCCCCTAAAAGTAATTGCTGACCTGTTTGACCTTTAGCATAAAATGTACGAGATACTAATACCCCACCAAAGGACCTGTTATCTAACAATCCTCCATAATCTCTAGCAAAAGGTACACCTTGTGCAACACATTGATCTATAATATTAGCCGATACTTCTGCCAAACGGTATACGTTCGCTTCGCGCGAACGATAATCTCCACCTTTTACAGTATCGTAAAATAAACGATAGGTTGAATCGCCATCACCTTGATAGTTTTTTGCTGCATTGATTCCGCCTTGTGCGGCAATTGAATGCGCTCGACGAGGTGAATCTTGATAAGCAAACGCTTTTACGTTATAACCTAGTTCAGCTAATGTTGCTGAGGCTGATCCGCCTGCCAAACCTGTACCAACAACTATAACATCAATATTACGCTTGTTGGCTGGGTTTACTAAATCTATATGATTTTTATAATTAGTCCATTTATCTTTAATTGGACCTTCTGGTGTTTTTGAATTTAAAGCCATACTATCAGATTAATGGTTTAAGTGATGATAAATTGCTATAAAAATAAATCCTAACGGAATTATTATTGAATATGCTTTTCCTACTTTTTGCAGTGTTGCTTTACGTCCTGCTGGTGAACCAACAGATTGAAATGCCGAATTAAAGCCATGCAGTAAATGCAATGCTAAAAACACAAATGCTAATACATAAACCACTACTCGTATAGGGTTTTCAAACATATGCACTACGTGTTGATGAAAATCTTTACCAACTTGGCTTGTTCCATCTACATATTTCTCTACAATTTCTGGTACCCAAAAATCATTGAAATGAAATACCATAAATAACAAAATAGCAAATCCGGTATATACCATATTACGACTTACCCAAGTTGAATTAGCGCCACCATTATTTTTTGTGTAATTGATACCTACTGCTTTTCTGTTTTTTATCTCTAAAATAAAACCCATTACAAAATGAAACACAACACCAAACAATAATACTGGCTGCAAGCCAAATTGTACTAATGGGTTATTACCCATAAAGTATGATACTTCATTAAAAAGTTGAGGGCTAAATACCGATAAAATATTAATTACAAAATGCTGAAGTAAAAAAAACATTAGAAAAAAAGCTGAAACTGCCATAGCTACTTTTCTTCCTATTGAAGACTTAAAAAATCCGCTCATATGTTTTAAAAATTAGTTAAATTACAATTTACACAAAAATACACTGCAAATTTATCTTAAACAACTTTGTTAAACCGAAAATACCCTATTTAGAACTGTACTTAATAGTACAAAAAAAAGTAGCTAGATAAAAATCCAGCTACTTTTCTAACTAACAACAAAAAATAAAAAATGAACGTAATTGAAAAATTATTATTTACTTAGGTAGCTTTTTGAGGCTCCTGTTTTAAGATTAAATTTAAATAATCGTTTTCAACACTGTAAAATTACAACTATCTATCTTACTACATTACAGGTGTTTAACTGAAATACAAAACTTAGGGTATTTACTAGTGCAAAAAAAACCTTAACATACGTTAAGGTTTTTTTTGATTTATTATTACTTTTAAGTCTATAATTTCTTTTTGATTTCAACCTGTTGGAAAGCTTCAATAACGTCATATTCTTTGATATCGTTATAGTTTTTTATTTGCATACCACAATCGTAACCTTTAGACACTTCTTTAGCATCATCCTTAAATCGTTTAAGCGAAGCTAGTTCTCCTGTGTAAATTACTACACTTTCTCTTATTAAACGAATACTAGAGTTTCTGTAAATCTTACCATTAGTAACCATACATCCAGCTATGCTACCAATTTTAGACACTTTAAATATCTCTCTAATTTCGGCAGTACCTGTAATTTCTTCTTTAAAATCAGGTGACAACATGCCTTCCATTGCATCTTTAAGATCATTAATAGCATCATATATAATAGAGTACATTCTGATATCAATTTCTTCTTTATCTGCAATTTGACGCGCATTACCCATTGGCCTAACATTAAATCCAATAATAATAGCATCTGATGCCGAAGCAAGTAACACATCACTTTCGGTTATTGCTCCTACGCCTTTATGTATAATATTAACCTGAATTTCTTCGGTAGATAATTTTTGGAATGAGTCTGTTAATGCTTCTACAGATCCGTCAACATCCCCTTTAAGTATAATATTAAGTTCCTTAAAGTCACCCAAGGCGATACGACGACCAATTTCATCAAGTGTTATATGGCGTTGCGTTCTAACTGATTGTTCTCTTTGTAACTGCGTACGTTTAGCTGCAATTTGTTTTGCCTCACGCTCATCAGTAAATACATTAAATTTATCACCAGCCTGAGGTGCCCCGTCAAGTCCTAATATTGATATAGGTTTTGATGGCCCAGCTTCATAAACATCGTTACCACGCTCATCATGCATTGCTTTAACTTTACCGCTATTTTTACCAGCAAGTACGTAATCGCCAATTTTTAAAGTTCCGGCTTGTACCAATATTGTAGACACATAACCTCGACCTTTATCTAAAAATGCTTCAACCACACTACCTACAGCAGGTTTATCTGGATTTGCTTTAAGCTCTAAAAGCTCTGCCTCTAGCACAACTTTTTCTAAAAGCTCATTTACTCCCAATCCTGTTTTAGCCGAAATATCATGCGATTGTATTTTACCTCCCCAATCTTCAACCAAAAGATTCATATTCGCTAAACCTTCTTTAATTTTATCAGGATTAGCCGCGTCTCGATCTACCTTATTAATTGCAAATATTATTGGCACACCTGCAGCTTGCGCATGCGCAATTGCTTCTTTAGTTTGTGGCATAATATCATCATCTGCTGCAATTACAATAATTGCTAAATCGGTAACCTGTGTACCACGAGCACGCATTGCTGTAAAGGCCTCGTGACCTGGTGTATCTAAAAATGTAATTTGCTGTCCTGTTGCTATTTTTACGCTATACGCACCAATATGCTGTGTTATTCCACCAGATTCGCCTGCAATTACGTTTTCTTTTCTAATATAATCTAAAAGTGATGTTTTACCATGATCAACATGCCCCATTACGGTAACGATAGGTGCACGTTCTTTTAAATCTTCTATCTTATCTTCGACAACCTCTATTGATTCTTCAATATCAGCAGTAACAAACTCAACATTATAACCAAATTCCTCAGCAACTATAGAAAGTGTTTCTGCATCTAATCGCTGGTTCATTGTTACCATCATACCAAGCGACATACAAGCCGATATAATTTGTGTTACCGATACATTCATCATGGTAGCAACTTCATTGGCCGTAACAAACTCTGTTACTTTCAATATTTTACTTTCGGCTGCTTCAGCTTGCTGATCTTTTTCTGTTTTTACACGGTGCTGATCTCTCTTATCTCTACGATATTTAGCGCCTTTACCTTTATTAGATTTACCTTGTAATTTTTCAAGGGTTTCTCTTACTTGCTTTTGTACTTCTTCAGCACTTGGCTCTTCTTTTACAACTTGAGGGCGTCTTTGTTGAGCACCTCGTCCTTTTCCTCTTCCTGGTCCACGATTATCACGTTGCTGGCCTCCTCCTGGTTTATTATTAGAAACAGGACCTTTAGTAATTCGCTTACGTTTTTTCTTAGCATCTTGATTAGGACGCTCAACTTTTTTCTTAGGTTTGTTAAATTGAGATAAATCAATTTTTTGCCCAGTAGTTTTTGGCCCTGAAAGTTTTTGGTATTTAGTTTCTACCTTTTCTTCCTTAACCATACCGTCAGCTGTTTCAATACTTTCAGTAACATCAGATTTTACATCTTTTATATCAGATGACACATCTTTTTTTGCCGTTGTTGCTTCAGGTTTAGACTGAGCATCTACATTAGCTATTTTGGGTTTAGCTGCTTGAGTTGGCTCCTTTTTGGGTTGCGTTTCCTTTTTTGGCGCTGAAGAAGGTTTTACAACATCTTCTTTTGCTTTCAGAATTTTTTCCTCAACATCCTTTTGTTGCGTTTGCTTAACCTCAGCTTTATTTTCAACAGCTTTTAAAGGGGCCTTTGATTTTTTCTTAGCACCTGCTGCATCCAAATCAATTTTACCAATTTGCCTTGGTCCTTTAAGGGTGGTTTTTGCCTTAACAACATTATTATCACTTTTAGGCTGTTCAACAACTTGCTTTGTTTTAACACGTTCTTCAACAATACGCTCACGCTCTATACGCAATGCTTCTTTTTCTTTCAACTTAGCCTCACCCACTTCTTTAGATGCTACTTTTTTGTTTGCATCTTTTTGAAATTCATCAGAAAGAACTTGATAAATTTCGTTATCGATTTTAGTTGTAGGGCGTTTCTCTATTTCGATACCCTTTGAGTCTAAAAACTCAACAGCACGATCTAAAGAGATATTAAGCTCTCGTAATACTTTATTTAATCTAATTGTACCAGCCATAAAATGCTTTAAAATGTAAAAATACTATATACTATTCAAATTCTTCTTTTAAAATTCGAATAACATCATATATTGTTTCTTCTTCTAAGTCGGTTCGTTTTACTAAATCTGCAACATCTTGGTCTAAAACGCTTTTTGCGGTATCTAACCCTATTTTTGCCAATTCAGCAATTACCCACTGTTCTATTTCATCCGAAAACTCTGTTAACTCAACATCTTCTTCTGCACCTTCTCTAAACACATCAATTTCATAACCTGTTAATTTTCCAGCTAATCTAATGTTATGTCCGCCTCTACCAATGGCTTTACTAACCTCTTCGGGCTTTAACATCACTTCGGCACGCTTATTTTCTTCATCAATTTTTATTGATGTTACCCTAGCAGGGCTTAATGCGCGTGTAATATAAAGATTTAAATTGTTTGTGTAGTTAATAACATCAATATTTTCATTACCTAACTCACGTACAATGCCATGAATTCTTGATCCTTTTATACCTACACATGCTCCAACTGGGTCGATTCGATCATCATACGAATCTACAGCTACTTTAGCTTTTTCGCCAGGAATCCTAACTACATTTTTTACTGTAATTAACCCGTCAAAAACTTCTGGAATTTCTTGCTCAAACAATTTTTCTAAAAACTTAGGTGCAGTTCGCGACATGATTATCGCAGTTTTACTACCTTTAAGTTCAACGTTTTCAATAACACCTCTAACATTATCACCTTTTCTAAAAAAGTCTGAAGGTATTTGTTTTTCCTTCGGAAGAATTATTTCATTACCCTCATCATCTAATAAAATAACGGCTTTGTGACGTATATGATGCACCTCAGCAGTATATATATCACCAATTAAATCTTTAAAATGCTTGTATATGTTAGTGTTATCGTGTTCTGTAATTTTAGAGATTAAATTTTGGCGTAGTGCTAAAATTGAACGACGCCCTAAGTCTATTAATTTTACTTCTTCAGACACATCCTCACCAACCTCAAAATCTGGTTCGATACGGCGTGCTTGTGTTAATGATATTTCTTGGTTTTCATCTTCAACTTCACCATCAGCAACAACAATACGGTTTCTCCAAATTTCTAAATCGCCTTTATCTGGATTTATAATTATATCAAAATTATCATCATCACCAAACTTCTTCTTTAAAGCATTTCTAAACACATCTTCTAAAATAGCCATTAGTGTTACACGATCAATCAACTTGTCGTCTTTAAATGATGAAAATGACTCAATTAACGCAATATTTTCCATAGCTTACTTTAATTAAAATTTTATTTTAACTTTCGCTTCAATTATATCTTTATATAGTATTTTTTCTTCTTTTTGAACTGTAATTTTACCTTTCCCAACAGGCTTTGGCTCACGTGCTTTCCATTGAAGAAGAATTTCATTATCTGTCACTTCTACCAACTTCGCTTCGATTTTTTTATGATCAGCATATTTCACTTCAAGGTCACGCCCAATATTTTTTTTATACTGCCTAATATTTGTTAAAGGCGCCGCTGCTCCCGAAGACGCAACTTCTAATGAAAAATCTTGTTCTTCTCGATCTAAATTATGCTCTATGCCACGGCTTACAAACATACAATCCTCTACCAAAACGCCGTTATCACCATCAATAATTACTTTAATTGAATTATCTGGCAATACATCTAGCTTAATTAAAAATAAATCTTGACGCTCATCAAGACACTTATTTAATAATGTAGTAACTTCTTCTTTAAACATTTTTTGGTATAAAAAGAGGGGACTTTCCGTCCCCTCATATAATCAATTCTTTGTTTTTCAACAATGCAAATATACAATTTTATATTAGTTATTATCTTTTTTTGTTGAAATTTTAATTTGTAACCCGTTTTAATTAGCCTGTTTTACTATTTTTAATCTAACCACATTTCCTTCGGGTATGGCTTGATTATGATAAAAATACACAACATCTTGCTTACACAACCCAGCAATTAAATAACAATTACCTTTAAAGTATGAGCTTTGCACCTGCGTTTCAAGTTGCCCATCATTATCAACTTTTAAATCATGAGCATACACTAAACCATGTGCTTTAAGCTCGTTAAACTCTCCAAAAAAAGCTGCTATTAAATTATTTGTAGGATTGTTATACAAATTAACTGGCGTACCTCGAGCAATAATTTTATTGTTATCAATCACTAACACGCGATCAGAAAACCCCAGTACATCGTCTTTATCATGTGTAGCCATTACACATGTTATGTTATTGTTTTTAAGATATTTAAACAATTTTCGTCTTAGGTTTTGCTTTTTAAAACTATCTATATTACTAAATGGCTCATCTAGTAAAATAAGTTCGGGTTGTTTGGCTATGGCTCGTGCTAATGCAACGCGTTGTTTTTGCCCTCCGCTTAGGTATTTTACTTTGGTTTTAGCAAAACGCTCCAACCCTACCACTTCGAGTAATTCAGTAACACGTTTTTGTTTGGCTTCTGGAAAAAAATTAGAAAGGAATTTACCTATATTTTCCTCAACCGTGATAAACGGCATTAAGTCAAACTCTTGCGTAACACATTTTACAAAGTCATAACCAACTACCAAATTAAATTTTGGCCCTAAAATTTCTGTATCTTTCCAAAACACATGACCTTTATCCAAATCAAATTCTCCGTATATTAATTTTAGTAATGTTGATTTACCGCAACCACTTTCGCCTATAATGGCAACATTTTCGCCTTGATTAACTTTAAATGAAACATCGTTTAAAACAACATTTGAATCAAATGAAAACGAAAGCTTATCTACTTTTAACATATGTAACCGTTCAATCTTTCAACTTTGAGTTTATTGTGCTTGGCAACACTTTATACCCCATATTATATAGGGTAAATCCATAAACATCTGCAGCTTGTGCTATGGTTTTACTAATTGGTGTACCAGCTCCATGACCTGCGTTAGTTTCTATTCTTATCAAAACAGGGTTAGTTCCTTCTTGCTTATTTTGCAACTCGGCTGCAAATTTAAAACTATGAGCAGGCACCACACGATCATCATGATCGCCTGTTGTAATTAAAGTTGCAGGATATGTAACCCCATTTTTAACATTATGCAATGGCGAATAGGACATCAAATACTTAAACATAGTTTTATCATCTTGCGCAGTACCATAATCATAAGCCCAACCTGCTCCCGATGTAAATTTATGATAACGTAGCATATCTAACACACCAACTGCTGGCAATGCAACCTTAGCCAAATCGGGACGTTGGGTCATTGTAGCCCCAACTAACAAACCACCGTTTGAACCGCCTTTTATAGCTAGGTAATTTGACGAGGTATAGTTTTTATTAATCAAATATTCAGCGGCAGCTATAAAATCGTCAAATACATTTTGTTTTTTTAGCTTTATACCAGCATTATGCCAATCTTTACCATATTCGCCACCACCTCTAATATTTGGCACAGCATAAATCCCACCTTGCTCTAGCCAAACTGCATTTGATGGATTAAAACTTGGTGTTAAACTTACATTAAAACCACCGTAACCGTATAATATAGTTGGGTTTTTTCCATTTAATTGAAGTCCTTTTTTATAAGTAATAATCATCGGAATTTTAGTCCCGTCGCTAGAAGCATAAAACACTTGTTTACTTTGATACGCATCCGAATTAAAATCAACTTCGGGCTTAATATACACAACCGACTCGCCAGTTTTTACATTGTATTTAAAAATAGTTGAAGGCGTTTTATAATTAGAAAAACTATAAAACAACATTTTATCATTAACCTTACCATTAAAACCACTTACACTACCAATACCAGGAAGGTTAATTGCTCTAATTAGTTTGCCATCATAATCATATTGCTCTACTTTTGAAACGGCATGAACCATATATTCTGCAAAAAAATATCCTCCACCCTTTGACACCGTTAGTACATGATCGCTTTCGGGGATAAAATCCACCCAGTTTTCTGGCTGGGGTTTATGCGCATTTACCGTTATAATCTTTTTATTTGGCGCGTTTAAATTTGTTACTAAATACAATTTATCATCAGTATTAGTGATGGCATAAGTATCGCTTTTTTCATGATTCAATATACACTCTAATTTTGAGTTAGGATTACTCAAATTTTTAATATACAGTTTATTTCCTGATGTTGAATTGGATGCCGAAATAAACAAAAAACGTGCATCTTCACTTACTTGAGCGCCAACATAACGGTGTTTTTCGGCAGGTGTATTTCCAAAAACCAACACATCATTACTTTGTGGGGTATTTAATTTATGATAATATACTTTATGCTGATCGGTTTTTGACGATAATTCGCTACCTACTGGTTTGTCATAACTTGAGTAGTAAAACCCTTGGTTTTTATACCATGAAATTCCGCTAAATTTTACATCTACTAAAGTATCTCCTACAACTTTATTGTCGGCTGTAGTTTTAACAATTATTTTTCGCCAATCACTACCGCCCTCAGAAATCGCGTATGCCAACAACGATCCGTCTTTAGAAAAACTAAAATTAGCCAATGATGTTGTCCCATCCGCACTAAAAGTATTAGGATCTAAAAATACCTCAACATTACCGTTTGTTGATTTTCGGTACATTATACTTTGATTTTGCAAACCTTCATTTTTAAAAAAATATTCAAAATCACCTTCCTTAAAAGGCGCGCTAATTTTTTTATAATCCCACATTTTTTGCAAACGTTTTTCGATATCCTTTC
This sequence comes from uncultured Flavobacteriaceae bacterium, assembly GCA_937924845.1. GTDB lineage: Bacteria > Bacteroidota > Bacteroidia > Flavobacteriales > Flavobacteriaceae > CALDUQ01. Next base: position 10,034 of record CALDUQ010000109.1, read on the forward strand.
GATACGGTATACTGTCTAAATACGTTTGGGTAGATTTATTTTGATTGTTAACCCAAGCGGCGGTTTCTTTACTATTATCATCTTCTAGCCAACGATATGGATCTGGCACTTGAGTACCAAAATAATCATCTACAACTCCATTTTTTTTAGTTTCAGGGTAAGTCGTTGGTTTATCGCTACATGACATCATAAGTGTTATTAATAATATAGTACTAATTTTAAATTTCATAATATTTTTATATATAAAGATTAATAGTTGGACCCATCATGCTTTCCTACCTCAAAGCCATGCTTACCTAGGTACTGGTTACCACTTTCAATAGCGCCTTGCTCAATAGTAGTTCCCATAGAGTCGTTCCATCTATTAAGATATCCAAACAATGAAATTACCCCAAGCATTTCCACAATTTCACCTTCATTCCAATGCTCATATAAGCGTTTTTTAATTTCAGCATTTACAGCATTAGGCACTTGACTTGCTGCCAAACTAAAATCTAAAGCCACACGTTCGGCAGCATTAAAAGCGGGATGTGTTTTATACTCCCAAATATTATCTAATTGTTGTTGCTCGGCGCCATAACGCTCGGCTGCTCGAATAGCGTGCGCTTGACAATACCTGCAACCAGTAGCATTACTACTTACCCAAGCAATCATTCGTTTTAATGCCGAAGTTACTCGCCCCTCATTAGCCATAACCGCTTTGTTTAAATTTATAAACGCTTTACTTATCGCTGGGCGTCGCTGCATGGTAAGCACCGAGTTAGGACAAAACCCTAAGGTTTCATTAAAAAATTCAGCTAATTTTTTGGTCTCTATATCGTAATCAGCAGATAACGGAGTAACTAATGCCATGATTTTTTTAGGTTTATTATGAATAATTCCAAATATAAAAAATTACACTCCTTAATAATAATTAATCGTGTATTTTTGAAGTAACAACTAAATTATTACAATTATGGCAGATATCATTACAGTTGACTGGAAAGGCGACATGCTTTTTGAAACCGATACCCCTAGAGGTCAAAAACACAAATTTTTAATGGATGATGGCGCCAATGGCGAAGATAGCCTTGGCCAAGGTCCTAAAGCCATGATGCTTTCGGGATTAGCAGGTTGCTCGGGCCTAGACATTATTTCAATATTAAAAAAAATGAAAGCCCAAATTGAAGATTTTAAAATGATTGCAAAAGGTGAACTTACCACCGAACATCCCAAAACATATCACTCGGTAAACCTAGAATACCATTTTTACGGCTCAAATTTGGACGAGAAAAAAATAAATAAAGCGGTAAACCTATCAATTGATAAATACTGCGGCGTTATGGAAATGTTTAGACAATTTGCAAAACTTACAACCTCCATACATTTTCATAACAACTAAGTTTTAAGCCTCAAAATCGAACTCACTAAGTATGCGCTGGAGTATAAAACCAAAACCCGACACCACTAAAGTTAAGCTACTACAAAAAGCACTTAATATTGATACCGCTATTGCGGAACTTTTAGTACAACGTGGTATTGAAACTTTTGACCAGGCTAAACATTTTTTTAGGCCATCGCTCAATAATTTGCATGACCCATTTTTAATGAAAGGCATGCAACAAGCAGTTAATCGCATTGAAACTGCCATACAAAACAATGAGTCTATTTTAATTTACGGCGATTATGATGTTGACGGTACCACATCGGTAGCTTTAATGGCGTCATACCTTAAAACTAAAACGAAACACATTACCACATATATTCCCGACAGATATGCAGAAGGCTATGGCATATCCTACAAAGGCATCGATTTTGCAAGTACGCATAACATTACGCTAATCATTGCTTTAGATTGTGGTATAAAAGCAATAGATAAGGTTGATTATGCTGCCAAAAAAAATATCGATTTTATCATTTGCGACCACCATAATCCAGGAAACACCGTTCCTGATGCTATTGCTGTTTTAGACCCTAAGCAAACCGATTGCAACTACCCATACAAAGAGCTTTGTGGCTGTGGCGTTGGCTTTAAACTTATTCAAGCCTTAGCAACAAAACACAACCAAACAATTAATGATTTAATCCCTTATCTAGATTTAGTTGCTACGGCAATTGCTGCAGATATTGTTCCCATTACTGGGGAAAATAGAATCCTTGCATACCATGGCACTAAAGTCATAAACACCAACCCCCGTACCGGTATGCGCGTTATGCTTGAGCAAACTAAAAAAACATCGTTTACAATAACTGACATTGTTTTTACAATCGCACCAAGAATTAATGCTGCTGGCCGAATGAAACACGGTAATCATGCCGTAAACTTATTAGTCGAAACCGACGAAACAACTGCATATGCCCATGCTAAAGATATAGAAGCATATAATCAAGAGCGTAAAGCAACCGATAAAACAACCACCATTGAAGCCCTTCAACAAATAAAAGATTTAAACGAGCAAGAAAAAACAACTACTGTTGTATATAATGAAAACTGGCACAAAGGAGTAATTGGCATTGTAGCCTCGCGCCTTATCGAAACCTACTATAGACCAACATTAGTTTTTACCAAAAGTGGCGATAAACTTGCCGCTTCAGCCAGATCTGTAAAAGGATTTAATGTTTATGATGCCATAAACGCTTGCGCGGAACATATCGAACAATTTGGCGGTCATAAATATGCAGCAGGTTTAACTTTACGTCCCGAAAACTACACTGCTTTTAAACAAAAATTTGAACAAGTGGTTAACGCCACCATCGATAAAAAGTTATTATCACCAGAAATTAGCATCGATAGCAATATCACGCTAACATCAATTACACCAAAATTTCATCGCATTTTAAAACAATTCGCACCTTTTGGCCCTGGTAATATGACTCCTATATTTATAGCAGAGCAATTACAAGACACTGGTTACGCCAAACCTGTTGGAGAAGATGACAAGCATTTAAAATTAACTGCCACACAACACGATGGTGCAAATTTTTCGGGCATTGGATTTAATCTTGGCAACAAAATTAATCTTATTAAAAACAAGCATTACTTTAGTGCCGCATTTTCTGTCGAAGAAAATGAATGGAATAACAAAATCAACCTACAACTCAACCTACGCGATATTAAATGAAAAAGCTTAAAAACGACCCCTATGCTGCGCTTAGAATAAAAGAATTTAATATTTTTTTACTACTTCGATTTGCTCTAGTTTTTGGCTGGTCAATGCAATTTATAATAATTGAATGGGAAGTGTACCACATCACCAAAGATCCTTGGTCAATAGGATTAATTGGACTTATGGAAATAATTCCTGCCTTTACAATGGCTTTATTTGCAGGACATATTGTTGATCAAAAGGAAAAACGAAACCTCCTCATGGTTTGTATTTCTTTATTTTCATTAATTAGCTTAGGTTTATTTTTAATAACAACACCACAAATTTCAAACCAATGGTCTAAAAACAGCATTTTATATTCCATTTATGGTTTGGTGTTTTTTGGCGGCATATTACGCTCGTTTTTTGGACCAACCATATTTTCATTAGTAGCATTAATTGTACCTAAAAACATTTACCCCAATGCCGCAACATGGAATAGCTCTACATGGCAAGTCGCTTCGGTTTTAGGGTCAGCCCTTGCAGGATTTTCAATCAAATTTATTGGCGTACATTGGTCACTTTGCATTGTATTTTCGCTTGTAATTTTTTCGCTTTTTGTGTTATTTTTTATAAAGAAAAAACCCATACTTAACCCCAAAATTGGCGAACCAATGCTTGAAAGTCTAAAGCAAGGTGTAAAATTTGTATTTAAAACTAAAGCTATTTTGGGTGCAATTACCTTAGATATGGTAGCCGTGCTTTTTGGAGGCGCAGTCGCTTTATTAGCTGTATTTGCCGAAGATATTTTAAAAGTTGGCGCCGAAGGCTTTGGCATTTTACGTGCTGCACCCGCAATTGGCGCTTCAATAACCATGTTATTTACCGCTTATATCCCTATTAGTAAAAATGCTGGCTTAAAACTTCTTGCTGCTATTTTTGGTTTTGGAGTTTGCATTATCACTTTTGGTTTATCTTCTGTATTTTGGATATCTGTAGTAGCTTTGTTTTTTAGCGGTGTTACCGATGGCGTTTCAATGGTAATACGACAAACCATTTTACAAGTTAAAACTCCTGACGAGATGCGTGGTCGCGTCTCATCAGTCAACTCAATGTTTGTTGGGTCGTCTAATGAGCTAGGTGCTTTTGAAAGTGGCTTAACAGCAAAACTAATGGGCACAGCCAAAGCTGTTGTTTTTGGCGGCACCATGACCTTGATTATTGTAATTGCAGTGGCTTTAAAAAATAAAACACTGCGCAACCTTGACTTAACTAAAGATATAAAAGCATTACAATAACAATGATTTTTTAAAAATATTGACCAACCCCAAATACAAAACCACTTGTAGAATTGGGGGTAATGCCATACCCGTAATCTACCCTAAAAGTGGCATTAAATATTTTTTTATGCGTAACACGAAATCCTATTCCTGGGTAAATCCGTAAATTTTGATTTTTAGAAAAATCACCAAAATCACCTCCCGGATTTCTCCAACTACCTGCATCAATAAAAGCGTTACTTTGTATTACTATAGATTTTTTATCAAATAACGTGTGTCGGTACTCCGTATTTAAAACAACAACACCTGTACCTCTATCAATAGTATTTCCAACACCACGAACATTTAAATTATTATCAACCGAAAAAGGTGCAAATGGTGAGTTAGCATTGGTGGCTAAACCAATACGCAGCCGATTTGCCCAATTGCCTTTAGTGCCAATTCGCGAAAAATATTGAAAATCATTCCACCAAATAGTAAAGTCAGGCAACGTTAAATCATTAGCCTTAACATATTGCACATTTAAAACACTTCTAAAACCCTTAGCATATTGATAATAATAATCAATAGCATTATACTCATAAACCAATTTATACAAAAGTTTATCAACGTTTAATGCCTGCGGAATATCATTTGCGGTAGCACCAAAAAGGTAAGTATAATCTTCATTAAAAAAAGTGACCCCTGCCTCTATACGATGTTTAAAATTAAATTCATACAACGCTAAAATCTCAAAAGAGGTATTGTTATATTTATAATCTGCTGTGCCACCAGGTAAAAAAACAGGCTCTTGAGTGGTTAAATCTTGATAATTAAGTGCAACACCAAAAGCATTATTAAACAAAAAAGGTGCGCGTATATTAAATCCGAAAGAATCAAAAACATCCTGCTGATAAAACCCGCCAACTGCTATATTTCGCCCTAAGGCATTAAACTCATATAATCCTGCCCTAAAAGCAAACTCATCGGCATTAGTCGTATAAATATTTAACTGAGGGTTTATTGTAAAATTTTCCTCTATATTATAAAATACATTGTAACGATTATCATGCGATTTAAAAACCTGAAAGTAAGCATGTGATACCCCTGGCAAACGCTTTAACCTAATGATGTCTTGTTTTAAAACAACAGAGTCTAATACTTTTCCTTTTTTTGTATCGCTAATTAAACGCACAAAATTGGCTTTCATTTTTGTATTGCCTTGCACTTTTACATCCTCAACAATATAATTTTGAGCACTTACCCTACAAACACTTACAAACAGTATTAATTTAAACCAAACTCTCAACATAATGTATTTACTACAAAAATAGTATTAGTTTTTTAACCTTATCTTTTATTAAAAATATTGACCAATACCAAACACAATACCGTTAGTCGCATTTTCACCTATACCAACACCGTAATCTAATCTAAAAACAGCATTAAAAATGCGCTTATGAATAAATCGAATTCCTACACCTGGATACAATCGGGTTGAAGTACCATCAAAAAGTTGAGAAAAAGGTTCGCCAGGATTTTGCCAGCTTCCAGCATCTACAAAGGCATTACTTTGTATTACAAACCAGCCTTTTTCATAAAGTGTGTGTCTATACTCCGTATTTAATACAATCGCTGCTGCTCCTCTATCAATAGTGTTACCAACACCTCTTATATTTAATTGATTATCTAAAGCAAAAGGCGCAAACTCTGAGTCGCTATTAGAGGCTACAGATAATCTTAACCTGTTTGCCCAATTGCCTTTTTGACCTATACGCTTAAAATACTCTAAATCATGTCGCCCTATAAAAAAATCATCTAAAGGTGCATCTCCACCTGTAGCTAATTGAATGTTAGTTAAACTCCTAAACCCTGATAAATACTGATAATCAATTAACAATTTATTATACTCATATTCAGCAAAAAATGTCACTTTATCGGCCTCTAAATTAGTAGGAACATTTAAGGCGTTTACATTTAGTATAGTTTCATTTTGTTCGGCATCAAAAACATAAGTTTCGTTAGAAAACCTTACCCCTATTTGTGCATTATTATGAAAATCAAACTCATATAAAAGCAAAGCTTCTAGTGCTTTACTTGTAAATTGATAATTAACATCACCCGTATTAAAAAATACTGGCTCTAAAGAGGTGTTGTTTTGATAATTAATACCAAACCCAAACTTATTTGAAAATAAATATGGCGCCTCCCAAAAAACACCATAAGAGTCAAACACATCGCGTTGATAAAACCCACCGTAAATTTGATTGGTTCCAAAACCGTTAAACTCAAACGCTGAAACTCTAAAGGCAAATTCGCCATTATTGGCGGTAGATATACGCAAACCTGGTATAATTGTAAAATTTTCTTCTATTGTATAAATTAATGTAAGGTTGCCATCTTTAGTATTGGTGACTTGATAATTTGCTTTTGCAATTCCTGCCAACCTATTTAATCGCTGAATATCGGTTTTTACTTTATTTTCATTATAAACACTACCTTCTTTCACTTTAATTAATCGCAGCAAAAACGATTTTTTAGTTTTTTTTAACCCTTCAATTTCGATTTTAGAAATTGTTTTGTCTTGAGCAAAACTAGGTAATGCGAGTGCTAATAGTAAAATAAATACTACTTTTTTCATAACGATTTATTTAAACACAATTAAGTACACTTATTAAAACACATAACGCAAACCAATATTATATGACTCGCCTAACCCCGAATCGTTACCTCTTACAAAGTAGCTAAATAAAGTTTCGATATTTAAAGTGTTAGTTAATTGATATTTCACACCCGAACCAATGGCGGTTAAATTTTGCTCAAAATTATTTCCTAAGTCAATCAGTTGAAAATGCTGAACAAATGCTTGCGCTGTAAATTTTGACGTAGGAAAGTAACTTACAAAAGCCCCTGGTGTTAAACGAAGGCTATTATTAGCAAAACTACCTGTTGAGCGTCTACCATCAAACTTTAACGTTTCGCCAAAATTAAACTCAGTATTTAAATCAAAAAATAATTGCCATTCTCTAGTATTACCCAGCGAAACGTCGTAAAAAAAACGGTTTTGTAATGTAAATCCGTCTTGATCAAAAAATACACCTTGATCAAATTCACTTTTTATTGTAGGGATTACAAATGATGTTTGTATAGAAAAGTTACCTATACTTTTAAAAGGCACAAATTTAACACTAGGCGCTATGCTAGTTATGCCGCTTCTGGCGGAACCTGCCTCACCATCAAAACTAAACACATCAAAAGCACCTCGCCCACCAATGGTATTCGATCTAAATTCAATAATTGCACCAACTGTTATTCTTCTGTTTTCACTTACCCCATAAAAAGCATCAAGTGTAGATGTAAAAAAGTTTTCGCGACTAGTTGTTGTTACATCACCACTTGAATTAGCAAAGCGCGTTTGTGTATACAAATTGTTAAACCATTTTATATCCAATTGCCCTTTACCTATTAATTTTGAGGGTGTTAAATTTTGTATTACCGAGCCAAACTCCTCATCTGCTTGCGTATCCTCTTGAGAAAATCCATAAAAAGACAGGCTTAAAACTGCCAGAAGTACTGTATATATATTTTTCATTTTGATATAATTTTTTTTTAATTATTGCTTATTAACATTCCAGTTATAAGTAAAATAACTTAGCTTAAAATTTGAAGGAATTTTTTCAGTTCTGTAGGCATTTAAAAAATCAATTTCGGTTCCGTTTTTAACAAAATCTTCCTTATACCATTTTAATATTTCCGAACCTAAAACTGTTTTTTTCTTTGTATTAACCTTTACAAAACTTCCATTTATTGCTAATTTGGTTTGTGCGTCTAATTGCGATTCTAAAATCCCGGGTTTGTACGCTTTATTAATTAAGGGCGGGCAACCTATAGCGCCGCAAACTAACACAAAATGAAAACGGGGGTCTTTAAATTCAGCCCTAAGCAACTTATTTTCAATATCATTAAGTGTCACTGATTTACCAGCTATTTTATGCGTTTTCTTATCAAAAAAACCAGCTTTATCTAAAGGTGATTTTATAGGATAATTATCTACAATACTTTTTATTACCGTAATATTATAGGCATTTATCCAAAAAGCTTGATAAACTTCAGGGTTTGTTTTAGCTACAGTAATTTTTTTCCCTAATGCAATTAATTCATCCAATAATTGCGGATTTTTTTTAATCTTGGCATAAGCAACCTTTCCGTTACTAACATTGGTTTTAAAAAGCTCATGTGCTTTTAAAAAATAAGAGTCTACGCTTTGCGAAAAGCTTAAATTTGATACTAATATGATACTTAATAAAAGGCTGATTTTTTTCATTTGACATGTATATTTTTAAGTAGAGTGTTTTAGGTCGTATTATTTATTTCTTAATTACAAAATGCTTTTTTTTATAAATGTTGTAACTTATCAAACAAATAATTTATAAAAATTCTAAATTACAATCTAATCATAAGGTTGTAAATCTAATTTCGACTCATCAAAGTATAAAAAAACAAAATTCATGGAAGACCACGTTGTTATTATAGGAAACGGAATATCTGGTGTTACTGCTGCTCGGCATATTCGTAAAGCATCCAACAAAAAAATAACTATCATATCTGCCGAGACCAATTACTTTTTTTCAAGAACAGCGCTAATGTATGTATATATGGGACACATGAAATTTGAGCATACCCAACCTTACGAGCCCTATTTTTGGAAAAAAAACAGAATCGAGCTTAAGCAAGGGTACGTTTCTAAAATAGATAGCGATACTAAACAGTTACATTTCGCCAATGGCGAAACATTAGCCTACGATAAATTAATTTTAGCAACAGGTAGTAAACCCAATAAGTTTGGCTGGCCAGGGCAAGATTTAAATGGGGTAATGGGTATGTACCACAAACAAGATTTAGAAAATCTTGAAAAACATGCACCCGATAACAAAACTTGTAAACGTGCCGTAATTGTTGGGGGTGGTTTAATAGGTATTGAATTGGCCGAAATGCTTCACTCACGTCATATTCCTGTGACATTTTTAGTGAGAGAAACCAGTTTTTGGAATGGAGTTTTGCCCCAAGGCGAATCGGCTATGATTAATAGAGAAATACTGCGAAACGGTATCGATTTAAGACTAAACACTAATTTGCGCGAAATTAAATCTGATAAAAACGGTAAAGTAAAATCAGTAATTATTGAAGAAACTGGCGAAGAAATTGCATGTAATGTTGTAGGATTAACAGCTGGAGTATCGCCAAATATTAATTTTATTAAAAACTCAAATATCGAAACTGGCAGAGGCATAAAAGTAAATCAATACTTAGAAACCAACATTACAGATATTTACGCCATAGGCGATTGTGCCGAGCAACACAAAGGCATAAATGGCCGTCGCCCAATTGAAGCCGTTTGGTACACAGGACGTATGATGGGCGAAACCGTAGCGCAAACCATATGCGGCAATCGTATAAAATACCAACCAGGACATTGGTTTAACTCAGCAAAATTTATAGATATCGAATACCAAACTTATGGTTGGGTATTTGCACAGCCCAGAGAAAATGAAACACATTTTCATTGGAAACACGATGATGACACTAAATGCATAACCATAAACATGAATGCCACTACCGGCGAATTTATTGGTATTAATACCTTCGGAATTAGAATGCGTCATGAATTATTTGACCAATGGCTCACCGAAAAACGAGATGTAGACTACATACTCGAACACTTAAAAGATGCTAATTTTGACCCTGAATTTTTCGCACAATTTGAAGAAGATATTATCGCACAATACAACACAGAGTTTAACAAAAACATAAGCCCAAAGAAAAAAAGTTGGACTCGTATATTTAGCAAAGCATAACCTAAAACTAAAGCATGAAAACATTATCATACACAGGCCTATTTATTTTTTTAAGTGGCTTAGCAATATTTACAGCCTCTATATTTTTAGGAGATTTTCAACTTAAACAATCAGATTTAAGTAGCTTTTTAGATCAAAAAGGCATTAATAACGACTTTCTTCAAAATGAATTTAAAAACTCTAACATCACCAAAAATCGACTTGGGATTTTTGAATTTTCAAGCATAGTCAGAGGTGTTTTAAAAAACAACAACGCTCATTACGACCAATTAATTGCTAAATACGATGCGGCTAAAGATTGGGACAAAAAAGGTAAACAATACCAATTTAGAATTAACGAGAAAGATTTTAGATCGGTGAGTTTTGCACTTGCAAAAAAAGCGGGTTCAGGTTTTGTTGTTGAAAACAAAGGCTTAATGTGGTTTCTAACCTTTGGGCTAGGCATACTAGGCGCCTTATTATTTATTTTGCCTCAACTAAAATTACTAGGCCCAAAAGGGATTAAAAACAATGGCATTCACCTTAATGCGGCCACAAATCGCGGATGGATTGCTTGGTTAGTACTTGTGTATTTAGTAACGTTTTACATCTTTTTATATTTCATGGCCGACTATGTGGTAAATTGGACCTTTATTTTAGACCCAATTAGTATATCACTTAGCAAAAATGAAGCTAGCCAATGGTTTGTTTATGGCTTTTTATACTGTGTAATCATGGTAGTTATGGCTGTTAGAATGTATATAAAATATCGCCACAATAAATATCAAATTGTTAGAACAACATCGGTATTATTTTTTCAAATTGTATTTGCATTTTTAATTCCTGAAATTATGACCAGACTTAAAATGCCTAGTTATGATTTTAAAAATGCCTTCCCATTAGATTATGATTTTTTCTTTGAGTGGAACTTAAAATCACTTACCGAAAGTGGCTCAATAGGCTTGTTTATACTTGTATGGGGTATTTTACTCACATTAGTTATTGTACCAGTAATGGTTTATTTTTTTGGTAAAAGATGGTATTGTAGTTGGGTTTGTGGTTGCGGTGGCCTTGCCGAAACATTAGGCGACCCTTACCGTCATCTGTCAAGCAAAAAAATGATTTCATGGAAACTTGAACGCTGGTTAATTCATTCGGTTTTAGCATTTTCATTATTAATGACATTGGTGGTACTATATTGTTATTTTACAGGGGCTAGCTCACTTTTAGGCATTCCAGCCGATTGGATTAAGGACACCTATAGCGTATTAATTGGCGCATGGTTTGCAGGTGTTATTGGCACAGGTTTTTACCCCATATTTGGCAATAGAGTTTGGTGTCGTTTTGGATGCCCATTAGCTGCTTACCTTGGTTTAGTACAACGCTTTAAATCGCGATTTAGAATTACAACAAACGGTGGGCAATGTATTTCATGCGGCAATTGCTCAACACATTGCGAAATGGGCATTGATGTACGTAGCTATGCCCAAAAAGGCGAAAACATTGTACGCTCAAGCTGTGTAGGCTGTGGTGTATGCAGTGCTGTGTGCCCTAGAGGCGTACTAAAATTAGAAAATGGCCCTTTAGACGGCCGTATTAACCCAACAGATGTACTGCTTGGTAATGATGTTGATTTGATGGACTTAGTAAATAATAAATCTTAAAAAAACATTGAAACACCTCATCTATTTTGTACTTGCATTAACTTTTAACATATCTTTTTCACAAAAAACATATGTTAAAAGTTATTACAATAATGGTCAACTAAAATCCGAAGGCTGGAAAAACAAGGATTCAAAAACAGGATATTGGAAATATTATTACAAAAACACAAAACTTAAAAAACAGGGGCATTATACAAATAATAAAGCTACAGATTACTGGTTTTTTTATAGAGAAAATGGACAAAAAGAAAAAGAAGGCCAATTTTTAAATGGGCAACAGTATAATTGGTGGATATTTTATAACAAAAATGGTATTGTTGATCATAAATGTCAACTAAAAATGAATCAAAAAAATGGGTATTGCTTAATGTATGAAAACACAAAACTAATTTCTGCTCGCAAATACAACAGCGGTAAATTTATTAAAGAATGGACCAACTTATTTGATTTTAAAAAAGAAAACAAACTATCCGATTTAAAATAATTATAAAATCAAATTCATTTATTTTTTTAATTACCTTTATACCAAATTTTTTAATCATTCACTAAATGAATCGTGCTTTAAAACGTATCATTGTTTTATTAGTTTTTATTAGTTTTTGCGGCTTGGGTTACGCCTATTATAAAGGGATATTTACCGAGCAATCATTAAGCCCAAAAGATACTGTTGCGTTTAAACTTAATGATTTAAAACTTGAAGTAAAATATAACCGTCCATCAAAACGAGATCGTGATATTTTTGGAGGTCTAGTTAGTTTCAATAAAGTTTGGCGTACTGGCGCTAATGAAGCAACCACATTTAAAACCAATAGTGATTTAATTATTTTAAATGACACACTGCCAAAAGGAAAATACACCCTTTGGACTATACCTAACAAAAACAATTGGCAAATTATATTTAACAAAAAACAATACAAATGGGGTGTTGATGAGCAAATGCAACCAGCAAGACAAAAGGCTTATGATGCATTAATAGCTACTATACCTACACATAAAATTAATAGCGTTGTAGAGCAATTTACAATTGCATTTGATAACTCGACTGATAAACTATATTTAACCCTTGCATGGGATACCACTAAAATTGTTGTTCCGCTTAAACAAAGTGAAATCTAAAAAACCAAATACAACTGCTATAAATGAAAAAGCAGGAATTGAACACCCAAAATCAATTGACGCAAAAGCCATTGCCAAAATTAAACTTAAACGCAAACGGCAACAATCAACCGCGTATTTGGCAAAAAAAATAACCGAAGGTAATATTACTGCATTAAGTCGAGCCATTACATTAATTGAAAGTAAAAACCCAAAACACGCACAACAAGCCGAACAACTAATAAACATCTGTTTACCTAAAGCAAACAACTCAATACGAGTAGGTGTAACTGGAGTTCCTGGAGTAGGCAAAAGCACTTTTATTGAAGCGCTTGGCAATTTAATTACTACTCAAAACAAAAAAGTAGCAATACTAGCTGTAGACCCCAGTAGCACAATATCTGGCGGAAGTATTTTGGGCGACAAAACCAGAATGAATACTTTGGTTAAAAACAAAAACGCTTTTATTAGACCATCAGCATCAGGTAACTCGCTTGGAGGTGTTGCCCAAAAAACACGCGAAACCATAATTTTATGCGAAGCTGCTGGCTTTGATGTTATAATTATTGAAACTGTTGGTGTAGGACAAAGTGAAACCGCAGTACACAGCATGGTTGATTTTTTTTTATTACTAAAACTTGCAGGTGCTGGCGACGAACTACAAGGTATTAAAAGAGGTATTATTGAAATGGCTGATGCAATTGCCATAAATAAAGCCGATGGCAATACTCTTAATAGCGCAAAACTTGCGCGTATCGAATTTGAAAGAGCATTGCATTTATACCCAAAAAAAGAGTCTGATTGGTCTCCTAAAGTTAAATTAGTAAGTGCTTTAAAAAATGAAGGTATTGACACTATTTGGCAACTAATTTGCGATTATGAATCATTAACCAAAAACAATCATTTTTTTGATAAAAAAAGAAATGACCAAAACACGTATTGGCTATTACAAACTATTGAAAATAAACTAAAAACTGATTTTTTTAACAAAAAAGGTATACACGAAGCCCTGAAACAACAATTAAAACAAATTGAAGCGCTTAAAACAACACCATTTGCCGCTGCTAAATACCTAATGAATTTCAAACCATGAATATTATAATCCTTTCGCGTAACGAACATTTATACTCTACACGTCGCTTAATTGATGAAGCCGAATATCGAGACCACAATGTAGAAGTTATTGACCCATTAAAGTGCGACTTAATAATTGAGCAAGAAAAACCCCGTATATTTTATGAAGGTCGTTATTTAAACAACGTAGATGCTATAATCCCCCGCATAGGTAGCTCTGTAACATTTTACGGTTGCGCCGTAGTAAGACAATTTGAAATGATGAATGTATTTACCACGGTAACATCAGAGGCAATACTTAGATCTCGCGACAAATTAAGAAGCTTACAACGCCTTACAAAAGCTGGTGTTGGCATGCCAAAAACCGTTTTCACTAACTATTCAAGAGACGTTGAACAAGCTATAAAACACGTAGGCGGCACACCTGTAATTATTAAATTACTTGAAGGCACACAAGGCTTGGGAGTTGTACTTGCAGAAACTAAAAATGCTGCCGAATCGGTACTAGAAGCATTTAATGGCCTACAAGCTAGAGTTATTGTTCAAGAATATATTAATGAGGCTAAAGGCGCCGATTTAAGAGCGCTTATTGTTGATGGGCAAGTTGTAGGTGCCATGAAGCGACAAGGTAAAGAAGGTGAGTTTAGATCTAACTTACATCGAGGGGGAACAGCAAACCTTGTTAAGCTTTCGGAGTCCGAAATTAAAATTGCGATGAAAGCTGCAAAAGCTTTAAAATTACCAGTTTGTGGTGTTGATATGCTACAATCCAGCAGAGGACCATTAATTTTAGAAGTAAATTCAACCCCAGGTCTCGAAGGCATCGAAACCGCAACAAATAAAAATATAGCTAGAAGTATTATTACTTTTATAGAACGAAACAGTGGGAGATAATGACTGACCAAACAAACACTTTACATATTTTAGGCACTGACATTGCATTAGGAGAAAGTCGTGAAATTAATTTTAATGTAGCCAAATTACACACACAAGCTACAATTGATGTGCCTGTGATTATTGAACGATCAAATACACCTGGGCCAACAGTGTTATTTACAGCAGGCATACATGGCGATGAAGTAAATGGCGTCGAAATTGTAAGACAACTCATTGCTAAAGGTATAAACAAGCCTAAGCGCGGCACAATAATTTGTATTCCGGTAATTAATATGCTTGGTTTTTTAAACAAATCAAGAGAATTACCCGACGGAAGAGATTTAAATCGTGTATTTCCTGGTCACCCAAAAGGGTCACTAGCAAGTCAAGTTGCTTATAAACTGATAAATGATATTGTGCCGCAAGCGGATTTAATTATAGATTACCATACAGGTAGCGCCGATAGGTTTAACTCAGCACACATACGTATTGTTAAAGATAATGAACCACTTAAAAATTTAGCAGATGTTTTTGGCGCACCATTTATAATGTACTCTAAAAATTTAAAAAAATCATTTAGAAGCGCCTGCTCAAAACTAAACATACCCATGCTTTTATTTGAAGGAGGTAAATCTTACCATTTAGACAACACAATAAGTAACACAGGAGTTAATGGCGCAAAACGCATTTTAAAACATTTAAATATGCTAAACGTTAAGTTTAAATCGCAACCACCAAAACATAAATGCGTAATAATTTCTGAAAGCAAATGGATACGTGCAAAACACTCGGGGATGTTTAGAGCCACTGTAAAACTTAACACACTGGTCGAAAAAGGCACAAGCATTGGCGTTATTACCGATCCGTTTGGCAAATTCAGCTATGCTGTAAAAAGCTCAAGCGCTGGTTATCTTTTTAATATCAATGAGGCCCCTTTAGTACATCAAGGGGATGCTTTATTTCATATTTCAACTCAAATATCAGAATGAAAAAAAAAGATTTACGTATAAAGTACAAAGCTTTACGAAAAAATTTAAACACAAATGACTTAGAAAACTTAAGCCTTAAAATTGCAAACACACTATTAACTTTACCAATTTGGAACCATACATTTTACCACTTATTTTTACCAATTGTTAAGCAAAATGAGGTTAATACCGAATTTATTTTAAATATTCTTTCGGGAAAAGACAAAAATATTGTTGTTTCAAAAAGCGATTTTAAAACCAGTAGTTTAAAGCATATTTTATTGATGGATAACACAACAATAACCCTAAATAGCTACGGTATACCTGAGCCTGTTGACGGCATAGAAATTGCCGTTAATAAAATAGATGTTGTTTTTACACCCCTATTAGCTTTTGATACACAAGGCAATAGAGTTGGCTATGGCAAAGGGTTTTATGATAAGTTTTTAAGCCAATGTAAGCCCGAAACCATAAAAATAGGATTATCATTTTTTGCAGCTGAAGCTGAAATTTTAGACAGTAACACCAATGATGTTTCACTTAACTATTGCGTTACGCCAAATAAAGTTTATAAATTTACTTAAAACTTAGTTAACCTATAAGTACTGGTTTTTCATTAACTTTGATTACCATGAAAGCTACAATCCAACACCAATCAAAAACATATCAAGTTGATTTATCAAAACCTATTGATATTTCGATGGCTTTAAAAAGCAGTAATAAAAATGTTAATGCATGGTATGTCAAAAAACCTAAAATTAAACCCATACGGTTAGGCAATTGGATAGGAAAAGTAAAAAAGGGAGCTCCTGTCAATTTTAATTCAATTAAATTTAGCCCGCACGCACATGGCACACATACCGAATGTGTTGGTCATATCACCAAAACTTTTCATTCGATAAACGATAATTTAAAGCAATTTTTCTTTGTCAGTAAACTAATAACAGTTGCTCCCGAATTACAAAATGAAGATTTGGTGATTTCAAAACACCAAATTAAATGTGCCTTAAAAAATACATTGCCCGAGGCTCTTATTATAAGAACTTTGCCCAATACAACATCAAAAAAATCAAGACACTACTCAAACACTAACCCGCCGTATTTACTTGCAGAAGCTGCAAAATATATGGTTGAATTAGGCATTAAACACTTATTAATTGATTTACCCAGCATTGATAAAGAAAAAGATGGCGGAAAACTAGCAGCTCATCATGCCTTTTGGAACACCTCAAAACTAACACGTTATGATGCCACAATTACCGAATTTATATACGTACCAAATACAATCAAAGACGGTAATTATTTGCTAAATTTACAAATCGCACCATTTGATAACGATGCCAGCCCCAGTAAGCCCATTTTATATCAATTTGAAAATTAATGCAATTCGATAGAAGGGTCCCAATAAATAGTATCTAAATCTTGAATTTGATTATTTACAACTACTACGCCTTCATTTTCTAACAATTGCTGCATTAAATTAGTGCCATCAAAATGATGTTTTCCTGTTAATAACCCTTGTTTATTAACCACTCTGTGAGCTGGCACATCTTTATTATGCGATGCATTCATAGCATAGCCTACCATCCTAGCGCTTTTGGCAGCACCAAGATATTTAGCAATAGCGCCATAATTAGTTACACGACCATGTGGTATTAATTTTGCTACATTATAAACTTTTTCAAAAAACGACAATTCTTCCATTAAAAAACAGTTATGCTTTTAAAATACTTATAAATGTAACCAACGCTACTAATAACGTGATACTCCCTATTATATAATTCATGCTTTTTTGAGATGTAAAAGCCTTGTCTTTAATCTTGTCAAAAAAGAAAATATAAATGTAAAGCATTATAAAAGTTCCTGAAACAGCTCCAGCTACATAAGCCAATATATTAATTTGCTCAAAATTTAACCACTTAAACGATGCTAATGTAATTGCCATATACGCTTGATAAGGTATCGGAAATACATTAATAACAGACATAAACATACCTAAAAAAAAACGGCTTTTTTTACTCCGAACATTCGTCGCAATTTCTGAGCTAGAATTTGCCTTAGCAATACATAAAAAATAAATACTTATTAGTACAAATAACACCAATGCCACTTGCTTTAAAATCCCAACAATATCAGGCCGCTGACTTAAAAATCTGGCAAACAACAACCCAATATAAGTTTGAATTGCAACAACAACACATACACCTAATGAAAATACAATACCCCTTACATGCCCCTCTTTTAAGCTTATTTTAGCTGCAGATATATTTAACAATCCTGGCGGAATTACACCTACTAACGCTATTATTAAACCTAAAATAAATATGATTGATATATTCAATTGTCTTTAATTTGAAATTTAATATAAGTTATTGGTTTATTTACTTCTAAGTATTGATTTTCATAAAACGTTTGCACTTGCGTAACCTCATCAGGGCTACCCTCTTGCTTATACACATCATTATTAGCATACAATACGTTATGACCTGCGCCATGCAAAAGCCCAAGCGTATAACCGTGCATAAATTCACTATCGGTTTTTAAATTTATTGTCCCTCCAGGTTTTAAAATATTTTTATAACGCTTTAAAAATGTAGCGTTTGTCATTCTATGTTTAGTACGCTTGTATTTAATTTGGGGATCAGGAAATGTAATCCAAATTTCATCAACTTCATTTTGTGCAAACACATACTCTACTAGCTCTATTTGCGTGCGTATAAATGCTACATTTTGCATTTTATCTTCAATAGCCGTTTTTGCACCTCTCCAAAAACGTGCACCTTTAATATCGATACCAATAAAATTTTTGTTTGGATATTTTTTTGCTAAAGCGACAGAATACTCTCCTTTACCACAGCCTAACTCGAGCACTATAGGGTTGTTGTTTTTAAAAAAATTGGTATTCCAATTGCCTTTTAACGGATAGGTTTTATCTACTAAATCGGACCTACTAGGTTGAAATACATTATCAAATGTATCATTTTCTCTAAAACGCTTTAATTTATTTTTACTTCCCACTTATTTCATAATGTTTATTACTGCAAAATTATAAAATCTAATTGCCATTATTAACTTTTTCTAGTGTAAACGAAAATTCACTACCAACTCCTATTTGACTCTCAACATAAATGCGCTCTTGATGGGCCTCAACAATATGTTTTACTATAGCCAAACCAAGTCCTGAGCCGCCTTCTTTACGCGAGCCACTTTTATCTACTCTATAAAATCGCTCAAACAACCGCAATAAATGCGAGTTTTCTATACCTTCACCATTATCAGTTACTCTTACAATAATTTTATTTTTAATTAAATTTTCGACACTAATCTCTGTGGTTCCGTTAAAATCACCATATTTAATTGAGTTAACTATTAAGTTAGTTAACACTTGCTGAATGCGCTCTTTATCAGCATTTACATAAATTGGTGTAATGTAATTTCTGTCAAAAATTAAGCTTATTTGTTTTTTTGAGGCTTTAATTTCTAAAAGCTCAAACGTGCTTTTAATAAGCTCAATAATATCAAACGGTTCAATTTCCAAACTTAAATCACCAACCTCAAGTTTGGTAATCATATCTAAATCTTTAATAATATAGGTTAGCCGTTCAATGCCTTTATCGGCGCGCTTGAGGTATTTTTCAAGTATTTGTGCATTATTTAATCCACCATCTAATAATGTTGAAATATAACCTTGTATGGTAAATAGAGGAGTTTTTAATTCGTGAGACACATTACCTAAAAATTCACGTCGGTATTGTTCTCTAATTTTTAATTCTTCTATTTCCAATTTTTTTCCTCTAGCATATTTATCAATTTCTTGAGTAAGTGTCATCATATCGGTAGTAACACTTTTTTCGTTTAATGTTGTACTTTCTAAAATTGTTAAATCGTCATATATTTTTTTTACCCGCTGATAAATAAAATGTTCTACGCGATGTTGAATTATGATAAAAGAAACAAAAAAAACAATTACTCCAAATACAGGCAACCACAGGTAATGATTAAAAGCCTTTGATACGTACAAAAAAACACCCATTAAGAGTGTTATTATTACTG
The DNA here is from genome assembly GCA_937924845.1 of uncultured Flavobacteriaceae bacterium. Classification (GTDB taxonomy): domain Bacteria; phylum Bacteroidota; class Bacteroidia; order Flavobacteriales; family Flavobacteriaceae; genus CALDUQ01. The sequence continues at coordinate 29,922 of CALDUQ010000109.1, forward strand.
CTATTGGCAATGCTGATTTTACTGCAAATTTATACGATTTTTTAAGCTTTTTACTTTTAAGCATGTGTACTGTAGCTTTTTATAAAAAATTAATGAATAAATTTATAACCAACACCTTTTACGGTTTTAAATAACTCATCTCCAAGTTTTTCTCGTAATTTTCTTATATGCACATCAATTGTACGACCTCCCACAATAACTTCATTCCCCCAAACACGGTCTAAAATTTCATCACGCTTAAATACTTTACCAGGCTTTGAGGTTAATAATGAAAGTAACTCAAACTCCTTTCTTGGTAAAATTAATTCATTGCCTTTTAATACAACCTTATACTCATCTCTATTAATAACTAAGTTACCTATTTTAAGAATGTTTTCGTTAGCATTATCCTCTTTATTTACACGCCTTAATAAGGCTTTAACTTTACTTACAAGTACTTTAGGTTTTATAGGTTTTGTGATATAATCATCGGCACCAGCCTCAAAACCCGCTACCTGCGAATAATCTTCGCCTCGTGCTGTTAAAAACGTAATTAAAACATGCTCTAAACTTGGTGTTTTTCGTATTTGCTCACAGGCTTCAATCCCATCCATTTCTGGCATCATTACATCCAAAATTATTAAATCTGGATTTTCTTTTTTAGCTAAACTAACGCCTTTAGCGCCATTATCGGCTGTAATAACATTATAGCCTTGCGCTGACAAATTATAGCCTACAATTTCTAAAATATCAGGTTCATCATCAACAAGTAAAATTTTTATTTTTTGAGCTTCCATAGGCATAAAAAAAACAATGTTTTATAGTGTAGTAAAGATACTATTATAATTTATTTAGTGATATTTATCAAAAAACATAACTTAAAGTTAACTTACAGGGATAAAAAACTCCATTAAAACCCCCATTTTTTAGTAGTTTAGCAGGTTTTTGGCATTCTATTTGCAGTATATTTATATATTTGTGGTACCTCAAATTTAATTTATAAACATTTGCTTATGAAAAAAAGCTACTCTTTAAAGTTTTTATTTTTTGTTTTACTTGTATTTGGAAGCCTTCAATATATTGGTGCGCAAGAATTAAATTCAACAAAAAAATCGACCAAAATAGAAGGTCTAACCATTTATCCTAACCCTGTTACTCAAGGTAAGGTGTATATTACTACTGCTTTAAACCTCACCAAAGAGGTTGAGATTATTGATGCTCTTGGCAAACGTGTAATAGCTACAAAACTTAGAGACAAAGCTCTTGATTTATCAGGATTAAAATCAGGTTTTTATATTATTAAAGTTAAAGAAGGTAACTTTAACTCTATACGACGATTAGTCATTAAATAACAATATTAATATCTTTTTATATTAGGCGTTTGCAAATTTGCAAACGCTTTTTTTGTTATTTTTGAAGCCTTAATGGAAACAAAATATAATCACATTTTTAATATCACTAACGATAAGGCATTTACTACAATTGCATTAAACGTTTTTAATCAACAATTTAAAAACAATAAAACGTATAGATCATTTTGCGACTTAATAAATGTGCACCCCAGTGATGTTAAAACGCTTATCGATATTCCGTTTTTACCTATTCAGTTTTTTAAATCTAGGCAAGTTTTAAGTACTTCAAGCCCTGTTGAAACTGTTTTTACTAGTTCGGGTACTACAGGTACTCAAACCAGTAAACACTTTGTTACCGATTTATCTATTTATGAAACTAGTTTTAATAAGGCATTCAATCACTTTTATGGCGACATCACCAATTACACTGTTTTAGCACTACTCCCGTCATATTTAGAGCGTAAAGGCTCATCATTAATATACATGACCGAAGCGCTTATAAAGGCATCTAAAAAACCTAAAAGTGGGTTTTACCTCAACAATTTAGACGATTTAACCAAAACGCTGCTGCAGCTTGAAAAACAAAATAGTAAAATTTTATTAATAGGTGTATCGTTTGCACTTTTAGACCTAATTGAGCATACAACCTTTACGCTTAAAAACACTATAGTTATGGAAACTGGTGGCATGAAAGGTAAACGAAAAGAATTAACACGTCCCGAATTACATGAAAAATTAATGAAAGGCTTTGGAGTTAATAAAATTCATAGTGAATACGGCATGACCGAACTTTTGTCACAAGCTTACTCACAAGGTCAAGGTGTTTTTAAATGTCCGCCATGGATGAAAGTGCTTACTAGAGCTGTTAATGACCCCTTAAAAACAACACTACACTCAAAAACTGGAGGATTAAATATTATTGATTTAGCCAACGTTAACTCTTGTGCTTTTATAGCCACTCAAGATTTAGGCAAAACATTTGCTAATACTACTTTTGAGGTTATTGGGCGTTTTGATAACTCAGATATTAGAGGCTGCAACTTAATGAGCTTATAATTGCTTAAAAAAAACGTGTTAGGTCACTTACTAAAAAACGACTAATCTTAAAATTACAAAAAAAATGAGATTAGCTATTATACTATCAATTTTAAGTTTTACATCAATATCAGCACAAAACACTGCTTATAATTTAAAAAAAGGATTTGTTGCACAAGGATATGATGTTGTTGAATATTTTAACGAAAATAGTACTGAAGGCAACTCAAATTTTCAGACCACTTACGACGGCGCGAAATATAAATTTATTTCTGAAAGTAACTTAAATATGTTTAAGGCCAATCCTAAAAAATACATACCTCAATACGGTGGTTATTGCGCTTATGCAGTTGCTATTAATTCACAAAAAGTAAGTATTAACCCAAAAAACTTTGAAATACGAGATGGCAAACTTTATTTGTTTTACAACTCATGGGGAAATAACACTTTAGAAAAATGGGAAAAAGAAAATCCTGAGCAACTTGTACAAAAGGCTAATAAAAACTGGGAGGTTATTAAATAGTTATTTGTTTTAGTTTAGTTAGTTTATTTATTCAGCCCTTGTAAGCCTTTGCTTACAAGGGCTGAATTTTTTAAACCACTTTAATTATATATGTATTTTTTTTACCTTTATTTAAAATAATGTACTTATTGTTTATCAAATCGGTAGTTGTAATCACATAATCGTCCTTTACTTTTTCTTTATTAACCGAAACCGCATTTTCTTTTAAGGCACGTCTTGCCTCTCCGTTTGAGCTTAAAAATTGAGTTTGAGCAGCTAAAGCAGCTATCATATCAAGTCCTTGCTCAATCATATCTCTTTTTATTTCCGCTTGCGGCACACCATCAAAAACATCTAAAAATGTATTTTCGTCCAACATGTTAATGTCAGTTTTAAAGCTTTTACTAAATAATATTGTTGACGCTTTTTCGGCACTAATAAAATCGCTTTCAGAATGTACCATTGTTGTAATTTCTTGGGCTAATCGTTTTTGCAAAATTCGCAAATGAGGTGATTCATTATGTGTTTTAAGCAATTCAATAATTTCAGCTTCAGCTAAAAATGTAAAAATCTTGATATATTTTTCGGCATCAACATCGCTAGAGTTTAACCAATATTGGTAAAATTTATACGGCGATGTACGATTAGGGTCTAGCCAAACATTTCCGCCTTCAGATTTTCCAAATTTTGACCCGTCTGATTTTGTTATCAACGGGCAAGTTATAGCATAGCCTTTACCTTCGCCAATACGTCGTATCAGCTCAGTACCTGTAGTAATATTACCCCATTGGTCACTGCCGCCCATTTGTATGCTACAGTCATGATTTTTATAAAGATGTAAAAAATCATAACCTTGTACTAGTTGGTAGGTAAATTCTGTAAAGCTCATGCCTTCGGAAGCTTCTGAAGAAATTCTGTTTTTTACCGAGTCTTTGGCCATCATATAATTTACTGTAATATGCTTGCCTACATCTCTAATAAAATCTAGAAACGAAAATGCTTGCATCCAATCATAATTATTAACCAACACAGCTGCATTATCAACCTCACTTTCAAAATCTAAAAAGTGTGCAAGCTGAGCTTTTATGGCGTTTTGGTTATGACGTAATGTTTGCTCATCTAATAAATTTCTTTCGTTTGATTTTCCTGACGGATCTCCTATCATACCCGTTGCACCACCAACTAAAGCTACTGGCTTATGCCCGCAACGCTGATAATGTGCCAATAACATTATTGGCACTAAATTACCAATATGTAATGAATCGGCAGTTGGATCAAACCCTACATAAGCACTCCTCATTTTTTCAGCCAAATGTGCTTCGGCTCCAGGCATGACGTCATGTATCATCCCTCTCCACTTTAATTCTTCTAAAAAATTATTTGCCATTACTTTTAAATTTTCACCAAAGATATAAAGTTTACTTAGCTATTAGAAAATAAAAAATACTATTTTAGTTGTATGATACTAGTTACAGGAGGCACCGGTTTGGTTGGAAGTCATTTGCTCTATAAATTAACTACTGAGGGTCACATGATTCGTGCAATTTATAGATCTGAAAGCAGTTTAAAAAATGTAGAAAACATTTTTAGATATTACACGGCTAAGCCGCTTGATGCTTTATCTAAAATTGAATGGATAAAAGCCGATATCACCAATATTCCTGATTTAAATGAGGCTTTTGCAAATATTACAAAAGTATATCATTGTGCAGCCTTAGTTTCTTTTCAACCCAAAGACTACAACCAACTTAGAAATGTTAATATTGATGGCACTGCAAATGTGGTAAACTTATGTATTAGTCATAAGGTTAAAAAGTTATGCCATGTTAGCTCAATTGCAACAATTGGCGAGGTAAATAATCCCTCAAACATGCGTAATGAACAGTCAGAATGGAATCCTGAATTAAACCATTCGGGCTATGCGATTACAAAATATGGTGCCGAGATGGAAGTTTGGCGAGGCTCACAAGAAGGACTCAAAACAGTAATTGTAAACCCAGGGGTTATTATAGGTCCGGGTTTTTGGAATTTGGGCAGTGGTGCTTTATTTAAAAGGGTATATCGTCAAAAAGATATATTTATCACAAATGGCGTGACTGGCTTTGTAAGTGTAAATGACGTTGTTAACGCCATGATGTTAGCAATGAATAGCGCAATACAAAACGAACGTTTTATACTAGTAAGCGAAAATTTAAGCTTTTATGCCATTTTTAAACAAATTGCAAATGCATTAAACGTTAAATACCCTAAAAAAATAGCCTCAAAATCTATGCTTAACGCTATTTGCGCTATTGATTATTTTAAAAGCTTACTTATTAAATCTCCTAGGCAACTTACTAAGCAGGTTATAAAATCAATTACTACTGTAGATTATTTTGATAGTAGTAAAATAAAAAATACCCTAGATTTTAAATTTACACCAATTGATAAGGCGATTAAAAGTACAGCTAATTTTTTTAACTAACCCTTTTTCAAAGTTTTTTCATTTAGTTTAAGCGTTTTGATTTTGCTAGCTTTTACTCTTTTCAAAGAGTCTTTCGCTTTTTTATCTAACTTTAAACTATCTACTACGTTTTGATAATGTTTTTTATCTAAATCTAATCGCTTTTGAAGGTTATCATAAATATGCTTATAATCGGCAGTATGATAGGTATAATACGCATTACTTAATACAAACTGAGCGCTATCAATATTATATTTGTTAAAAATGTAAGCCTGCGGCGCTAACCCTTTTGTTGACAAAAGCTTACCGTTTGATGATTTTGCGCCATTTATAACAGCCATGTCATATAACACATTAACCATCATGTTTTTATCAATTAAATTATTAGGCTTATCTGGTGCAGCTAATTTCCCGCTAGTGCATGACAGTATTAAAAATAAAAAAACTATAGAACTTACAAACTTCATATTATCTATTAAATGTTAAACGCTTTGCAGCTTTTGTTTCACTAAACTTAAAATTATTATACACTAAAGTACCATTTACAAAAGTATGGCTTATCCTTGACGCAAATGTTGTCCCCTCAAAAGGAGACCATCCACATTTATATAAAATATTATCTTTTTTAACCGTCCAAGGGTGGCTAGGGTTTACGATTACTAAATCGGCAAAATAGCCTTCTTTAATAAAACCTCGTTTTTCGATTTGAAATAAAATGGCTGGATTATGACAAAATTTTTCAACAATTTTTTCGACACTTATTTTACCATCATGATACGCCTGAAACAAGGCTGGCAAAGCATGTTGTACTAATGGCCCACCCGATGGCGCTTTAGCATATTTATTGTTTTTTTCTTCTAAGGTATGCGGCGCATGGTCGGTAGCGATTACATCAATTTTATCATTTAATAACGCTTTCCATAGTGCGTCTTTGTCTTTTTCTGATTTTACCGCTGGGTTCCATTTTATATGAGTGCCTTTTTTCTCATAATCGTTATCGGTAAAATATAAATGATGAACGCAAACCTCGGCTGTAATTTTTTTATCCTTCAATTTTTCTTTGTTAGAAAACAATTCCATTTCTTTAGCTGTAGATAAATGAAATACGTGTAATCGAGCTCCTGTTTTTTTTGCCAATTCGATCGCTTTTGATGACGACAAATAGCACGCTTCCTCACTTCTAATTTTGGGATGACAATTTATAGGAATATCGTCACCAAATTCGTCTTCATATTTTTTAAAATTAGTTTTAATAGTTGTTTCATCTTCACAATGTACTGCTATTAAAAGCTTGGTGCTTTCAAAAATTTTCTCTAGCGTTTCTGGGTTATCTACCAGCATATTACCTGTAGATGAACCTAAAAACAATTTTAATGCCGCAACTTCTTTTGGGTTAACTTTTAAAATTTCATCCAAATTATCATTAGTCCCGCCAAACATAAATGAGTAGTTTGCTACCGATGTATTGGCCGCTATATCAAATTTTTGATTAAGTTTTTCA